>JBEKDH010000170.1:0-9327 GCA_050014455.1 Occallatibacter sp.
GACCGGTGGCGTTGGCCGGAGTGGTCAACTCAAGGTCGATGTTGACGGTGATTTTCGGGTAGGCGGAGTTGTCCACGTGGCCGGCCAGATGCTTAATCACCACCGGCACGTCGCCGATCTTTTCTTGCGTAGTGCTCACTACCTCCCAGGTGACCTTGGGCAGGTTGGCGGGAACACGGCCTAAAATCTCGCGGTCGAAGTCTTCGACGATCTCCGGACGGCGCTTGGTCCACCAGATCTTGGCTGTAGTCACGCGCTTGTTGTTTTTGAGGAGCAGCGGATCGGGCAGGTTGGGATAGACGTTGGCCTTGGACTCGTCGTAGTTGGTCGGGTTGGGCGATTTGGGGTCATGGCTGGCTCCGGGACGCAACTCTTTGATGCCCAGCAGGTCCATCATGCGCTGATGGTCCTTCTCCGCGGCGGCGCGCATGGCCAGTTGTTCGGGCCTTGGCGTGGAAGCTGCTTGTGCGGGCAACCGAGATGCGGCAGATAGGACCGGTACCAGAATAGCCAGCATGCAACAATTCATTCTCCTCATCGGCAACCTCATTTCTGAGCGTCTATTCTTTGGAATAATCGCACCAAGAATATCGACCGCATCCTGCATTGGGCAAGCGGGACTCAGTGCTTCTTGATTCCATTCGGCTTTGCATTGCATCCAATCGGCATGAGTACACCAATTAACTCGGCCAGCAGCAGCTTTCTCATCGGCGGAGATTTGACGGTCAATCGTTTGGGTTATGGAACCATGCGGCTGGTGGGCGAAGGCGCGTGGGGCGAACCGGCTGACGCTGCCGAAGCTCGCAACGTTTTGCGAAGAGCTGTTGAGCTGGGCGTTACGCTGATCGATACTGCGGACGCCTATGGGCCGGAGATTGCCGAGCGGCTGATTGCCGAGGCGCTGCACCCTTATGCGCCGGGATTGGTCATTGCCACCAAAGGCGGCATCACACGCCAGGGACCGGCGAAGAGCGAGTACGTGGGTCGCGCGGGCTATCTTATTCAGTGTGTGGAGATGAGTTTGCGGAGGCTGCGGCTGGAGCGCATTGATCTTTATCAGCTGCATAGGATTGATCCGCGAACGCCGCTCGAAGAGAGCCTGGGCGCGCTGAAGCGGATGCAGGAGCAGGGCAAGATTCGCCACATTGGCTTGAGCGAGGTGACGCCAGCGGAGATTGAAGCGGCGCGGAAAATTGTCGAGGTGACGACTGTCCAGAATCGATACAGTTTGGCTGACCGAAGGCATGAGGAAACGCTTAACTATTGCGAGAAGAACGGCATCGGCTTCCTGCCGTGGTATCCGATCAACGCCGGCAAGCTGCTGAAGGCGGACAACCCTGCGGCGCTGGCGCTGGCAGCGATTACGGCGCGACATTCGGCATCGGTGGCGCAGCTTTCGCTGGCGTGGCTCTTGCAACGCTCGCCGGTGATGCTGCCGATTCCGGGTACGTCGAAGGTTGCGCACCTAGAGGAGAATGTTGCGGCTACGGGATTGAAGCTGGTCGCTCAAGAATGGGCAGAATTGGAGAAGGCCGCTAGCTGACCTGTCAGTAGTCAGTTGACCAGGAGTCACTCCGTTTTACGCTGTAGATTAGGGTTTTGAAGATCAAAGGAGACTGATGGAGGTATAATTCGAAAGAATTTTGCGGGAAGGAAATGGAGATTTGAAATGGCAGAGATAGTTGGTTATGTATTGCTATTTTTAATCATCGCATTCGCGTTGTTTTTGATTGGCGCCGTCTTCATGTCGTTCTACAGTATTGGACCGACCCAAATCGGACTTGTACGAAACAGGTTTGGAAGGAAGTTGCCCGGCGATAACCCCGTAGCCTTTCTAGGAGAGGCCGGTTATCAGGCTGATCTTCTCATGCCGGGCATACGCTTCAAGTTCAAGCTGTTCGCCGATGTGACCAAACACCCGTGGGTGCAGGTGCCAGCAGGACAGATTGGCGTGGTGATCGCTCAGGTTGGCAAGCCCACGCCCATCGGAGCGAAATCAGCCAGATACAATCCAGCCTTCGGCAACTTCACAGACTTCAGAGCATTTCTTGAGAAGGGCGGTGAGAAGGGCGTTCAAAGACCCGTTCTTTCTCCCGGCACGCTGGCGCCGATTCACCCAGTGGCTTTTCTGGTGATCACCAAGCCGCAGGTCTTCGGCGTGCCGGTGTCAGAGGAGTACAAGAACCTGGCCGACTACGGCAAGCTCACCTACAAGGCCTTCGGCCTTGAAGACTGGCAGCTTGATGTGACGCGCATTGCGCCCAAGCCGGCCGGCGCAAACGGCGTTGTCACGGACATGATCGGAGTGGTCACCACATTAGACGGCGAACCCTTGCAGGCAGGCGCCATTGCCAGCAGGCTGGGCGGCTTCAAAGACGTCAGCGACTTCGAAGGGCAAGATGGGGTCACTGATTTCCAACTGATGAGTTTGATTCTGGGCAGTAAAAACGATCAGCACAACAACTATCAGGATTTTCAGAAGTTTTTGGAAGCCGGCGGGAAGATCGGCCTGCAACATGACCCGCTACTCTATGGCGCCTACAACCTTAACCCGTTCCTGGTTCGCGTGGAACAAGTGCCGATGCTGGTTGTGGAACAGGGCCAGGTGGCCGTCATCAAGGCCTACGTGGGATTGCCCACACAGGACACATCCGGGGCAGGCTTCAAGTTTGGCAGCCTGGTTCGCCCTGGCCACCAAGGTATCTGGCAAGAAGCGTTGCGAACGGGGAAGTATCCGATCAATCCACGGATTTACGACGCGAAGCTGGTTCTTACGGCCATTCTCAAGCTCGATTGGGCAAAGGACGTGACAGGAGCTCACGGGCTTGACGCTCGCCTTGAGCCGATCATTGCCAAAAGCAATGAGGGCTTTGTGTTCAGCATCGACTTGCAGGTTCTGATTCACGTTCCGGATACAAAAGCTCCGCGCGTTATTTCCATGGTCGGTTCCATGGAGAACCTGGTGAACGAAGTTCTTCAAGCGGCCGTGGGCAATCTCTTTCGCGACAAGATTGGCGGCATGGAAGCGATCAAGTTCATCCAGACGCGGCAGAAAGTGCAGGAAGAGGCCTTCGCGTACATCCAGGAAAAACTCGCCGAGTACGAAATCGAGACCAGAGGAGTTTATATCCAGGATGTCGTGTACCCCGAGCAGTTGGTTACGGTCCTGACGCAGCGAGAGGTTGCGCATCAGGAAGTGGAAACATTCAAGATGCAGAGACAGTCACAGGACCAGCGCATCGAGACGGAGAAGGCTCGTGGCACCGCCGATATGCAGGTGGAGCTTGCGAAGTCAAAGGTGGGGGTGGACATCCAGACAAACAGAACCGAGGCCAGGATGAAGGAGGCCCAGGGAGAGGCCACGTACATCGAGCAGACCGGCACCGCCAAGGGCGCCGAAGTTCGCGCGGTGGGTTTGGCCAACGCAGAAGCCTACGAGAGACAGGTCGCGGCGCTGGGCAAAGGACCTACGACTCTGGTGAACGCCATTAAGGCGCTTGCGGCTGGCGAGGCCTCTTTCATGCCCAAGATTTTGGTGGTTGGCAACGGGAGCAGTCAAGGGGTTCTTGAGAGCCTGGGAACGATGCTGATGGACAAGCTCGACACGAGCGTGGCCGACCCTGTCCCTGCCAGTTCCACAACTGGCAAACGCAAGTCAGATACGGCTTCCGCTAGCTCCAAAGGGTGAGCTGCGAACGCGGATGTGAGCTTACTCGAACGCGACGGTGGCGGAGCTTGCAGGGGGATTTGGCTTCGATCCGATCTCACAATGAGCTTTTGGGCAAGGCTCCTGGCAGACCGAGGCTTACCAACAGAGCCGCATCGACATTGGCCATGGTTTCAGGAGTGAGTGCGCCATAGACTTTGCCAAAACGGCTCTGATCGACTACGCGAATCTGGTCGCACAGAATGCAGCTATTCTTGGTCGTGCCTCCATCACCCATTTTCACCGGAACGTAAATAGGCGAGGGAGCTTTGACGCGAGCCGCGTCGGTGAGCGGCACGATGATCGTGGTCGATGCAAAGCGGTTGCCCACGTCGTTCTGGACCACCACGCAAGGGCGCGATTTTCCTTGTTCATGGCCGACAACGGGGTCCAGCGAAACTTCGACGACCATTCCGCGAAAGGGCTTGCCAGCCATCAGAATCCCTCGCTATCCACGTGGACGAATTCTTCCATAATTTCCCCGCTCATCTGCGCATTTGCTGAATATGCGGCGGCTAGTTCCTGTTCAAACCGTTTCTTCTCCATCTCCTCAAGGAGCTGCTCGACGGCGGTCCGGATCAATTCGCTCCGATTCTTGTCCAGCTTGCGGGCGGCATCATCGGCGCGCTTCAGAAGGTTTTCCGGGAATTCAACGAGAACGCGTTCTTTGCGGGCGCGAATCGTGATGGGCTTTCGGGCGGTTGCTACTGGCATGAAGTCCTCCTCCGATCGAGCGATTATATCAATGATCTATAGTATATGCATATAGTTGCATATACTGTCAATATATTAAATATATAACAATATATACATATATGCGTAATTGATAGTACGGGCCAAGAAAAGAGCCGCAACCCTTGCGGATTACAGCTCTTAGAGGCTTACTTATTGTCGAACTACATTTCCTTGACGCCCTCGACGAAGGCTTTGAGTTTGCGCGAGCGCGAGGGGTGGCGGAGCTTGCGCAAGGCCTTGGCTTCGATTTGGCGGATGCGCTCGCGGGTGACCTGGAAGCTCTGCCCGACCTCTTCCAGCGTGTGTTCGGAGCCGTCTTCCAGGCCGAAGCGCATCTTGATGACGCGCTCCTCGCGCGGGGTGAGGGTGCGCAAGACCTGTGAGGTGTATTCCTTGAGGTTGACGCTGATGACCGCTTCGGAGGGCGAGACGGCCTGACGGTCCTCGATGAAGTCGCCGAGGTGGGAGTCTTCCTCTTCGCCGATAGGGGTTTCCAGCGAGATGGGCTCCTGCGCGATCTTGAGGACCTTGCGGACTTTCGCGACGGGAATGTCCATGCGCTTGGCGATCTCTTCACTCGACGGTTCGCGGCCGAGTTCCTGGACCAATTGACGCGAGGTGCGGATGAGCTTGTTGATGGTCTCGATCATGTGCACCGGGATGCGGATGGTGCGGGCCTGGTCGGCGATGGCTCTAGTGATGGCCTGGCGAATCCACCAGGTGGCGTAGGTGGAGAACTTGTAGCCGCGGCGGTATTCGAATTTGTCCACGGCCTTCATCAGGCCGATGTTGCCCTCCTGAATGAGGTCGAGGAACTGGAGGCCGCGGTTGGTGTACTTTTTGGCGATGGAGACGACCAGGCGCAGGTTGGCCTCGATCAGCTCGCGCTTGGCCTGCTCGGCATCCATGTCGCCCTGGATCATTTCGCGCTGGGTGCGCTTGAGCTCGACGATCAAGACGCCGGCGTCGGCTTCGATCTTCTCGAGGTCGACTTTGCAGTTCTTCTGCTGGCGGCGGTACTCCTTCTTCAGCTCCTCGCTCTTGCTGGCCTCGTGCTTTTGCTCGAGCGAGCGAACCTGGCGCTCGAGGGTGCGCATGGTGTCGACAGTCTTGTTGACCTTGTCGAGGAGTCGCTTGCGCTCCATGGCCGTGTACTTCAACTCGCGCACGATCCGCGAGATGAGAACTTTCTCTCGCGCGATCATCCAGCGGCCGCGGCGCGCATCGCGGATCTTGGCCTTGGTGGCAGGCGCCGGCGCGGCCAGCTTTTCCTCAATGGAGGCAATCTTCTTCTGGTGCTTAACCAGCGCGTCAACGCGGGCCACGGTGGACTTGACGCGAAGCTGCACCACCTCTTCGGTGAGTTCTTCCTCGTCGAAGATGACGACTTCCTTGATGTTGCGCACGCCGCGCTTGAGATCCTCGCCCAGGGCCACGATCTCGCGGATGACGATGGGGGAGCGCGAGATGGCCTTCATTACGCGCATCTGGCCGCGCTCGATGCGCTTGGCGATCTCGACCTCGCCCTCGCGGGTGAGCAGCGGAACGGTGCCCATCTCGCGCAGGTACATGCGCACCGGGTCGTTGGTTTTTTCCAGTGTGCCAGGGGTCAGGTCGAGCTCAACGTCCTCGCCTTCTTCCAGGTCGAAGTCCTTGTCGCCGAATTTGGGGCTGTCCAACAGGTCGATGCCCTGGGTGCCGATGGTGGTAATCAGGTCGTCCAGATCGTCGGGCGAGGAACCCATCTCATCCGGCAGCATTTCGTTCACGTCGCCGTATGTCAGGTAACCCTTCTCTTTGCCCACTTCGATCAGGGTGTCAATATCGGGTTCATGGTCGTGATCGTGTTCGTGATCGGCCTCGTGCTCGTGTTCGAATTTGTCGTCAATCGCCAAAATAATCCTGCTCTCCGTCGCAAGGTAGATTAGGCACCGTTTGCGCACCGGTGCGGGGTCGCGCCCAAAGCGCGCCAAAAAAGATTTCCTGGCGCAAGGCGAGGAAATCTGGGCACGCGGAGACAGACCCACGGTCACCCGCATAAAAGAAGCGGCTTCAGGTAGTTGCTCGGAACAGGATGACTGCGCTTCAGGTTTCGCCTGGGTCGCCCGCGAGCCGAAGCTCATGTGTGGGGCAGAGGGGCGCGCATCCTCACAGAGATCAACAGAATACCACAATCTGCCCCGGTCTTGCCAACGCAAGAATCCGGGGTTGGAGAAGGCCTTTGCGGCGCTGCCGCAGGTATCCGCTTGGCAGCACTCCGTTTCGGCTGCTCCTTCTCCTGTAGATTAGACGCGCCAAAGGCTGGTTGGACGCACGATTCCGGAGGCTGGGCGGGGGTTCGGCGGAAGCGAGAGCGGGTCGGGGCCCGTGGTTTCCCCGGTCCAAGGGCCCAGAGCTGGCGCGCCCGGCACGGCTCACGCTATTCAGGATCGGGCCGATTCAAGGTGAGAGGCGTCCATGCTGACGAAGACGATGAAGCTCAGAAAACGCGGAAACGGACAGTGGATCACCATCCCAGCGGCGATTGTAAGAGAACGGAACCTGAAGCCGGGGGATGAGGCTCAGTTCACGCAAATCGGAGAACACGAATTTGAGTTGAGGCGCGTTTGCAGTCAAACCGGGGCCGTCGAGAAGATCCTTACTTTGAGCCGTGTCGTGCCGCCGGGCCCTGCGCTCAATCGGGAAGATGCCAATGAGCAATAGGGTGAGATTCGCAGCTTTCCAGTCTCAAAAGCGAGACTCGGGACGCCCGGCCCGGCGGACTGCGGCCGACGAGGAACCTGGGTCCAGCGAATCATTCAATGAGCGGGCAACCGTGATTGAGGTCCACGGCAACGTAGACTGTTGTCGCCACTTCAACCGCCTTGCCGTTCAGGAGATAGGGTTTGTACTTGTACTTCCGAACAGCGTCGAGGACGCGCGCATGTAGCCGCAGAGGGCCAGAGATAACCATAGGATGAAGAACGTCCCCGTTCCTGCCGATCTCAAACGCCACGACGACGGTGCCTGTGACGAGAGAGTTAGCGACAGCTGGACACTCCCAGTCAACTTTGTGGATGAGCAGCTTTTCGGCGACTCCGGACGAGACCCAAATGTCAACATTGTCAAGCACCAATTGCTTTTGGAATGATTTCAATAGGTCTTGGTCAATTACAGGCTTCGTCTGTGAGAGTAAACGAGTTCCGAGTATTGCAAACAGAAGAAGGAAACAGGCTGTCGGCTTCATGGCAAGCGATTCTACGCCTCTTGCGCACCTGGGGAAAGAGCTATTGCGCCCCCACCGGCTCCCCGCTCTTCGCCCCCGGCCCGTAGTGGCTCTCGACATAGCGGTCGAGGATTTGCTTGAAGTCGGCCACGATGGTGTCGCCGCGCAGCGTGGTGGAGAGCTTGCCGTCGATGTATACGGGTGCTTTGGGCTCCTCGAAGGTGCCGGGCAGGCTGATGCCGAGATTGGCGTGCTTCGACTCGCCGGGGCCGTTGACCACGCAGCCCATGACGGCCAGCTTCAGCTCCTCGACGCCGCTGTACCGCTTGCGCCACTCGGGCATCTGGGCGCGCAGGTAACTCTGTATCTGCTCGGCCAGCTCCTGGAAATACGTGCTGGTAGTCCGGCCGCAGCCGGGGCAGCTCGTAACCTGCGGCATGAAGCTGCGGATCCCGAGCGACTGCAGAATCTGCTGGGCGGCCTGCACCTCTTCGGTGCGGTCGCCGCCGGGCTTGGGGGTCAGGCTGACGCGGATGGTGTCTCCAATGCCGGCCAGCAACAGCGGCGCAAGGCCGGCGGTGGAGGCGATCAGGCCCTTCGAGCCCATGCCGGCTTCGGTCAGGCCCAGGTGCAGCGGGTAGTCGCAGCGGGCGGCCAGGCTGGTGTAGACGTCGATGAGGTCGCGGACGCCGCTGACCTTGGCGGAGAGGAGGATCTGGTCGTGGCCCAGGCCGTAGCGCTCGGCGGCCTTGGCGGAGTCGAGCGCGCTCGGCGGAGTCGAGCGCGCTCGCCACCATGGCCTCCATCATCACCTCGCGGGCGGGCAAAGGCTGCGCTAGGCGGGCGTTCTCGTCCATCATGCGAGTCAGCAGGGACTGGTCGAGCGAGCCCCAGTTGACGCCGATGCGGACCGGCTTGCCGTTCTCGACGGCGCACTCGATCATGACCTGAAAATTGTCGTTGTCCTTCTTGCCGATGGATGCGTTGCCGGGGTTGATGCGGTACTTGGCTAGCGCGCGGGCCGCGGCGGGGAACTTCTTGAGCAGCAGGTGGCCGTTGTAGTGGAAGTCGCCCACGATGGGCACGCGCAGGCCGCGCTTGTCGAGGCCCTCGACGATGTGCGGTACGGCAGCCGCGGCGGCGTCGTGGTTGACCGTGACGCGGACGATCTCAGAGCCCGCCAGAGCCAGGGCCGCGACCTGCTCGATGGTGCCCGCAACGTCCGCCGTGTCGGTGTTGGTCATCGACTGCACGACGACCGGAACCTCCCAGCCGACGCGAACCTGCCCGATGCTGACCGTAGCCGTTCTTCTGCGCTGAATCTCCGCCATGGGTCTAGTTTACCTGGAGCGCGGCGCAAGGGAAACTCTTTGGCATCCCCACCCTTTCCGGTCGCCGCGTCGACTGCCCGGAAAGGACGGGGCGCCAGAGCAACTGCACCTCAGTGCACCAGCGCAATCTCAATATGCCGGTGGATGGTGTGCGGCTGCGCGGCTCCGCACTTGGTCAGCGCCGCGTCGTCGCACTCGCGCATGCTCGTCACCACGGGGTTTTCCATGGTTGCCGAGAGGATTCTGCCGTCCGCCGTGCTTACGGTGAGGGTGACGTCAAAAGTCTCCTTGCCGACTCCCGCCTCGTACTTGCCTTCCTTCGTCTTGGTCACTTCCACCCAGTTATTCGG
>JBEKDH010000171.1:0-8383 GCA_050014455.1 Occallatibacter sp.
CTGCTGAAGCGGATGGTGGCTTCGCCCATGCCGCGCTGGCAGTATCTGGCGTCGTTCCTGCTGTCGCGGCTGCTGATGCTGGTGATTGAGGTTGCGGTGTTTCTGGGCTTTGCGCGCGTGGCCTTCGGAGTGCCGTTTCGCGGGTCGCTCTGGCAGCTTGGATTGCTGTGTGTGCTGACCTCGCTGGCCTTTTCAGCGCTGGGGCTGCTGGTTGCCTCGCGCGCCAGGACCATGGAAGCCGCCTCGGGACTGATGAACCTGGTGATGCTGCCGATGTGGATTCTCTCTGGGGTGTTCTTTTCGGCCACGCGCTTTCCGGCGGCGATTCAGCCTGTGGTGCGGGCGCTGCCGCTCACCGCGGCCATCGATGCGATGCGCGGGAACATGTTGCAAGGGATGAACCTGGGGCAATTGATTGCGCCGGTGGGGATTCTGTTGGCGTGGTTCGTTGTGCCCTTCGCGGTCTCTCTGCGGATTTTTCGATGGAGATAAAGGCGGCCGGTATCTCAGGCGAATCGAACCTGAGTTTACCGTGGGAAAGAACACTCACATTTCAATTACGGGACATTCCAATCGGCTTGAATGCCGGCTCCCATGTGCTTTGCCGGAGCCGCTTCGTCTTGCTCTGTTCTCGGAAACTTCTCTTCGTACATGCGCAGATCGGCGGCGATGCAAAGCGACTCCGCATCGGCGGCGTCGTCGGGGAAGATGGCGATGCCGATGCTGGCGCCGACGCGAGCGATATGCTCGTCCAAGACAATCGGTTCCTGGAGGATCTTAATCAAGGACTCACCGACCCGCCGGGCATCCTGGCGGCTGGTGGGCTCTTCGAGAATGATGGAAAACTCGTCGCCGCCGGTTCGCGCCACAGTGTCGGTGCGGCGAACCCGGCCTGAGAATATCTGCCCTACGCGCTGTAGCAGAAGATCGCCCACGTGATGGCCCAGCGTGTCGTTCACTTCCTTGAAGCGGTCCAGGTCGATCAGCAGCAGCGCTGCCGTTGCTTTGGCGCGGCGGGCGCGCTCCAAGGCTCCTGTCAAGCGGTCCTGGAAGAGGCGGCGGTTAGGCAGCCCGGTTAGATAATCGTGCAGCGCAAGGTGCCTGTTGTGCTCGATCTGGTCTTCGAGCAGGAGGAGGATCATGCCCACGGCCACCACATACTTGGGCAGGTTCCAAACCCCGCTCTCGACGTGGACCTGAGGCCAAAAAGCCGCCATGGCCTCTGAGATTACAAAGACCGATGCCCAGGCCAGGAAGCCGGCGATGGTGATGAATGCTCCCGTCGTGGCGCGCCGGTAGGCGAAAAAGAAATGAATGCCGCAGCCCAGGTAAACGGTGGTCAGCACGGCGTCCATTCCCAAGGCGCTGCCATTACCGGGCCGGTGCTGAAAGAAAAGGAGAAAGATGGAAAGAGCGCAATACAGAGCGACCACGGCCCAGCGAAGCGGGTGCTTGAGCTTGGGCAGCGTCGCCAGCGCTATGGTCAGCGGAACGACGCCTAAGAGAGCTGCTACCGGAGTCAATGCCCAATCCGCGTGCAGGCAGTCGTCAAGAAGGAAGATGTACAGCGTATTGGTAAGGACGAGGCCCAAGAACATCCAGCGGCTGGAGCTCTGCCGCCGATAGGGAATCGTGGACCACATAAAGAGGAGTCCGGCCGAGGTAAGGGCCGCGATGCCAACCGCCTCTGCCAGGTTTCCCCAGACGCCGGGCGTGCCAACGAAGAGGAAAGCCGCGAAGTGCAGAACGATCACCAGCCAGCCGGTAAGCCAGATTCTTGAGACCGAGGTGTGGCCGCGGCGCGCCACTGACGCAAATGCGCCCGCCAACAGCGCAACGGCCAGCAGGTCCGGCAATTCAATCCAATTCACCACGCTGTCCTCGCAGCAGAAAGGCGGCTGGCTTCAGAATCGGCAAACCCCAGCGGACGCATAGTACCGATATTCGGTGTTTGGGTTACTAGATGTCAACTTGAGTAACCTTCCGCCAGACCCTGCGGCGGATGGTCCTCCCTTGGCAATAGCCAAGCCGGCGGGATTTCGGCGGCTCTGGCCAGGGAAAGACCCGAATTGCAAGCAAATTCACCGGCGCTGAGCAAGTATGCGGGCTCGGCCGGTGGAAGAACACGCGCAACTGCGAAGCTTCTCGATTCCCCTGACCATCGCTTCGACTAGGTTTCGAGCCGCACGCACAACGCACCCACGCCCGATGCAGACCAGCCTGGGTCGAGGCCGGAAGAGATAAGCGGAGCGGAGGCTACAGAACCGGCGCGAAATGAATACGGATTCAACTCCCATCCTCTCCATTAAGGACAGGGAAGTGATGAAGCACAGATCGCAATCCATTTGCGCCGGATCGATAAGACTTGCGCGAGTTACACGCCTCCGCCCGGTTTGCTTCGGCAGTACTCTTACTTCGCCGCGGCAGCCTTTTGAGCCGCCCAACGCCGCTTGACGGCCTCGGCGATGCGTGCCCGTCCTTCAGGAGAAAGATTTCTCTTCTTCTTCTTTTCAGGTTTCGCGGCCGGTGCAGCCGCTACCTTCTTTGGCGCAGCCACAATCTTCCTCGGCCTGCCTACCGCCTTCTTTGGCGCCGGCGCGGCGCTGCCGCCCAGCAATGCGCGTGCCTGCTGCAAAAGCGCGATCTCCCGATCGACCGCTGCCAGAATCTCCGAAACTCCCATTTTTCCTCCCTGACCGATGCCGCTAAGTGGTCCGATCTCCGCGCGTCCGGATTGCGAAACCGCAGAGTCGGCCATTTGCCTTAACTTAAGATACTCGACTGTTGTCTGTTTGACAAATAGATGCATCGATTCTTCGATTATTTTTTTGGTTCGCTCGCTCGCCGGCGCGAGGCTCATGGAGAGATTGCGGAAAAGATAAGACAGCCAGATAGCCTTGTTATCGGTGTTCCTAGGCAGGCTATAATCGAGTCTCTTTCGCACGGGCCGGCATTCTCTCTGGGGCCAAAGTCCAGTCATCATGTGGGGCGTCCGCTGCGCCTGCGAGCCAGGGCCAAAACCTCGAATTACCAGCCCTGACCGCTCAAGACGGATGAAAACGCAAACCGCTCAGGGATGCATCCGGTTTATTTATGTGGCTGTTCAATAACCACCGTATTGGATCGCCCGCATCGCGCCACAATCTGTGTTCCTGGCGCAACCATCGTCCCTGGAGCGGGCGCCTGTTCGCGCACTGTGCCGTTTCCGGAGACTTTCACCTCAAGCCCCGCCGCGGAGGCAACCTCAATAGCCTTGCGCACCGGCAGCCCGATCAGCGATGGAACCTGCAGGCGCTTGGATTCGTCGATGGCAACCGGAGCCGTGGCCTGCTGTTCAAGCGTTTTTGCCTGCTGCGGGGCGGGTTGCAGCGCCGCTGCGGCAACTCCCGGCGCAGAGCCCGGCTTGGCGCTCGCATCTGCACTTGAATTTGGGGACGCGGTCGGGGCTTGACCGCCGGACGGCGCGGAGGCTTGATTCGCAGCCCCCGTCTGGCCTGGCGGGGCGCGCAGCGGATCATCGCTGGGCAGGTCGTTGGCAGCCGCATAAAGCGCCTCGATGCTAGTGGCATCCGCGCCGGCATCGTCTTCCGTCACGGGCTTGCCGGGCTTGGCAGGCTTGGGCCGGTGCACGTCGATGTCATGCGGGACCGTGAGGTACTCGAGCACCTGCTGCGCTACCTCGGCAAAGACCGGCGCAGAGACGCTGGCGCCATAGTACGCGCCCTTGGGGTTATCCATTACCACGGCCACCGCGATTACCGGAATGTTTACCGGCGCGATGCCGGCAAAGGAGGCCACGTGCATGGTCTTCGAGTAAGTATGCGTAGCGGGATCGATCTTCTGCGCAGTGCCCGTCTTGCCTCCCGAGGAGTAGCCATTGAGCTGCGCCGCCTTGCCCGTGCCGTAAAGCACCACGCCCTCCATCATCTTGCGCATCTGAGCCGCGGTGAGCGTGGAGATGACGCGATGGGCGCCCGGGGGCAGCGGATTGGGCAGCTCGCCTCCGGCCTTGAAGGGCACGGCCTTCAACGGTTCCTGCGGCGCGGCTGCCGATGAGCTGTTGCCGGTTCCGGCCTGGCTTGGCATCAGCAAGTGCGGCGGAAGATAGATGCCGCCGTTGGCGATGGTAGAGACCATTGAGACCAGTTGCAAAGGGGTGACGGCCACCTCCTGTCCGATGGCGATCGACGCGATCGACGTCGAACCCCATTTGCTCACCGGCCGCAGCAGGCCGCGCGTCTCGCCAGGCAGCTCTGTGCCGGGGCGCGAGCCGAAACCGAAATCGCGAATAAACGAATAGAACCGGTCCGGCCCCACCTTGAGCGCCAGCTTGACGGCGGCCACGTCGCTTGAGTGCTCCAGCGCCTCATGGACCGTGATGACGCCGTAGTGGTCCGACTTGTCGTCGTGAATCACGCGCCCAAACAAGGTGATCTGCCCGCCTTGGCAGTCGATCGGGTCGTCCGGCGTAGCCACGCCCTGCTCCAGCGCCGCCGAGTACGTGACCAGCTTGAAGGTCGAGCCGGGCTCGTAAACGTCGCTGACGGCATGATTGCGCAAGAGCGCCGGCGTGGTATGGCGAAACTCATTGGGATTGAATGTGGGCCGAATGGCGAGGGCTAGTATCTGCCCGGTGTGAACGTCCTGCACCACCACCGTGCCGTTGGCCGCTTGCGTGCGCTCCATGGCGTGATCCAGCGCCCGTTCGGCCAGAAACTGAATGTTCTCGTCGATGGTCAGTTCCAGATTCTGGCCCGGCTCCGGCTCACGCTCAGTGGAACCCATGACCCGGCTGTGCGCATCGACCGCCGTGTACATCTGGCCAGGCTCGCCGTGCAGTTGCCCATCGAACTTCTGCTCTAGCCCGCCCAGGCCGTTGTCGTCAACACCCACATAGCCCAGCACCTGCGCGGCAATCTCGTTGTCGGGATAGAAGCGCTCGAACTCCTTCTGAAAGTAGATGCCCTTCATCCCCTTGGCGGCGATGAACTCCCGCACGCGAGCGGCAACCTCGGGGGTCACGCGCCGCGCTACCCAGGCAAAGTCCTTCCCCTTGTCGAGCCGCGCGAGAATCCGGTCTTCGCCGGTCTCTACATCTTCGAGGTCGGCATGCACCAGAGGGGCCAGGGCGTGCGCGGCAGCCTGGTTGTCGTCGATTTCGTTGGGCACGGCGTAGATCGAGTCCGCCTGCACCGTCATGGCCAGTTCGTGCAGGTTGCGGTCATAGAGCACGCCGCGGCGCGGAGCTACCTCAAAGGTGCGATGCTGCTGCTTCTGCGCGCGCTCCACAAACTCCTTGTGGCGCACCACCTGCAGCCAGAACAACCGGGCGCAAATGGTCAGCGTCCAAAGCAGGAATAGCAGGCAAATCAACCAGAAACGCGCTCGCCTGAGCGGCAAAACGCGGCCCGCGCTGGCGCGGTTCCGGTTGACTCCAAGGCTTGCCTGCATGGGAAATAACTCCGCTTCTTGTAGCTTCTAGCCTTTAGCTCTTAGCTTCCAGCTTTTGGCCTCCTGTCGCGTTCACTTTGCCGATCGTCTTCCGCTCCCGGTCCGTGACGCGGTTGCTGCCTGCCAAGGATCCCGATGCACCCGCTCGAAAGCCGATAGCTGGAATCAACAGGCGAGAATCTAAAAGCTAAGAGCTAAAGGCTAAAAGCTATTAGTTGCCCCTCCGCCTACCGCGGAGCGGGCGCGGGAGGAGTTACTTGAGCAACAGACGGAGTCGCGGTATCCGGACGGCCATTGGGGCGAATCACCTGACCCGGCTGCGGCTCCGCAAGCCCAAGCTGGCGGGCCACCTGGTCGACGCGCGCCGGCTGGGTAAGCTGTGCCTCGGCCAGCCGCAACTGGCGGTTATCCTCGCGCAACTGCTTGAGCGCGTGCTTCTCGTCTTCCACCCGATAACCGCTCTCGATTGCATAGAAATGCTGCAATCCATAGATCATTACCAGAGAAAAGAGAAGGGCGGCTGCCAGTGAAAACTGGCGCATCTGGCGCACCCGCGCCGGGTCCGGCGCCTTGATCAGACGGGAGTTATCGAAATGCTTGGGAAAGAAGAACTCCGGCGTGGGCGCGCCCCTGCGCCGGAATGCCTGCCGAGCCAGAAGCTCGGCGTTCCGCTCGGCGATCCTCGCGCCCCAACCGCGGCCCGCTTCAAAGTAAGTTGTCGTGCATGCCGCCATGGTGTCCTCCTTAGCTCTTAGCCCTTAGCCATCAGCTTCCAGCCCGACCTTGCTAGAAAACGCCCTTTTCCCTTCACCGGCGAAACACCTGCCGTCTCGCTCGCAATCTCATTTCCAGCACTCCGAAGCCAGGAACTAAGAGCTAGCAGCTAAGAGCTGTTCTTTCCGCCGCCCTCAGCTTCGCGCTGCGCGAGCGCGGATTACGTTCCATCTCTTCTCCGCCGGCCGTGACCGGCTTCCTGGTCAGAATCTCCCAGATCCCCTTCTGCGCGCCTTCCCGCAGACTGTCTTTGGCGATCCGATCTTCCAGCGAGTGGAAGCTTATGACAACCAGCCTTGCCGAGGGCTTAAGCAACTTTGGCGCGGCCTCTAGCAATGCCCGGATCTCGTCCAGCTCGCGATTGACATAGATACGAAGAGCCTGAAAGGTTCTGGTCGCCGGATGAATGCGCTCCTGTTTCATTGACGGGGCGGCCGATGCTACAATACGGGCTAACTGCCCCGTCGTTGTTATCAACCGCCCGCGTGCAATGGCTCTGGCGATTCTCCGCGACCTCCTTTCCTCTCCGTATGTGTAAATGAGGTCGGCTAACTCACGCTCGCTCGCCTCGTTTACCACTTGTGCGGCGGTTGGCCCGCGGCGCGTATCCATGCGCATATCCAACGGCCCATCCGCCTGAAAACTGAATCCCCTGCGCGCCTCGCCGAACTGGATGCTGCTAACTCCAAAATCGGCCAGCAAGCCATCCACCGAAGCCGGCTGCACGTGCTCTGCAATGGAACTGAACGCCTCGCCCACCAATGTCACTTGCGGCGCCTGGCTGCCTAACTCCTCGCAAACCCGGTCGAGCCGGAGCCTTGCAAGTTCCAGCGCCCCAGGATCCCTGTCAAACCCGATCAGGCGTCCTTGCGCTCCCAATCGCCTTACTATTCCCTCGGCATGCCCGGCCAATCCCAGCGTGCAGTCCACATACGTGCCCCCTGCGCGCACCCGGAGAAAATCGATCGCTTCATGAAAAAGAACTGGCACATGGCGTTCATTCGACATCGTCATGCGCTCCCCCTGGGGGGTGTCAGCGGTCACTGGGCCGCTTGAGAATCGCCGCTACCGCCTCGCGCTTCTCCGCCGTCATCTTCTTGTCCGGCAGGCCCTGCTCGAAGATCTCCCGGTTGCGAACTTCCAGATAGGTCAACTTCCCGACCACCATGACTTCCGCATCCAGCTTGGCCGTGCCGCGCAGAATCTGCGGCAGCAGCACCCGAGCCTGGTTATCCATCTCCATCTGCTGGCCGTAGTAGCTGGTCAAATCCAGGTACGTGTCCACGGCGTCGTCCAGGTTGCTGTATTGCGCCAACTGCTCTTCCCGCTTTTCCCACTCCGGCAGTGGCCAGATCTCCGCTTTCTCGCCGTCCGTCGACGTGATGTAGAACTGGGTGACGCTGGCAGCGTCCAGCAGCTGCTTGAAGGCAGCCGGGAGCTTCAGTCTCCCCTTCTCATCGACCTTTGCCGAATGACTTCCGCGGAACATCGCTGCGCCTCTTCACCCTTCGCGGCCGACTCCCCATCTCTTGCCGCGGCCGGCTCCCTGTCCTGACCTTCCCGCTTCCGTTATCCGGGCTGGTTCCCCGGCCCCTATGCGCGTGAATTCTGCGCTGGAAGGTGAAAACTGGGGTAAACTTGCTTTGAAAGTGAGCCGATGTACTCCATAGAACTCCACTCGACTCCACTTTTTCCCACGTGAATCGATAGTACAGCCGTTCTCGTCTCCCGCCAAGGGGAAAATCGAAAAAAGAGTTGCATGGGGAGAGGGCGAATGTGGAAAAATCGACTAATAGATTAGAGAACTTTAATTACCACAAGATGTAGTGTTTACCGGTTTGGTCCGCCACACTGGACGGGGCTGCGGGAGGTATGATAGGAGAACAAAAAGCGAAACTAGGGCCACTCTGCCAATGCACACCGCTAAAAACTTCGATGGCGCCCAGGCAGTTGCCCTAGTCCTTTCCATAGGCGCGCCGGTACCTTCCGCGCTCCAGCACCATCTTTAACAGGTAAAAGACGACCAGGGCGTTGACCGTCAGCAGGCCGGACCTGATCCAGGTCACCTTGCGCAGCACCTCGAAGATCTCCCAGGGCAGGAACGAGGCGGTGATGGCCAGTGTCAGGTACTCGGCCCATGCCTTTTCGAGATAGAGGC
>JBEKDH010000172.1:0-8383 GCA_050014455.1 Occallatibacter sp.
AGTTCAAATTGTGGACGCGGTTTCAATTACAGAGACAACTATCTCGAATGTTGCGATCCCTGCAAGCCCGTCCCAATCCGTAACAAAATGCTCCGGCATTTCTGGCATCTATTCAGCACAATACGGACTCGACTGCACAACAACAAACTACTCGGCGGTATCACCACACCAGGAGACCAGAATCAACGGTGTTTACTTTCTCAATGGAGCCAAGGCAATTTTACCGGACGGAGAAAAGGTTCTTTTGTCTTGCTTCCCGGATATTGAGAAGCACTGCAAGCTGCTGGCCCCTGAGTGGGCATCAACCGAGGACCTAACGCCGGGCGAATTCGACCAACGGAGAATAGTCACAGAACGTAGGTATTTCCTTCCAAACTCCAAGTTCATTGGAGCCTACAAGGCTGAACGAACCGGGGACCAGCTTTCGATTTGGGGACCGCGTGGAAAGGTCGAATACCACATAATTGGCCAGTGGTCAGACGCTCCGGCCTCAGAGAATGTTGTGATGGGTGACAGGAGCCGTGCCGAAGGCCTAACGACCGTGGCCCAGCAGCTAGTGGAGTTGGAAAGCAAGCCACTCGGGATCACAATCGTGAACCCAGACCCCAGCAAATCCCCAGGTAAGGGTGTTCTTGTTCAGGATGTCGCCTCGGGGTCCTTCGCTTCCGCTATTGGGTTGCAAAAAGGAGATGTAATCCTGGAGATCAACGGTCAGCAGGTCGGCGGTTTGGCGGACTTTAAGAGCGTACAATTGCTGTTCACGAGCCGCGTCGATCTGGTTTTTCTCGTGCGCAAAGACACTGGTTTGAGTATTGAGACGGTCCAGCTTCGCGGAGCCCTGCCGTAAGTCAACGAAAGCTCACGCCGATTAGGACATTTCGAGAACAACTTCAATAGTCCGGTGATTCTTCTGACTATTCCGCGCCAAAGATGCGGCGGAAGAAACGGCCAATGCCGCCAAAGAAGCCGGACTTCTTCTTGGCCGCTGGCTTGGTTGCGGGCGGATTTGCGGCTGAACCAGCTGACGGTGCCGCAATCGCGGCAGGCTGAGGCGCGTGGTCCGCGCCTTTGAAAACCAGCGGCTCGAGCACCTGCGGTGCGGCGGCGCTTTGGTTTGCTGTGCCGGGGGCGGGCTTGGGCAGGGGAGCGAGACCCTCGCTCTGGGCCAGCGGAAACTCGTTGCCCTGTGGCGTGACAGGCGGCGGGCAGCCGCACGGCTCCTTCTCCTGGTCCACCACCTCGTGCAGACTGCCGTGCTGGAACATCACGCGCTGGCCCGGCTGCACGCGGTACGCCCCGCCGTCGAAGACGCTCGATACCACCACATACGGCGCGTTGACGCCAGCGTTATCCACGCAGGTATCGCCCTGCTGGCCCAGGCGCACCTTCACCTCGGCCGCGCCGGGCCCGGCAATGAGGATGCGAAAGTCCGGCGTGAGCAGAATGTCGGAGTTGCGGCCAGCGGCAAAGCTGGCAGCGAAACTCATCTCGACCGCCCCGTGATCCATGGCCATCAGCAGGCCGGGAATCTCGCCGGCGGGAACGCTCGCGTCGGCGGCCAGCTTGACGGTTGTGGAGGCGCAGACGCGCAGCACGCCGCGATGGGGCAGAACGACTTCGGTCGTCTCCGCGCCCGACGTGACAGCGCCGCTGGCGGCGATGATCGCCTTGCCCTGAGAGACTTCGAGCGCGCCGGTCACCGTGGCCGCCTTGTCGGGGTTCTTGCTGTCGAGCGGAACGATGGCGATGGGGCCAGCCTCCGCCGGATGGGGCTGAGGCGCCGGAGCCTGCGCGCACAGCGCGGATGCAGCCGGCATTGCCGTGCCCAGCGCCAGCAAAATGCGCGCCAACTGCCTCCGAACTCGCGTGGGCCTTTCCATGGCAGCTACATATTCAAGAAGTTGCGGATCATTTGGTGACCACCTTCGGTCAAGACGCTCTCGGGGTGGAACTGCACGCCTTCGATGGGCAGGCTGCGATGGCGCAGGCCCATGATGACCGAGCCGTCTCCGTTGGTGCCCGCCGTTCGCGCGGTCACCATCAGCTCGGCGGGCAGCGAATCCTCTTCGACAATCAGCGAATGGTAGCGGGTGCAAGTGAGCGGCGTCGCCAGTCCGGCGAAGATGCCCTTGCCGTCGTGCTCCACCGGACTGGTCTTGCCGTGCATCAGTTGCCGCGCGCGCACCACCCGGCCGCCAAAGGCCTCGCCGATGCCCTGGTGGCCCAGGCAGACGCCCAGAATCGGCGCCTTCCCGGCCATGTGGCGGATGAGCGGGACCAGGATGCCCGCCTCACCCGGAGTGCAGGGGCCGGGCGAGAGCACGATGCGCTCGGGCTTGAGCGCCTCGACCTGCTCCACCGTCAGCTCGTCGTTGCGATAGACCTCGACCTCTGCGCCCAGTTCTCCCAAATATTGGACGAGGTTGTAGGTGAACGAATCGTAGTTGTCGAGGACAAAGACCATGGTGAACTCCAGTGTACGGCATTGGATACCCGAAAGTTTTGCGCGGGCCTTCGTGGACTTTGTTATACTCGGAAACCGAAACTATCCTTGACCAAACCTCGCTGGCCGTTTGCCGAAGGAGGCCTCGATTGACCGATCAGCCCGCATCGTCGGCTTCTTTGCTTTCAAGCATCGCAGCCGTCCTCCAAGCGCTAGCTTGGCCTGCCGTGGCCGCGCTGTTGCTTATCATGTACAGGTCGAGGATTGGCTCGCTTCTGGATGTGCTCACTGAGAAGCTGGCTGCGGCTACAAAGCTAAAGGCTTGGCAACTCGAGCTCGAAACCACGGAGCAGGAGATTAAAGAGGTCGTCGATAAGACCGGCGAGGCCGCCAGCAGCGAGGCCCTAACAACCAAAATACCGGAGAATCAACTTAAGGCCGCGCAAGAGGTCAACCAAAGGCTTCTCGAATCTCCGCTCTCAGTCCAAAGATCGGCCGACGTCGTACAAAGGCAGTTGCGCACTCTTGTCGAGGAGTACGAACGTATACGGAAAGAAATGCCCCGTGGCCAGATGCGCACCAGGGTGATGAACGAGGTGGCAGCAAAGATGCGAACTCTGGCGCTTGCAGCTCGCCCGCTTCTTCGTTCGTTCATGTTGGGCCAAACTGCGGGAGAGCGACTCGTTGCTATCTGCATCCTTCAGGTAGTTCCAGAGTTCGGATTCCTTCCCTGGCTCATTGAGCGGATTAAAAGCGAGGACCAGCCCTTTGTGTTTTTTCAGGCCGGAGTGGCGGTCTTGGAGTTGGTTCACTCTGGAGCGTATCCAGACAAAGCTAGGATGAGAGAGTCCATCGAGGACGCAATACAGCACATCTCCAGTTTCAAAGGTGGCCCGCCCGACCAAAACACTATTGATGTGCTTCGAAGCGCACTTTCTCTCGTGAAATGAGACTAGCTCTTCATGCCTTGACTAAAGGCGGTAGGCGAGCCGGATCTGGAGCGCCGAGGGCTGTGGCGATCAGCCTCTAAAATGGAGTGGAATGCTCTCCCTGCAAAATGCCGGCAAGCGGTTTGGGCCGCGCGTGCTGTTTTTGGACGCCAACTGGCTCATCCGGGCGCGCGAGAAGACCGCCCTCGTGGGAGCCAACGGCACCGGCAAGTCGACGATCATGAAGGTGCTGGCGGGCCTGGAAACCCTCGACTATGGCCAGATGCAGCAGACCCGCGGGATGAGCATCGGCTACCTGCCACAGGAGGGGCTGCGGCTGGCCGGGCGCAGCGTTTTCGAGGAGTGCCTGACCGTCTTCGACGAATTGCGCGAGATGGAGCGCGAGATCGAGCGGCTGGCCGGCCAACTGGCCATTCTCGACCACGCTGGCCCCGAGTACGAGTCCGCTGCGGAGCGCTACTCCATGCTCCAGGGGCGTTTTCATGCGCTCGACGGCTACGCGCTGGACGCGCAGGTGGGCGGCGTGCTCACCGGCCTGGGCTTCGGCAAGGAGGATTGGTCGCGGCAAACCGACGAGTTCAGCGGCGGCTGGCAGATGCGCATCGCGCTGGCCAAGCTGCTGCTGGCCAAGCCCAACCTGTTGCTGCTGGACGAACCCACCAATCACCTGGATCTTGAAACCCGCAACTGGCTCGAAGACTATCTCCGCAATTATCCCTTTGGCTACATCCTTATCTCCCACGACCGCTACTTTCTCGACGTCACCATCGACCGCACCGTGGAGATATGGAACAAGCGGCTGACGATTTATCAGGGCAATTACACCAAGTATCTCAGCCAGAAGGACGAGCGGCGCGCGCAGTTACAGGCGGCTTACCGCAACCAGCGCGAGCAGATCGAGCATCTGGAGGCATTCATCACCCGCTTCCGCTATCAGGCCACCAAAGCGAAACAGGTGCAAAGCCGCATCAAGGAGCTGGAAAAGATAGAGCGCATCGAGATTCCCGAGGAAGAGCCAGTAATTCACTTCAAGTTTCCCCAGCCGCCGCCCTCGGGACGCATGGTGGCCCAGGCCGAGGAACTCTCAAAGAGCTATGGCGCAAAGCCGGTGCTCAATCGGGTCAACTTCACCATAGAGCGTGGCGACCGCGTGGCCCTGGTGGGCGTGAACGGCGCTGGCAAGTCCACGCTCATCAAGCTGCTCACTGGCGAAGAAGCGCCCACGGCCGGGTCGGTGCGCCTGGGCCACAACGTGGCCTGCGAGTACTTTGCGCAGGACCAGTACAAGGCCCTCAACGGCGACGCGCGCATGCTGGACGACATCAGCCGTGCCGCGGTCAGGGTTCCCGAGCTGGCGCTGCGTTCGCTGCTGGGCTGCTTTCTCTTCAGCGGCGACGACGTCTTCAAGCCGCTCGGCGTGCTCAGCGGCGGCGAGCGCAACCGCTTTGCGCTGGCGCGGATTCTGGTTTCGCCGTCGAACTTTCTACTGCTCGACGAGCCGACGAACCACCTGGACATGCGCGCCAAGGACGTGCTGCTGGAGGCGCTGGCGGCCTTCAGCGGCACGGTGGTCTTCGTCTCCCACGACCGCTACTTCATTGACCGGCTGGCCACGCGGGTGCTGGAAGTGGAAGGCGGCACGGTCACCAGCCACGAGGGCAACTACGAGGATTATCTGCGCCGCAAAGAGGCGCTGGCCGGCGGGGCCAGCCAAATCGACAGCCTTCCCAAGGGCGCTTTGGGAGACGGTTTGCGTCAGGGCACGACTTCAGTCGTGCCGAAAAACGGCCAAAATGAGAGGGCTCTAGCCCCTGAGGACGCGACCGAGGCCAACACCGGCGGTGCGGAACCCAATGCGGCCGCTAATGACCGCCCGCGCCGCCTGAATCCCATCAAGCAGAAGCAGATGGAAGAGCGATGCGCGTTTCTGGAGGAAGAGACCCCCCGCATCGAGGCCGCCATTGCCCACACCGAGGAGCAGTTGGGCGTCTACGTCTCCGCCGCCGAGACGCAGCGGCTCACCGATCTCGCCGAGGATCTGCGCAGCCAGCTAGCCTCGCTCACTGCCGAGTGGGAAGAGTTGATGATGCAGCTTGAGGGCGCGTGATTGAGCTGCGGCCCACCGGCTGGAAGCCGGAAATCACCCGGCTTGCTGCGCGAGAAAGGCATCCACTTCGGCTCTGGTGGGCATGGAGGCTTGCGCGCCATGCCGGGTTACTGAGATTGCTGCCGCTGCCGAGGCAAACCGCGCCGCCGTCCATGGGTCGTTGCCTTCCAGCAGAGAAACTGCAAAGGCACCGTTAAAGCAATCGCCCGCGGCCACGGTGTCTACAGTATCGACCGGGAAAGGCCGCACCCAGGCCGCCTTGCCACCCTCAACAGCGACATAAGCCCCTTCGCCGCCGCGCTTCAGCACCACCCCGCGAAGCCCCTTACCCAACAGCTTCTGCGCAGCGTCTTCGGCGGTCAGCCCATCCCCCGCGTAAAGAGCCGCTTCGCTCTCATTGGGCGTGAACCAGGCTACCTCTCTCCATACCTCGTCAGGGAGCGGGGCAGCGGGGGCGGGATCAAGCATCACCGGCACACCCGCTTCGGCGCACAGCGCGAGCACGAAGCTCACCGTATCGAGCGGAAGCTCAAGCTGGCAAAGCACCATACCTGCCGAGCAGATGAGATGGGCCTGCTTCCGGATGGCGGCCCGATCGACCCTGCCGTTGGCGCCGGGGACCACAACAATGCAGTTCTCGCCGTTCTCGGCCACCAGAATCGGAGCGACCCCTGAGGGCCCGGCCACCCGTGTTACGGCAGCCGTTCCAACTCCCGACTGGATCAAGTTCTGGATGAGCGACTGGCCGAAGAGATCCTCGCCAACCGCGCCCACCATCTCCACCGGGTAGCCCAGCCGGGCCACGGCCACAGCCTGGTTGGCACCCTTGCCGCCGGGAGTTGTGGCAAATCCCGTGCCAGTGACGGTCTGGCCGGGGCGAGGAATCTGCCGGGTCCGCGCAACCAGATCCATGTTGATGCTACCCACGACGGCGATGGGCTTGCGATGGTCGCTCATGCTGTGAACCTCAGAATCATGGAACGAGCGCTACGGCGCTTGCAGGTTGGGCTCGGTGGCCAGATCGACGCATTCCTTCTCAAAGCCGTCGACGATCCATGTACAATCTTGGTCTTCAAGTTCTCGCCTCTATAACTTTGACCGCCTGTTTCTGTGCCATCTTCGCGCCCCGCCCTTTTTGTCATCGTGAGCGACGCTGAGCGCGGCGATGAGGGTCGAAGAATCCGTGATCGAGCCTGGCGAAGGGGTGAGAAAGCGCGAAACCAAACCTACGAAGTCACACGGTCAGAAACCTAGTATCCTGTTGGCGCTGGCGCAGCCGGAGCCAATTGCGGCGATATCGGCGTCAGGCCCAACCGCTTGCGGCACTCCTCCAGCATGGACTCGGTCCGTGTTGCACCCACGCGGCTCACGCCCAGATCGCGCACGGCCAACAGCGCATCGAGATCGCGAATGCCCCCGGCCGCCTTCACCTGTACCCTTTCGGGGGAGTGCTTGCGCATGAGTACAAGATCGGGGATCGTCGCTCCGCTGGGAGCATATCCAGTTGAGGTTTTTACCCAATCGGCGCCGATCTCCGCGCAAATCTCGCAAAGACGAATCTTGGCGGCATCCTCCAAATAGGCATTCTCGAAGATCACCTTGATCTTGGCTCCGCCGGCGTGGATGGCCTGCGTCAAAGCCCAAAGCTCGTCGCGCACATACTGCCAATCTCCGCTGCGCGCCCTGCCGATGTTGATCACCGCATCGAGCTCTTGACCCCCGTCCTGAAGCGCCCTGTGCGCCTCAGCCAGCTTGATGCCGGTTGTGTGGCCGCCATGGGGAAAGCCAATGGTTGTGCTGGCGTTTACGGTGCTCCCTGACAACATCTCAGCACAACGCGCCAGGGCATAAGGCAGGATGCAGACGCTGGCGACATTGTAACGCAGCGCCAGGGCGCAGCCCTCCTCCAACTCAGGCGTGGTGAGCGTGGGATTGAGCAACGAGTGGTCGATCATCTTGGCGATGGCTTCGTAACTGTATGAATTCGACATGGATTGTTCTCTCCTCCTGTCGTGAATGGCGAAATTCGAATTCTAACGCCAAAGAAAGGTGCAATAAGTGTACGTCAGCGCGCGGAAGGAAGTTTCGAAGGCCTGCTGGAGCACGCGGGGATTCGGGATCTTCGTTTTCACGATCTCCGCCATACCCTTGCATCCTGGAACACAATGAATGGCGGCAATCTTTGCGAGTTGGCGAGGATCCTCGGCCATGCGAGCATCGAGAAGGCCTCGCGCCTTGCCACACTGGGGTGGCAGCGCATGGCAAAAACCGGCAGCCTGCTCGGGAGAGATGGAGCAAGGGAATGGGAACAAACAGAACATCGCTTGAGGATGTTGCCGTATTGTTCCCGGAGTGGAAACCTTGACTCTTTGGTTGCCGCTAAATGCTTTAGAATGTGGGTTCCAGAGACGGGATTGAACCGCCGACGCCGGCCTTCTCAGGGCGTTAATAACATGTGTTTCCAACTACTTACGAGGATTCGTGGGCTGCCCAAATACGGCAAGATACGCGTATTACGGGCCAATCGCGGGTGGAAGAAAAATGGCCGCTCTCGCGCGTTTTCCGGCGCAGGCATAGAAGCCAGCCGATTGCCTTTCTTACGGATGCACGATGTCTACGATCCTGGAATCGTGCTCGGTCCAGGCCGCGGCGCCCGTATGGGTCAACTTTTGCCTCGCGTCATCCCAGTGCAGCGTGGTCGTGGAGCCCGTACCCTTCTCATAGGAATACGTGGTCCCGTCGTCGGAATAGAGCGTAAAGTCCGCGTCCGCTCCGGGGTAGATACGGACTGAAGCAATGGCTTGCGTTTGTTGCGTACTCAAAACCGGAGCTCCCAGCGGCACGATCGACCCCGCCCGCACGAACAGCGGAATGGTGTCGATC
>JBEKDH010000173.1:0-8227 GCA_050014455.1 Occallatibacter sp.
ACAAAGCGGCAATCCAGCTCCGGCAGGGTGGTCATATCGCCCCAGAGTTTCTCAAACTGAGCCACCGGGAAGATATCTTCCTGCCCTTTACCCCAGCGCTTTTTTACGTCTTTGAGCGTGACGTAGGTGGGCATGCGCGCGGCCACAGCGCGAACTGCCTCGTCCACGGCTCCCAGGTCGGAAAGGGCATCGCGGGTCAGGCCGAACAGTGTGAGCAAACGGTCGACATCGATCCAGTAAGTCGCGCTGTTGTAGTAGCGAAGGCGGCTTTCCAGTTCTTCACCGGGCAGCGCCAGACCTTCGACCAACCGGACCCGGCCATCCACGCGGGCGAGGCCGCCGCCGCGGTCCTCAATGTGCCGGGGAATCACCTCGGTTGTGAGCGCGGCGCCGCTATGGATGTGGTATCCGAGAACCGCCGGATCGGCGCTGGCGCCCACCGTGTCGATATTGTGCACCATCAGATAGTTCATTTGCGGGCGCTTCTCGATCAGGCACTGAAGCGTGCCGTTGCGCAGCAGATTGGCAACCTCATACCAGTGGCCAACCGGATGCAGGCACTGCATGGGAACGTTGCCGGTGTAGTCGGATCCCTCACCGGCACCCCGCGCCCACTGGATCAGCGCCGCGCGCAGGCCCTCGCGCACCTTCTGCGCTTGCGCGTCCAGCACTTGCTGCGGCACCTCTTCCCATGCGAACCGGAGATCGCGTTCCATGGGAATCATGCGCAGGCCGATGGTGCGTCCGCTGGAGAGCAGGAGCGCGCCGGGATACCCATAATTGCGCTCCGCGGCAAGGTGAGCGGCGATCGCTTCGTGAGTCATATAGCTGGTGGTAATGACGTGCGGAAGCGGGTTGCCGCACTCCTGGCTCACGCGCAGACTTTTGGCCAGGTGAACCTCGATGAAGTTGCGGTATTCGCCGCGGAGCCTGCAAAAAGGACTCAGGGCCTTCACCACTCCGGCGCCGCGGGTCCAGCGCGTGCCCACGCCTCCCGCTAGAGACACCACAGCCAGGCGCCCGTCGGCAAGGGCATCGAGGCCGGCGGCACGGTGACGGTCATCCACATGATCCACTTCGACATCCTGAATCAGGGTTGTGGCTCGCAGGCGGTTCTGGGCCAAGCCGATGCGGCCAGAACGGAGATCCTGACGGATCTGCTCGTGCTGGAGGCGGTCAAACCCGTATCGATCGAGGAGGGTCCGCAGGGATCGCGTCCGACCGGTTTCTGCATCCTGGCCGGCCGGGAGCATGTGGTCAAACAGGGTTTGAATCATCCCGGCGTAATCCGCCTTGGAGCGGCATGCCGCGGTGAAGCGCTCCAATTCGGCTCGGCGCACGGGTGAAAGCCGGGGAATGCTGGAGCGAAGGAGCGCGGGAACCTGCTCGGTGTAATAGCCGGGAGGCATCAGGGCATCGCCACCGGAATACAGCTCGGCCTGTGTCCCCTGCTCGTTGATGGCGAAGTTGTAAACGACGGGTTCCATGGCAAATGGCACACTGTGCTCCATGCGGCTTCTGGTCTCGCTCATGATGGCCTGCATGCGATTCTGGGCCTCGGCCTTGCGCGCGGGGCTGAAAAGGAATCCCATGCCGCCGCCGCTCATGCCCCCGAGCATCCAGAAGCCCCAGAAATCTGCGCCGAATTCTTTCTTCACGCGGCCGATCAGCGTCTCGGTGTACAAGTTGGCGGCCCAGGGAATGATGGTCTGGATCGGGCCGTCGAAGTTGCGCTGCAAACTGCCCCCGAGCGCCTTGATGTCGCCCCGCTGCAGGTGGCCGGCGATTTCGTCGAGGATTTCGATCGCATGGCGGCGGCCGAGCCACTCGGTTTCACTCCGCAGCAGGTACTTTTCAGTCACCATTTCAAGAATCGGACCAACATCCTGGGCCATGCCGCCGTGAACCAGCACCAAACTCTGTTGAAGCTGCTCGCGAGCCTCGCGCGGAACTTCGGCTTCGGTAAAGATCCGGTGATCGGGAAGCAGGCACCCGCGGCTGATGCCGAACTCGGGATCGCCCGCAGTGGCGAGAACGCCGTGGATGAGCTTGATGCCCGGCCATACGCCGCCGGAATCCTGCCAGCCGCCACCGCTTCCACCCAGCCATTCCCCCAGGATGGCGCGCGCGGCCACCAGCCTGCGATCCTGCTCCTCCAGGCCTCCGGTAAGCGAATGGATCTGGCCGGTGGCGCGCATGCAAACGGCGATGATGCAGGCAAGAAGGCTGGTGGAGACCGCCAGCCGGGAGCCTTTGGGGATATCGTTGACGCTGCTGACGATCTCAATCCCGTAGCCGGGCGTTCCCGTGAGGTGCTCCAGCAGAGCGGCCAAGGGCTGCGTTGCGCCCTCGATCCCCGGAGGAACGATGCCGCTGGCGATGACGGCTGCCTTGAGCAGACCCAGGTAGTCTCGGGGAAAGTCGAAGACCTCGGCAATGGAAGAAACGTCGGCGGAAGCATGCAGGTCGACACTGGTCAAGCGGATCACCGGTTGATCGATTACCCGGAACCAAGCCTCGACCGGCGGCCTGGGCTGCGTAACGCGCTGACTCGTTCCGCGCACCGCGAGATCGATGGATGCGTTGATGACGCGCGCGCCCTCGGGGAAATCCATGCCGAGGAAAAAGATGTCGCTCCATCCGCTGTGCGTCAGGTCCATTCGGACAGGCGTAGCCTCGCGCAGGATAGGGAAAACAGGATCGCCCGCAACCAGCTCGGGACGGAGGCGCAGCGGATAGTCGTCCGTGTGTCCGGCGCGGAACATCCACTGGTTGCCGCGCACACTGCGCACACTGCGGCGCACCTGATCGGCCAGCGTCTGGAAGCCAAGCGCCCGGTAGCTGGCGGCCAGCGCGCTGGAGATGGCCGCGCTGGCGCCCTGCTCGGCCTGAGCAGCCAGGAAAACCTCGATGGCCTCCTCGAAGCGGCGTTCGAGCAGATGTTCATAGCCGCCAAAGGGAATGAGCGCAGGCGCGGCGGTTGCCGGCAGGACGGGAATGTGAAAGCGATGGATGGCGTACAGGAAGAAGAGCGCCCGGACGCGTTCGTAGAGGTTATCGCAGCCGCGGCGGAATTTCTCCAGCGCTTGACACTCGGCGAGAAGTTCGTCGATGGTGAGGCCCTGGCACAAGGCATCCAGCGACACGTCGCGCTGGTCCTCGCTGGCGGCGATGACGCTGGTAAAGCGGCTCACGAGGACGAGCCTCCGTCCATCCCGGCCAGTTCGCGATCGGCCAGAAGCTCAACCATCTGCGACAGCACCTCACCGCGGTCGCGGCCGTTCAGCGCCAATGCGAGCTGCGCAATCAAGAGGCCATAGGGGGCGCCGAGATCGTAGCGCCGGCCGTGGTCCTCGACAGCAAGATATTGTTCCTGGCTGGCGAGTTCGGTGAGCGCATCCACCAGCGTTACTGGCGCGCCGGAAGATTCCTCCAGCCTGCGGTCAAGAATATCCATCACCGCCGGGGTCAAAACGTGGATGCCGAAAAAACAGAGATAATGTCCGGCGCGAATGCCGGGGATCAACAGACGCTGCTCGGCTTCAGTGGGCGTGGGTTTCTCAATGATCGCATCGACGCGATACAGGTCACTGCGAGGTGGCACGCGGCGTCCGCCGACCGTCCCGTATTGAAACAACAGGCTCTCGCGCGTGCGCTGGACGCCGCTTACCGAGCAGCGTTCCTTCTGGGCCAGTTCCACTAGGCGCTGGGCGGAAGGCTTGGGGGAGGCGCTCACATAGAGGTGGTCGCCCACCATGTGCAGAAAGGGGTCGCTGTTCGTGAAGAAACGGGCGCAATGGATGGCGTGCCCGTAGCCGCGCGGTTCAGCCTGAGGAATAAACCGGACCGAAGAGGCGTGGGGAAAGGCAGCCTGCGCGTAAGAGGATTCGTCGCCGGGCCAAACGACAACGGCGATCTCCTCGGCTCCCGCCGCGAGCGACTGTTCGATCAGGATGCGGAGCAGCGATTTTTTGTTGCCTTCTCCGTCGATGAGGGTCTGGAGAGGCAGAGCGCGTTGAGACTGAGCGGCGGCGGTAATGACAGCTTTCTTGACTAACAAAGGGCACCTAACGGCACTTTATCACGTGTGCTTCCTCCCTCCGATAGCGTTCAGCTTGAAATCCAGCTCCGGCAGGCCGGAGCCGCAATGGCGCTTCTTGTCCGGCAGATCTCTAATACAATCGAAAATTCACCTCAACGCCGATCATGGCCGCGACCGGCTTGCCGTCCTTCATTGCCGGTTTGAACCGGTACTTCTGAACGGCTTCGAGCGCCTTCTCGTCGAGGCCCATGCCCAGCGAACGAATTACTCGAGGATTCCGCGGGTAGCCTCGCGCGTCCACAACGATCGAAATCAAGCAGATTCCCTGATACTTGTTGCGACGCGCCTCATCGGAGAACTCTGCTTCCGGAGTCACGAGAGGAATGGGATTGGAGACTCCGCCAGTCCCGGCTGTATAGATCCAGCCGCCAGCACCATGGTCGAAGCCCGGTCCATCGCCGGCGCCCTTGCCCGGTCCGACGCCACCATCCGAGCCCCAACCCATGCCGGCCCACGTACCGGGACCATTGGAGGCCAGCGTGACGTTTGGCGAGCTGTGTACACCGAGATTGGGGAGCGAAGGGTTATCGGGCAGCTTGATCTCCAGCGGAACGGCGATGGCAGGATCGACAGGAAGCCTTGGGTTTTCAAGCACCGGAACCTGCGGAGGAGCGATGGGCATATTCTCCCGTCTGGGCAGCCTGCCGGTGATGGGGTCCGTCAGCTCGTTGGCTCCGCCGCCTCCTCCTCCCCCAGCCAGCGCGTTGGAGGGCGCAAAGAGGGTGAAGTCACTGAGATGGATATTGCTGGCCGGAGGCGATTTCGGAAAATGGTTAACGGTCGAACTCAATCCCATCAGGATGAGAATCGCCAGGACCCCGCCATTCGCCAGAGTTGCCCCGCCGATAGCCCACGGATTCGTCTTGACGGCCATGCGGTCAGGAGCGGGGATCGGCGTCGAGGTTAATTGCAACGGCGGAAGATCGGGCGGAAACATGGCATCGCGGAAGCCCTCGTACAGGCCGGCCCAAATGGGCTTTTCGTCAAAGCCGCTTCCGAGGAGGTCGAGGATTGAATCGCGGCCCACGCCATGCGCCTTATCGGCGAATAACGTGCCTGACAGTTGCGCACGCTTCCTTTTCATACCACCCCGTCCCGAGCCCAGTTTCGGTTTCGCCACACGGACTGCCGTTGCCTCACCTGAGCTTCGATACACCATAGACGGGACGCGTAGAGAGTCGTCACCTTGAAATCCCGATTTCTGCGATCTTGAAAGAATCGAACCGCGGAGCGGGCCGACAGGCCGGAAACCGACCGTCGAGGCTTGCGCTCACGCGCCCTTCGCAAGGAACGCGAAGGATGGGGCACCCTCATCGGCGCGAAATCAGGAGCGCGCCGCCCGCCGGTTTCTATGCTCGGCGGGTTGGCTTCGGCTCATTTTGGCGAAGATCGGCGGCCTCAAGCCCGCGCCGCGCTCCGTGGCGAATGTGAAGTACCTCAACCCGCTTCTCGCCGTCCTGTACGCGATAGATCACGCGATAGACGTGCGGCTTGCGACCGTAGAGCAAGTGCCTGAATTGCGGGCTTTCGCTTGTCCGCGGATAGCGGTTGGGCAGCTTCTCCAGGCTCAGAACAGCTTCTTTGAGCCCTCTGTACCACTTCGGCGCCGACTCGGAATCCCCGGCGTGAATCTCCTCATACGGGCTGGCAACGCCGCGCGGCCGATGCGCTGCTGCCTGACGCTCCACCCTGACGCTCCAGCCCGGCCAACAGCACACCGGCCTTGGCCGCGGCCACCGTTGCCCGCGTCGCGGCCAGAATCGTCTCGAGATGAGTGGAACGCTGAGTAGCCATGCTCCTGGGTTGAGTATAAGGATGATGGCCGCGCGCGGCGCCTTGCGGCCGAAGCGGCAGCGGCGGAGTCAGAACCTGGCTGTCAGGCTGCCATGGAACGACCGCCCCCCGCCCGTCAGCGGCTTGATCTGGCTCATCCATCCGCTGGCCATGAAATCGTCGAAGTTCACCCCGCCCATGGGCAGCTCATAGTCCTTGTTGAGCAGGTTGTCGGCGGCGGCGCTTACCTGCAAATGTCCGCGCCGGTAGCCGGAGTGCAGATTGAAGAGCGCGTATCCCGGCGTGGTTTGCTCAAGCCGATTTGGATCGACGTTGGATTTGCGATCCACGGCCTGGACGCCGAGGCCGGCTGTCCACCCCTTTAGCTCCTCATCGAGGGCGACGCGCAGATTGAGCGGCATCATCTGGTAGAGCGGGGTCGAGGTGTCGGTTCTCTCGCCGTGCAGCCAGCCCGCCACGCCGGCGATCTTGCCTTCGCCATAGGTGTGGCTGTTCCAGATCGCACTGCTGGCGGAAAGATCGGCCCCGCCAATTCGCGCGCTGTGATTGGCAAATTGCAGTTGGGCAAAGGTGCTCATGCCGTACATGGTGGTCATCATCGTGTCCACATCCACATAGTCCTGAATGTAAGTCAGGTATGGTGTCAGCTTGATAGCCCAGGGCGCGGCTGTTCCGCCATGCCAGCTTGCCGTGCCGCTCACGGTGTTGGCCGTCTCCGGCTCGAGCCCGACATTGCCCACATAGTAGTTGCCATCGCCAAACCAGCCGATCATGCCGCTGGCCATCATGTTGGTCGACCAGGCGTAACGCTCGTAGAGGTTGGGCGCTCGGCTCTTGCGGGCGAAACCGAACTCGTAGGTGCTGTGGGAGTTCGGCTCGTAGCGCGCCAATGCGGTGGCATCCATGTCCGGGTCCGTGTGGGCGCGGCTCAATGCGTTGAAGGCGTCGGCGTCGGCGCCGTACATCGTCTCTGAATAGCCTTGCACCGGGCTGGCGTTCGTCCAGACCGTATCGTTGCGCAGGCCTAAGAGTGTGCTCCATTGAGGGTTCCACTTGCTGGCAACCTCGGCAAAGGTTCCCAGGCGCATTCGGCGGCCGTCGTCGATGCTGACGAAGGTATTGGGGCCCATCATGGGCGCCGCGCCTGCGACGGCGGGCCAGCGGTCGTCGAGCACAAAGCGATGCAACTCGTTGCCGAGCCGAAGAGTGTGGCGATCAGTCAAGGGGAGATCGAGCTTGACGGAGTAGCCAATATCCCTTCCATGGGTATTCATCGGCATCCACATGGGCATGGGAAATGTCGACTTGTCATGGCCGATATTCATCGAGTGCCATGCGCCCTGCCAGAACACACGGGCGTCGAGTCCGCCGCCCTCGAAGCTCCTCCTGTAATGCAGGTTGAGCGACTCGGCGTAGTTGCGCACCATGTCCATCTGCGCGTTCACAAAGCCCTCGTAGGGCGTGTGATGCAGCCCGGCCTGAAGGACCACCAGGTTGCCCGCGCCCTGCGCCGCAAGCGTTACGGCATGGTCGGTGCTTTGGGCGTAAGTGGAGGTGACTTTGTGGCCGCTGCCGTCGGTGTAATCGTCGTTGGTGGCCCACGACCCGGTATAGCCGATGCCGAGATTGCGGCCAGCCACCCATTCGAAGAACGCGCCTCCATAGTTCTCGCCGTTACTGCGGTAGAAGCCGGAAGAGGCGGTCTCCTCGCGCAGATGCTCGCTTGCATTGGCGAAAGCCGGATCGCGCGAATCGACCGCTATTGTTCCGCCCAGGCTGTCACCGCCCAGGCTGACCGGCGTAATGCCCGCCATGACGGTGACCTCGGCTGCCTGAGAGGGGGCAATGTAGGAGAGCGGCGGGTTCATGTGGTTTGCGCAGGCCGACGAAACCGTCATGCCGTCAACCACCAGCTTGGCGCGTTCGTCTCCCAGCCCATGAAGAAATGGGATGCTGGCAAGCTGGCCGTTTTCGCGCAGGCTGACTCCAGGCGTTTCGCCGATCAGTTCGGCGGCGTTGCGGCTTCGCGCCTGGTCGCTGGCGTCCACCTTGAGCAGGTCAGTAGAAGCAGTTGCGCTTGAGCTCTCGTTGACCTCAATAGATGTCTTCGCCGGGGCGATCTTCAATGCGACATTGGCGGCAGTCTCGCTACCGGCGGTTACGGCCAAATCATGAAGAATTGCATTATCAAAGCCGCTGGCAGCAAAGGTGACGTCATAGAGCCCCACAGGGATGCCATCGAAGACGAACCGCCCTTCAAGGTTAGTGCTGAGAGTCTTTCTGAATCCGGAGACACCGTTTCTAACTTCAACCTTAGCGCCCTCGACGACC
>JBEKDH010000174.1:0-8163 GCA_050014455.1 Occallatibacter sp.
GCGTGGCCTGCCAGATATGCGAGAAAGAGTGCCCGCCCAAGTGCATCTATATCGAGAAGAGCGCGGATAAAAAGCCGGACTTTACCGGCAAGCTGCAATTTTATCCGGCGAAATTCGATATCGATATCTCCGTATGCATGAGCTGCCAGATATGCGTCGAGGTCTGCCCCTTTGAAGCGATCAAGATGGATACCGAGTTTGAGTTGAGCACGGCGGACCGCTTCGGCGGGCTTCTTTACGACCGCAAGCAACTGGCCAAGTCGAACGAGCATTATCGCAAGATTCATCCCACTGAAGCGGCGCAAGTAGACGCACGGCTGGCTGAGGGGAAGGCCAAGGCAGATACCAAGACAACCAACGCGGCCATTGCCGCGGCCGTCAAGGGCGCGGAGATACCGGCGCGAACGCCAGCGGGGGGAGACTAGCGAATGTTTGAGACGCTGGACCAGATCTTCGTTCGCCTCTGTCAATGGCTGGTGAGCTTCCTGCCCGCCGGCTGGCAGGCCGCGGCCGGCGTGGTGCTCAGCGTCGCGGTAATCGTCTGCCTTTTTCCGGCGCTCTTTGCGTTTACCGTGCTGCTGGAGCGCAAGGGGCTGGGCCGCATGCAGAATCGCATCGGACCGAACCGCGTGGGACCGTTGGGAATTCTGCAGCCGATCGCGGATGCCATCAAGTCGCTGATCAAGGAAGACATTGTTCCCACGCGCGCGGATGGGGTGGTGCACTTTCTGGCGCCGGTGGTGCTGGTGGTGGCCGTCTTCATGGGCTTTGCGGTGCTGCCCATGGGGCGCAACATGACGCTGGTCAAGATGGATGCCAGCCTGCTGTTTTACTTTGCTATCGGCGCTTCGACCGAGCTATCGGTCTTCATGGCCGGCTGGTCGAGCCGCAACAAGTATTCATTGCTGGGAGCCATGCGCGCCGTGGCGCAGATGATCAGCTACGAAGTGCCGCTTCTGATGTCGAGCGTGGCAGTGGTGATGATTACCGGGTCGCTCTCGCTCGAAAAGATCGTCGCCGCGCAGAACCATTACACCTGGGGCTTGCCGCACTGGTACATCTTTACTCCGTGGGGCTTTGCCGGGTTTGTGCTCTATGCCATCGCGGCCACGGCTGAGACCAACCGCTCGCCCTTCGATTTGCCCGAAGGCGAGTCGGAGTTAGTGGCCGGCTACTTTACCGAGTACTCGGGCTTCAAGTTTGCGCTCTTCTTTCTGGGCGAGTATCTGGCCATGTTTTCCATCTCGGGCTTGGGCACGACGCTGTTTCTGGGCGGGTGGTCGGCGCCGTTCTCGTTCCTGGGCTGGGTTCCGTCGTGGATATGGTTCTTTGGCAAGCTGCTGGTTTCAATGTGCGTCTTCATCTGGATGCGAGGGACGCTGCCGAGGCTGAGACAGGATCAGTTGATGAACTTCGCCTGGAAGTTTGTGCTGCCGCTAACCATGGTGAACCTAATGGTTGCCGCGCTCTGGCATTTCATGGGCGACGGCTGGGCGCGCTGGGTGGCCTGTTCGGCGATTCTGGCGGTGAGTTATGTTGGAATGGCCTGGGCGGGAATGCGCAGCCAGCACTTCGGGGCAAGGAGTTATCGCTATGCGGAGTGAGGTTTGCCGGGGCAGCGGCTGGAGGTTCGAGCTATCCCACCCTTGCGCCAGAAAGAAGGCGCAAAGATGGGGCGCCCACTTTTTTCCGTCGGACACAGAGAGTAGGTGGCGCCGATGAGCTTTGTGTTTTATGTGCTTGCGGCTGTGACACTGGCCGGCGCGCTGGCCGCGGTAACGCTCAAGAACACGGTCCACTGCGCGCTGGCGCTCACGGTGGCCTTTGCCGGGCTGGCGCTGCTCTACCTGGAGCTGGATGCGCAGTTTGCCGGCTTTGCGCAGATTCTGGTTTACATTGGCGCGGTGGCCATTCTGGTGGTCTTTGCGATTCTGCTTACCAAGGGATCGGAGACGCCGAAGGATGGAGTCTATAGCAGGAATTGGTTCGCGGGCTTAGTGATTTCGGCAGGAGTCTTTGCGGTGCTGGGCTGGGCTGTACTTCAGAGTGCCGCCGTTTTGCCGGGCCCAGGGGGCGACCCGACGGCAGCGCCCGAGGTGACGGTTTTGCAGATCGGCAATGCGCTGATGGGCCGCTACGTGCTGCCGCTGGAGATTGTGGCGCTGCTGCTGACCTCTGCGCTGATCGGCGCCGTGATTGTGGCCATGCACGAGAAAGAGGAGACCAAATGACGCCGCTTACCGGCTACCTTCTCGTGGCTGCGCTGCTGTTTTCGATTGGCCTGGCCGGGGCGCTCACGCGCCGAAATGCGATTCTGGTGCTGATCGGCATTGAGCTGATGCTGAACGCGGCCAATCTGAACCTGATCGCCTTCTGGCGCTACGGGCCGCATCCCGAGGCGCTTACCGGCATGATGTTCGCCATCTTCTCGATTGCCGTGGCAGCGGCTGAGGCGGCTGTGGGACTGGGACTGGTGATTCAGATCCATCGCCACGCGCATACCACGGACCTGGACCGGATGAACAGGATGAAGGGGTGAGCGGCAGATGCAGGATCAATCTCTGAATACCATTGCGATTGCCGCCTCGATCATTATGCCGGCGCTTGTCCTCGTCCCCGCTGTTCCGATGATTGTCGCGGGCGCGATTTCGCTGATGAAACAGAAGCGCCGGAAGGCCGCAGCCAGATTGGCCATCGGCTCCCTTGGTTTTTCTTTTCTCTATTCGCTGGCTGCTTTCATTCTGGTGGCCAGCCGTCCCGGCATGAGCATCTGTACCTATACGAATTGGTTCCAAGTGGGCCAAGCTTATGTGGAACTGGGATGGATTCTCGACCCCCTCTCGGCCGTGATGCTGGTCATGGTCAGTTTTGTCGGTCTGCTTATCTTCATCTACTCCGTTGGCTACATGGAACACGACGAGAATTCTACGCGCTTCTTCTGCTTCATGTCGCTGTTTGCGGGAGCAATGCTGGGCTTAGTAATCGCCAACAGCGTGCTGTTGCTCTTCATGTGCTGGGAGTTAGTCGGACTTACTTCTTATTTATTGATCGGCTTCTGGTATCAAAAGCCATCGGCTGCCGCCGCGGCGAAGAAGGCTTTTCTCACAACCCGGATTGGCGACGTTCTTTTCCTGCTCGGAATGGTCTGGCTCTACGCGCAGACAGGCACGCTGATCCTGTATAAGGGCGGCGCGGGAGCGATCGAGCCGGCCGCGCTGACCACATTGCTGGCGCAACATGCGGGCTTGGGACTCTCCGCCGCGAGCGCGATCGGTTTGCTGATCTTTGCTGGTGCGGCGGGCAAAAGCGGCCAGTTTCCGCTTCACGTTTGGCTACCGGATGCGATGGAAGGCCCGACGCCGGTTTCAGCGCTGATCCACGCGGCGACGATGGTGGCCGCCGGCGTCTATCTGATCGCGCGGGTTTATCCGCTGATGGCCGCGGGCGCGCACGCCGGAGGAAGCACGGCGGCCCTGACGGTGGTGACCTGGGTGGGCGCGTTCACGGCGGTTTTTGCCGCGCTGATTGCCGTGGCTCAGAATGACATCAAAAGAATTCTGGCTTACTCAACCATCTCGCAATTAGGCTACATGATGGCCGGGTTGGGCATGGGCGGAGTAGCGGTGGGGATGTTCCATCTCATCACGCATGCGTTCTTCAAGGCGCTGCTCTTCCTGGGCGCGGGGTCGGTGATTCACGGCTGCCTCGAGGAGCAGGACATTCGCCGCATGGGCGGGTTGCGCGCTGAGATGCCGCTCACCTTTGTCACGTATGCGATCGGAATGCTGGCATTGTGCGGCTTTCCGCTGCTGTTTTCTGGCTTCTGGAGCAAGGATGGAATTCTGGATGCGGCGCGGCACTGGAGCGTGGCCAAGACTCCCTTTTACATGCTGGTCTTCGGCGCGCTGCTGACCGCGTTCTATATGACGCGGCAGGTGGCCTACGTCTTCTTTGGGGCGAGAAGAGGTAATGAACCGGCGCATGAAAGCCCCAGAGTGATGACCGCGCCGCTCGCGATATTGGCCTTCTTCGCCATGGCTTTGGGATTGATTGGAACGCCGGCCTGGCCGTGGTTCCGAGCCTTCCTGGAGGGCAGCGCGCTGAGCTTCGATGGGCATGGCTTCGTCGAGCCAGAGTTCATCACGCTGTTGGGGCTCTCGACAGTTGTGGTCTGTGTGGGCCTGGGCCTTGGTTTGTGGCTCTATGGGGGCAAATCGCCCGCGCCGGAGCAGCCCGACGCGCTGGAAATGCTCGCGCCATTGCCGTGGGGCTGGCTGCGCAACCGGCTGTATGTGGATGAGTTATACGGCGCGACGGTGATCGCGTTTTACGGATGGTGGGCGCGGGTTGCCGACTGGCTCGACCGCCGCGTTTGGGGCGGGGCGGTGGCCGGGGTTGCCTGGGCCTTCAGCAGATGGGCACGGCTCAACCGCTTCCTCGATACGAATTGGGTGGATGGCAGCTTCGACAAAGGCTGCGAAGAATTGGCCAGTGGCGGAGGCCTGCTGTCGCGGGTGCAGAACGGGCGCGTGCAGACCTACCTGAGAATCCTGGCCGCCGCCGTGGTGGGGCTTATCGCGATCTTGATCTGGAGCAGCCGGCCATGAGCGGATTCCCCATATTGACCGCGCTGACTGTGCTGCCCCTCGTCGGAGCGGCGATTGCGCTGTTGTCCGGCAGGCACGCGCGCGCCGTGGCGCTCATCACGACCCTGCTCAGCCTGGCGTTGGCGCTGGTGGTGTGGGCCGAGTGGAGTAGGTTTCCTGTTATCGGCGGCTACGGATTCATCGAGCAGCACGCGTGGGTGCCGTCCCTGGGCATCGAGTACCACCTGGGCGTGGATGGATTGGGCGCGCTGATGGTGTTGCTTTCGGCCATTGTGACGCTGATGTCGGTGGATGCGGCCAGTCGCGTGCACCATCAGCCGGGGCTTTACTTCGGGCTGGTGCTAACGCTGGAGTCGGGGCTCTTCGGATCCTTCACGGCGCTGAACTTCTTTCACTGGTTTCTCTTCTGGGAGCTGAGCCTGATTCCGGCCTTCTTCCTCATCAAGCTGTGGGGCGGCGCGCGCCGAGGGCCGGCGGCCACGCAATTCTTTGTCTACACCATGGCCGGCTCGGTGGCGCTGCTGGTGGCGTTTCTGGCGCTTTTTGCCTCGACGAGGAGCGCTGACTCGCCGGGCAGCATGGACTTCGGCCGCCTCGCCTTCTTGGCCTCAACGGGAGCGCTGGAGCAGATGGTGAGGGACCACTTTGGATCGGCAATGATGCTTTGGCTGGCCATCGGCGTGCTGGCCGGGTTTGCGGTCAAGGTGCCGATGATTCCGTTCCACACCTGGCTGCCCGCAGCCTACGCCGAGGCTCCTTCGCCGGTTACGATGCTGCTCACCGGCGCCATGTCGAAGATGGGAGTCTACGGTTTGCTGCGGATTGCGATTCCGCTCTTTGGGCCGCAGATTGCCCGCATGCGCACGCCGCTCCTTGTGCTGGCTGTGGCCACGGTGGTGATGGGCGCCTGGGCCGCTGCGGCGCAGAAGGATCTGAAGCGCGTCTTCGCGTACTTGTCGGTGAATCACCTGGGCTATTGCCTGCTGGGCATCTTCGCGCTGGCGGTTCCGGCGGCGGGCACTGCGGCTGTGGCCAGCCAGGCGGCGGCGCTGAACGGCGTGATCCTGCAGATGTTCAACCACGGCCTGACGGCGGCGGCGCTCTTCTGGTTTGTGGCCATGATGCAGCAGCGGACGGGCGGGCATCGCGGCATCGACCAATTTGGCGGGCTGCGCAAGCCGGCCCCGGTGCTGGCCGGGCTGATGGGGATTGCGCTGTTCTCGTCGCTGGGGCTGCCGGGACTGAACGGATTTGTGGGCGAGTTCCTTATCTTTCGCGGCGTCTTTCCGCTGGCCTGGGTGGCGGCCACGGTTTCAGTTCTTGGCTTGCTGGCGACGGCGGCGGTGATTCTGACGGTGATCCAGAAAGTCTTCAGCGGGCCTCTGCCCAAGCACTGTGAGGGTTTTCCCGATCTGCACAATGGCGAGCGAATGGCGCTGGCCCCGGTGATCGGACTGATGCTGCTGATCGGCATTCTTCCGCAACTCATTGTGAGCAGCGTGAACCCAACGGTCGTCAACCTCCTGGCTCACTGGAGGTTCTTTTAGATGCTGGCATGGACGATCTATCTCTCGTTTGCCGGAGCCTTGGCCGAGGCGCTGCTTCCCAAGAGGCGGAATACGCTGGCGCGCTGGCTGGCGCTTGCCGTGGCCGTGGCCGGGCTGGCGCTGGCCGTGGCGGGATTCGTCGCCGGCATGGGGAACAATCCAGGCGGCCGTCAGGTGATCGTCGACCTGCCCTGGGTGCCGTCGATGGGCATTCGCTTTCTGCTGGCGGCCGACGGCATTAGCCGCGCACTGGTGTTGCTCACGGGGCTGGCCGCAGTGGCCGGAGTGCTCTTCAGTTGGAATATCGAGCTGAGGACCAATGAGTTTTTCGCATTCTTTCTGGCGCTCATCGGCGGCGTCTACGGCGTCTTTCTCAGCTTCGACCTGTTTCTGCTTTTCGTTTTCTACGAAGTGGCCATCGTGCCTAAGTACTTCCTGATCGCCATCTGGGGCTCCACGCGGCGGGAGTATGCGGCCATGAAGCTGGCGCTCTTCTCCTTCGCCGGCTCGGCGATGGTGCTGATCGGGCTGCTGGCGGCTTACGCAACGGCGGGCAGCCACTCCACCGGGCTGATTGAACTGGCTCATGCCGGGTTGCCGGCGAGCTTCCAGATGTGGTGCTTCCCGCTGGTCTTCACGGGCTTTGCGATTCTGGCCGGCATGTGGCCCTTCCATACCTGGGCGCCCACCGGCCACGTGGCCGCGCCCACGGCCGCCTCCATGCTGCTGGCCGGCGTGGTGATGAAGCTGGGCGCTTACGGCTGCCTGCGGGTGGCGATTGCGCTCTTCCCGCGCGGCCTTGATTCCTGGGGAATGTCATTCGCCGGGATTGGTTCGTGGCGCGATGTCTTCGCGGTCCTCGCCGTTGTCGGCATCGTCTATGGCGCGCTGGTGGCGCTGGTGCAGACCGACTTCAAGTTCGTCATCGGCTATTCGAGCGTCAGCCACATGGGCTTTGTGCTGCTCGGCCTCATGACGCTGAACCAGATCGGCATGACCGGCGCGGTGTTGCAGATGTTTTCGCACGGCATCCTTGCCGGGCTGCTCTTCGCCATTGTGGGGCGCATCGTCTACGAGCGGACGCATACGCGCCAGTTCGCTGAGCTGGAGACGATGCACCTGTCGAAGCGGCTGCCCTTTGCCGCCTGGGCGTTTGTCATTGCTGGTATGGCCTCGATGGGGCTGCCCGGCTTCTCCGGCTTCGTGGCCGAGCTGCAGGTGCTGGTGGGCGCGTGGAAGGTCAATCCCTGGTGGGTTGCTGCCGCGGGCGTGGGCATCGTGGTGGGCGTGGCGTATACCTGGAGGGCCATGCAGAAGGCCTTCTTCAGCGATGCGCTGCCCGCCGCGCACGCGCTCGAGCAGGAGCACACCCATCCGTTCGCAGCAATCACTTGGCCGGAGGTCACAGGCGTGGCGCTGCTGGCTGGGGTGAGTTTGGCGGTCGGGCTTTACCCGAGGATTCTGCTCGATCAAATCGAACCGGCGGTGAAGGCGCTGCTTGCGGGAGGGGGACAATGAACTACGCAGACCTCTTCCGCGTGACGCTGCCGGAGACGGCGCTGGAAGTCGCGGCGCTGCTGGTGCTGGTCGTCGATCTCGGCTTCTTGCGCAAAGCCGCGCTGAAGGCGCGGGCGGCCGTGGCGGCGCTGCTGGGCGTGGCCGGGTGCGGGGCGGCGTGTTTGGCCTTGCTATTTACGTGGGGATATTACCTCAGGATCGATGGTATCTACGTTTTTATTCAGTACGGTCCAAATGGGGCTGCTCAAGCCGGTATCCTTGCACTCACAGCACTCACTCTTTTACTCTTCATCGATTCGCTTTTTACAGAACATGTTGGCGAATATGTAGCCGTTGTGTTGATGGCGGCAGCCGGCGGATTGATAGTTACTACTGCGCAAGACTTAATTATTATCTTTGTCGGGCTGGAATTACTAAGCCTGGGACTTTACATTTTGACCGCCTTCGCAAAAAGTTCAGGCAAGAGCGCGGAAGCTGCACTGAAGTACTAT
>JBEKDH010000175.1:0-8089 GCA_050014455.1 Occallatibacter sp.
CGCTGCCGCAACCGGCAAACAGGACTACAGCCGCAAGCACCGCGCCCGCCTGAACCAATCGTGCGCGCGTCTGGCCTTCATTCATGGGAAAAAGCCTCATTCAGTTCTTTCCTGCTTACTCAACGATTGTAAATCAGGTGCCCGGAGATTGGACGCAGTTGGAGCGCGGAACGGTATCGGCACGCGACTCCCATCGCACCACAGCCGCGTCATCACGGCCGACTGCCCCCACTCACCGCCCGGCGGCTTCGCCAACAACCTCAACCACTGCGCTGTCCGGCCCGTTCCAGGCGGGGTCGCCCTCGTGAGTCAACTGCCGCTTCGCATCGTCCCAGTGGAGCCGTGTAACGGAGCCCGCCCCCTGCTCGTAGGCATAGGTCTTACCGTCATCGGAGAATAGCGTGAAGCTCGCGTCCGCGCCGGGGTAGACACGAACTCTGGCGATGGCCTGGACCTCGTGCGTGCTCGTCACCGGCGCTCCCAGCGGAACGATCGAACCTGTTCGCACAAAGAGCGGAATCGTATCGATGGGGGCGGCGACGGTGATGGTCTGTCCGCCCTTCACGCGCTCATTGGTCCAATAGTTGTACCAGTCCGTCCCGGCCGGCAGATAAACTTTCCTGCTGGTCGCGCCCTGTTCCGTAACCGGCGCCACCAGGAAGGCCGGACCGAACATATACTCGTCGCGCAGGTCGGTCACCTTGGGATCGTCGGGGAAATCCAGCGGCAGGGCGCGCATGAACGGCGCGCCGGTCTGCCAGGTCTTGTAGCCGAGCGAGTAAATATACGGCATGAGCTGGTAGCGCAGGCGCAGATACTTCTCCAGAATCGGCTCAGCCTGCTTGCCGTAAGACCACACCTCGTTGGCCACCCGGCTGCCGTGGGCGCGGAAGATTGGCAGGAACGTGGCGTACTGGAACCAGCGGGTGTACAGCTCCGGGTAGTCGTCGTAGCCGCCCACATTGGCGCGCGCGTCCGATGGGTCGAGCAGCGGCGGGTGGGCCGGGTGGTGCTCCTCAGGCAAATACTGCCAGCCGCCGGTGTCGTTGGACCAGTAAGCGAATCCCGAAGCGGAGAAATCCAGGCCGGTGGGAATCTGCCTGCGCAGCGTGTCCCAGGTGGGATAAATGTCGGACGACCAGAAGATGGTTCCGTTGCGCTGCGCGCCCGTGTACGCATCTCGGGAGAGGATCAGCGCGCGCCGGCCCGGCTCGTCCTTGCGGAAGCCGTCGTAGAGCGCCTTGGTGTGGAAGAGCGGGTAGACGTTGAAGTACTCCGTGCCGGGGCCGATGCGAAAATAGGCGCCGTTTGGAGGCAGGTCAGGCTCGGTCTCGTCGGCCCACAGCGAGTCGAATCCCAGGCTCAAAATGTTGTCGCGGATGGTCTTCCAATACCATTGAGCCGCATCGGGGTTGGTGGTGTCGATGTCCGATCCGGCGCGGTCGTAGGGCAATCCATTGGTGGGAGTGCCGTCGGCCAGGTGAAGCAGCCAGCCCTTCTGGTGCAGTTCGGCATAGTAGCGGTCCTCGGGCACAAATCGCGGCCAGACGCTGATCATGGTCTCAAAGCCCATGGCGTGGAGTTGCTTGTTCATAGCTGCCGGATCGGGCCAGAATTTGGGGTCCATATCGAACTGGCCCATTTTGGTGAAATAGAACCAGTCCACCACCATCACATCGGCCGGCAGATGGCGGTCGCGGTAGCCCTGCGCCACATCCAGCACCTCCTGCTGGCTGGCATAGCGCTGCTTGCACTGGATGTAGCCGTAAGCGGCCTTGGGCAGCATGTGCGTGGGACCGGTGAGCAGCCGGTAGCCGGCGTAGATCTCGTCCGCGGTGGCGCCGGCGATCACGAAAAACGAGACCCGGTGGCCCACCTCCGAAGTCCAGCGGGTCTGCTCGTTGAATCCGGGCTCGATGGTGGTCTTCGAGGGGTTGTCCCACAGCAGCCCGTAGCCCTTGTTGGTTACCAGAAACGGCACACAAAAGCTGGGAGCCGCCGGAGCAAGATAATCGGCCCAGCAATGGACGGGATGGCCGCGATGATCGAGAAATCCCTCGTGGTTCTGGCCCAAACCATAGTAGTGTTCGTCGTCCGGCGAGGCGAAGGTCGCTCCCACCACATAGAAATCCGGGTCGGTTGGACGCCGGTCGCGGGCCACATCCGCCGTGCCGTCCTTGGTGTTGGGAACCGACTGCGACCATCCGGTGAGCTCCAGCAGCGTTTTGCCCTCGGGTGTGCGCAGCACGATGTGCGCTCCCGGAGTGGAGCCGTTGAAGTACTTGGCAATATCCACCTCCGTCTGCAGCGGCGGATGCGCGGGAGGAAGTTCGCGGTCTACTGTGGCCACGATGCGCGCCGACTGGTAGACGTCGACCTCGGCGGTCTGAGTCGCGCTCCAACCCTCGCCCGCCGGAGCGGCCACAAAACCGTATCCCGGCCCCGCCAGGGCAGGCTCGCGGTTCAGGCTGAGCGTCACGCGCAGAATGTTGGGCGCATATGGCTCCAGCACAATCGTCTCGCCCTTGCGGTCGAGCACGAGCTTCTGACTGGAAGACTGTGCCAGAACGCCGGCGCCAGAAAGAACAACTCCGGCCATTACTGCAAAAACGCCTGCAAACCTTTGCATGAGATGCTCCACGCATGGAATAGATGCCCGAAGAGAACGCTGTGAAGCCAAGTGTAAACCGATTCACTTGAGACTGTCCCATGTGGAAATGAGAGGCTTGCCTTGCCCGCCTATGCGGCCGGGGCGATACGATGAATCGTGGCTCACAGGAACGATCTGTCGCGTTCGAGACTCGCCTGGCAATCGAAGCTGGTGCTGCTCGCCGTGCTGCCCTTTGCGGCTGCCGACGTGGTGTTGCAAACCCACTGGTGGGCAACGCAAATGGCTCAGGTAGCCGTCTTGACGGTGGGCATGAGCGTGCTTCTCGGCCTGGTAGTGCTCAAGTTGCGCGCGGCCACGCCGGGCGGGACCTTTGCCGGCGCGGTGCTCACGGCAAGCCTCATCTTTTCTACCTTGACGGTTCCCTATCGGCCCTGGCAAACCGCTCTGATCCCGGTGCTGGCGGTCTCCCTGCTAGCTTGGCTCTCTACTCGCATGGGCTGGGAAGAAAAGGCGCGGCTGGGCACTGCGGAGAAACGGCATGGGCGGACTGCGTCTCAAGTGGCCGCCAACCTGGGCGTGGCCGCGCTGGCGTCAAATGGATTGGCGCAGTCCTGGCTGTCCGGCATTCCGTGGCTTACGCGCGCAACCACCGCGCCCATGCCGCTATTTGCCGTGGGGCTGGCGGCGCTGGCTGAAGCCGCTGCGGATACGGTTTCCTCCGAACTCGGCCAGGTGATCGGCGGCAAGCCACGCCTGATCACCACCTTGCGCCCGGTCGAGCCGGGGACCGACGGCGGAGTTAGCCTGATCGGCACGCTGGCCGGAGCGGCTGCCGCCGCCATCGTCGCCCTGGCTGGAACTCTGGCCACGCGCGGCGACTTTGCGGTCTTCTGGATCTCTTGCGCCGGCGGCCTCTTCGGCCTCTTCTTCGACAGCGTGCTGGGAGCGACGCTCGAACGCCGCGGCTGGCTCAACAACGACGCCGTCAACTTTCTCTCCACCGCCAGCGCGGCGGCCTTCGCGCTGGGACTGATGGCTGTTCTTGCTCATTTCGATGGGTAGGGCCGAGGCGTCCAACTTTGATTCTTCTTGGCGCTTTGAAGTAGTCTTTCTGCCATGAACTGGCGGCGGGGATTGTTGTTGGCTGGGATCCATCTGGCGGTGGCCGTGCCCCTGATTCTCATGACGGAGGCCAGGGACGCGCAGTTCCTTCGGGATCGCGCGGAAAGTGCCGCAGAGGCGCAGAGGGAAGAGGCTTCAAAGGCGCTAGCACCAGCAAGCCCCGCACCCACGAAAAAGGATGCTGAGCAGGAGAGCGTGACGTTCACACTTGACCCTTGCACAATGCGGTTCCATGATCCTCCGCAAGACCTCGTTGTGCAGTCTGCCAACCTCCCGGTCTTCGTCTTGACCGAATGGCGAGTGCCGTGTCCCTCAGCCTGGTCGCTTTCGGGAATGCTAGGTGCAGGCTCAACCTGGCCGCAGACGCCATTGTCCTTGGCCTGGCAAAAGCAAGTGGATTTGGGTTTGGCCCTGTTGGTTGCCATCCAGTGGTTCTTCATCGGCGGGTTTCCGCTGGCACGTCCAAAGCAATGGTGGTGGGAGCCGGGAGCATTCATCACGATTTGCACCATGATCGCGTTTGTGCTCGTGGTGATTCCGGCCACTAGCGATCTCTCGCAGTTCCCCATGGCGTTTGCATCGCTGGCCTGGCTATTTTGGTTCTGCTGGCTGGTTTGGAAGGGGCTGAAGCTGGGCGGGCGGCTGGCGGCGCGGGGATTTGCGCACTCCCGCTGAGGTCGCGCTTTCCCTGCTTCACCACCTGACCCAATCCTGAAACTCTCTTCACCAGCATGGGACAACCCGGTTCTCCAGGACGCATCAGCATATGCCGGCCAACCCAACCCGCATGGCAACATGCCGCAGAGCCCGCACCGGCGCCGCGCTCCCCGGCTGTCGCGCCGTTGTAGTTGCGCCTGATCGCATCATCGTCCGCTGTTCCTTTCATCCACAGATACAAAGAACTGAGCCATTCGATTGCTCCGCTGACGTGTCGTCGTGGCTAAGGTGGGAAGGGTCCATCGAATCGATGCTTTATCGCTCCACGCAAACGGCCTACTTTCCAGAATGCTGCAAGAGAGGACAAGGCTGGATGCGAACGGCGCGATGGTTCATCACACCAGCCTCGTCCCGGAGTTCCAGTACCGTGTTGGCTACTTCTTCCCGTTGTCTTTGAAGTTCAGCGCAAAGTAGTAGTACTTGTATGAGTGGCTGGTTGTCACATTCGTCAGGAACTCGCCGCCGGCGAAGTAGCCGGTGCCGCCACCCAGGTTGAAGTGTTTATTGAGTTCATACCAGGAGTAGCCATCGACTTCCGCGCCCAGATGGTTGCCGTGGGCGGTCTTGTTGGTCACGATCGCGCTGCCCGAGGTGTTGTAGATCGAGTCCAGCGCCGACGGCGCCCAGAAGTCCAGCCCCTGCGCCGTTAATGTGAGCCGACGGTGGGGCTCAACAGTTGTACCCAAGCGCACCGCCTCAATGTTCTGCCAGCCGAACAGGTCGGTGATTCCAAAGCGGTCGTGGGCTGACGGTTCGATCGTATCGAAGGTGGAGTGCGTTGCGTTCTGCGCCGGATTGCCGTTGCCCGAGGCATAGTCGAACTGAGTAAAGACGCGCGGCTTGGAAGCTACATTGAGGAACTGGTATGCCGCGCCTTCCTCCGTCGCCCAGGCGTTGATGCTTTGCTTTCCCACCGTGCCGCCTTCGTAGATCAGCTCGCCCCCATAATCGAACGACTTGGCAGCTTGCTCCTTCAAGCGGATACCGACAACCTTCTCGTTCTCATGGCCGGTGGTCTTGGCGACGGCCGGTTCCACGACCTCTGCCGGCTGCACGCGCCAAAGGAAAAACGGCTCAAGGTTCGAGTGCCAGCCCACGAAGTCATCGATGCGGCCGTAAGCTCCGTAGATGTTGTTGCCTTCCTGATGCGGGCTCACGCCATAGGCTTGCGGCACCAAAGGCGAGGCGGCGAAGATGCCCAGGTGCTCGCGCTTCGTATTCAGGTTCAGCACCGCCGCATCGTAGGAACGGGCCTGGTTGCGCCACTCGGAGTTGGAGATGATGGTGTTGTTGTAGTTGATTAGCTGCCGGCCCACCCGCAAGTTGAACCAATGTTTCTCCGGGTCGCCGATCTCGGCGTAAGCCAGCTTCAGATCCCAGCGGACTGTATTCGGCGGCCCGATTGGCGGGTTTTGGAAGCCCGAACGGGCATCCTGCACCTGCGCCGTGACCCGGAACCAACTTGAGGCATGCAGATCCACCTGGAAGCGGAAGCGGTTCAATAGGTAGGAATCATCGACTTTCGCCTTGAGGCTGGAATTGTCGTACGCTTCGTACCGGCCCCGCTCCTCGGCCTGCACATCAATCCAATTGGGCAGCTTTGCGTCCAGGTCGCTCGCTGGGGCGGAGTCGTGAAAGTCATAGGGCGCCGGGTTGCTGGTGGTACGAAAGGCCGGGCCGTTCAGGAAGCTCAGCGGGTTCGAGGCCGGACCGGTGAGGAATGCGCCATTGTACGCGGACGTCGAGTTTTGTGTGGTGATGTCGTCCTGCGCGGCCAGAGGCAGGCTCGCCGCCGTAGCAAACAGGAGGAGCACAGCAGCGATCGATAGCGGCAACCGGCGCAGTAAGGCAGGCGTAACAGCAGAAAGAGCTTTTCGCACTTTGGATTCTCCTTTGGATTCTGGAAGCTTGATCTTGGATTTGGAAGCTGGATGGGTTGGGACCTCTGGTCCCTGGCCCGCCTCAGGCGTCAGAGATTTATCGACAGGAGGGGAGACAACAAGTCGAATAAATAAAGAGCACAGCGGAGATCAATAGCTGCAACCGGCGCAGAGATGCAGATGCAACAGCATAAGGGGCAATTTGCACCTTGGATTCTCCTTTGAATCTTGGAAACTTGGGGATGGGTTGGGACCTTAGGCCCCTGGCCCGCACGGGGCGGCAGAACTTTATCGACAGGTGAGGAGACAACAAGTCATATATTATTTTCAATGATACTAGTCGATCCCGAAAAAAGTCAATTTTCAGCGAGTTTGTGATCAGGCGTCGCCGCGTTCGCCAATCTCGCCATCGTCAAGAACCTTCACCTCATCCTCACCGGCTTCTGGAGTGATGGGAGTGGGCGTTATATCGGCGACCTTGGCCCAGGGTATGTGGTGGAACAGATTGGCTCCAAGACCGGACCGATCCAGACGCAACAGGTGCATTCCGGCTCAGGCATCGACTCCCTGGAATGGCAGGCGAACAAGCGCAGCCTGTTCGCATTCTCATGGAGCGACGCTTACTTCGATCGCGCCTTCTCCACCGATCGGAGCATGGGGGCGCTGGTTGGTTATGGATTCGAAGGAAGCGCGAATTCCAATAACCGCGACATTTTGGAGACAGCTTTTGCATTGCGAACCATTTTGCGGAATGGAAAAGCTACGGGTCGGTGCTATTCATCCCGTAAAGCTCCCACATCACCAGGGTGCCATGGCATGTGGCTCCCGCAACTCCCAAGGATGCGCAAATCTTTGCAGGGTATGCCAACCTGCGCTATTTGCTTCCTTAAGGGGACTTTGAATGCCCTTGCGGCGAGGGTGCATCTTCTTCGCAGAATTGGCGGTTTCGGGCACCGGCCTCAAAGCAAACTGTTCCTGGAACCGCCAGATGGGGCTTCTCGCCGATGCGTTTGCCCCACTTCATTTGACCCGACTGGCGGCAGAGCGTAAACTGTAACTGCGGGGTGGAGCAGCCCGGTAGCTCGTTGGGCTCATAACCCAAAGGTCGCTGGTTCAAATCCAGCCCCCGCAACCAAAATAATCAATAAGTTACGGTCGAACAGCTTTCTCCTGCAAGACCCCGTTTGACCCCATTCGGAAACGGCCCCAAAACTCCCCAAACTTACTGGATAACGGCAGACCCTTCGACGGTCTGCGTTGGCACTCCAAAAACCAGACTCACGACCTGGCTGTTGGCGCGACGTTTGCTGTCTGTCATGGCCTGTCCATACACATTCATCGTGGTCTGGATGGAGGCATGACGCATCAGTTCCTGCTGCACTTTCATCGGCGCTCCGGTCTCGTCCAGCCACGAACGATACGTGTGGCGGAACGTGTGCCAGCCGATCTCATCGCCGATCCCGGCGGCAGTTCCAGCCGGTTTCAGGATGCGCTGTTGAAGGCCGTCCTGGTGATACGGTCTCGCCGTGGCGGGATTGGCGAAGAGCCAATCCTCGTCTCTCGGAAAGATCGTCTGCGCGCGCCAAGCCAGCACTGACTCCGCGAGGCGAGCGTCAAGCGGAACGTGGTCCTTCGAGTATTCCGTTTTGACCTCATCCACGCGGCCCTGTACAACGCTGCGCTGAATCAGGACTGTGCGTTTTTTGAAATCGAAGTCTCCCCACTGGAGACCCATAATCTCGCTTACGCGAAGTCCGAG
>JBEKDH010000176.1:0-14052 GCA_050014455.1 Occallatibacter sp.
CCTCCCAGCCGCCCTTGTGCTTCTTATAGGCGTCGAGCATCTCCTGCGTGGGGGCGAGCAGGGGCTCGTGTTCGTAGGCAGCTCCGCATATCTCGCGCAAAAAGTACGCCAAGTCGGCCTGCTTCGCGAACCCCGCAAGCTGCGAGGTGTTGTTAAGCCGCACGTCCAGCAGGCGCTCGATGGCGTGAGCCTTCAGTGTGCCGAAGAACTGGCTGGCGCTTTTTTGGGTAAAACCGATGCTGTAGATCTCCATTTGTCCTCGTCGAGCTCAGCGAAGAGAGCGGGCTGGTCGGCGACCAGTGGCTTTCTGGCCTCGGCGGCGACCGTCTCGTCGCTTTCCAGGCGGCCGTCGCCGCGAATGTGTTGCATGGCATGGCCGCGCTCGCAGAGCACGCGGCCGATGAGCAGGCGGCGATGGCAGTGGGCGGGGTCTTCCTCGCCGCAGAGCAAGGCCACGCGGAAGCGCTCCATGCCGGATTCGAGGCGGGCGATGGCGGCCTGGAAGCGGGCGTCTTCGCAGAGGCGGCTGTAGAGCACGCGGCCGGAGGCGTCGTAGTAGGCGGGATTCTCGGGACGCCCGCCGAGCTCCGCACCGAAAAAGAGGTAGCGAAGGCCTGCGTCGTCCAGGGATCGCTGAATCAGTTCCCTGTCGAACTGGGGAACATATTTCGAGTAGGGAGAGCTGCGCGTATCCACCACCACCTCGATCTCATGGCGGCGGAGGAGGGCTAGCCAGGTTTCGATGGAGTGGTTGGAGTGGCCGAGAGTGAAGAAACGACTCATGCGCGCCCTTGGCAAGGAGGATAGCACTTTGGCGGGGGCCGAGCGGCTGGAGTGGGAAGAGCATGGCTGAGCGTGGTCCAGGCTTTTGACCGGATCGGCTCCTTGAAAGGGTTCCTGCCGGGTAGCCCGGTCTATTCGCGGCGTCGCGCTTTCTGGCCGGCGCTGCAAATCCGGCATTCGTCAGGCCCAGCCGCCGGGGGCGGGGCAAGTTTATTTACCGTCTTGATTCCGAAAGGGAAAGGCGTTTTTTTCGATTTGGCGGATTGGCAACTTTAGGATATACAATTAACGGTGGAAAAGAGTCTGCGACTTTGCCGCCAAACGGCGGAGCCGGAGCCCGTCGGAATTCTTGGAGGTCATCGATGTTCGATCGTTCCTTGTTGAAGGCACTAATGCTGATCGGTGTTGCCCTGCCAATCGCCAGCTGTACGAGCTCCCCTTCGCTGACCTCCATCGTAGTCAGTCCCAGCACCATGAACTTTGGGGGGGCGGGCCTCACCGCGCAATTGACGGCCACCGGGTATTACACGCACCCCGGCCACCCGGCGCAGACCCAGAACATCACCGATCAAGTTTCCTGGGCGAGCTCCGCTACCCAGTGCGTGACGGTCAGCAGCACGGGGCTGATCACTTCGGGCGCCAACACCTGCACCAATATACTGGTCACCGCCAGCGAGCAGGGCTTCAACGGTCTGATTTCAGGCAGCATGACCGTCAACGTTACGCAATCGACCGCCGGGAGTGGCGACATCGCTTCGGTTACGGTCATCCCCGCCGCGCAGACGGTCGCTACGCTGGGCGTTCCCATCCAATATGAAGCGCTTGGAACGACCTCCGGCGGCCTCACGGTAGCGCTGGCCAATTATCCACTGCAGCTCAAGTGGGCGTCGAGCAACTCAACGGTTGCCACCATCGGCGCGGCAACAGGACTAGCCACCACTGCTGGAACAGGCACCTCCACCATCACCGCAACGTTCACCAATGCCGACGGCACAGGGGCGATCGGCACCGCAACCCTCACGGTGGCGCCTACCGGTTCGCCAGAGCCTTTGACCGCGCTGACTGTTGCGCCGAACTCGCAGACCGCGTCGGCTGTAGGTCAAACGGCCCAATTCCTCGCCATTGCCACCACCGGGTCGGGCACATCGGTCAACCTGACCAATCAAAGCGCAACTGTCAACGGCAAGACGATCCCTGCTGCTGCCTGGACCTCCAGCAATCCATCGGTTGCGACGATCAACTCTGCAACTGGACTTGCTACAGCGGTCGGCGCGGGGGCAACCATTATTACCGCTATTGGCACCAATCCCGACGGCACGGTCGTGACAGGAACAGCGACCTACACGGTGACGGGCACCAACACGACCTCTGCTGAGCCTCTGGTGTCGCTGGCAATCGTTCCGGCCACGCAGACGGCTCTCGCGGTGAATCAGACCGCTAATTTCATCGCCATCGGCACCACCTCATTGGGCACTACGGTGAACCTGACCAATCAGGGGGCGACGATCAATGGCAAGACGATTGCCGCGGCCGTTTGGAGTTCCAGCAACCCGGCGGCGGCCACCGTCAATTCAGCGACCGGCATTGCCACAGCGATCAGCGCGGGTTCAACCGCCATCGTCGCCATTGCCACCAATCCCGACGGCACCGTAGTGACGGGAACCGCATCCTACACGGTAACGGTCCCCAGCCAGACGGAGGCCTATGTATCGCTGGCCATCGTCCCAGCCGCGCAGACGGCCACGGCGGTCAATCAAGTCGGCCAGTTCATCGCCATTGGCACCACCGGGACGGGCACTACTGTGGACCTGACCAGCGCGGCGACATGGAAATCCAGTAGCACCGCGGTGGCCACCATCACCGGTCCTGGGCAGGCGACAGCGGTCACCACCGGCGTCGCCGCCATCACCGCCGAGGTCAAGAATCCCAGCAACGACGGGACCGTGGTGACGGGAAGCGCGGTGTACACCGTGAATATTGCGCCCACCACTGAGCCTCTGCTTTCGGTTTCGCTTCTGCCCGCTTCGCAGACGGTTGCGGCGGCAGGTCAAACTACCCAGTTCCTCGCCATGGGAACTTTCTCTTCGTCTGCATCCACTCCGGGCACGCGCAATCTGGCGAATGTATCCGGCTACACGGTCGCCTGGTATTCAAGCAATCCGGCCGTAGCCACGGTTTGCACCACTGGCTCTCCTGCTCCTTGCACGAGCGCTTTGAACGGGCTGGTCACAGGTGTGAGTGCGGGCACAACCGCCATCACTGCCATCGCTTCGGGCAATCCCGACGGCAGCGTGGTGACGGGCAGCGCGGTCTTCACGGTGGCGGGGGCGGCAACGAGTACGATTTCTGGGTTGTCCATCTTCCCCGGCTCGCAGACGATCACGATGCCGGAGGTTGGGCAGCCGAATCCAACCGTCAACCTTGTCGCCATAGGCGCCAATGGATCCGGTCTCCAGAGCAACCTCACCTCGGCGGTCACCTGGACCTCCAGCAATCCGGCGGTGCTGCCCTCGGCCAATATCGTCTCCGGGGGTAACACGGCGGTGGCCACGGCGGTGGGCCCAGGCTCGACCACCATCACGGCCTCCTACACGAATGTATCCACCGCCTCGAACCCCGTAGCCAGTGTGGTGACGACGACGGCGACCCTGACAGTTACGGGTCCGGCCGCGGAGCCTCTGCTTTCGCTGGCCATCAATCCCCCTTCGCCATCGGTGCAGTTCCCGAGCCAAACCTACCAGCTCACAGCGATCGGGACCTTCTCGGCGGCCCCGGTGACCCAGAATATGACCAGCAGGGTCGTCTGGACCTCCAGCAATCCGCTGGTGGCCACGGTCTGCACTGCCGGCTCTGCCGCACCCTGCACGAGTGCGACGGACGGGCTGGTCACGGCGGTTGGGCAGGGCACGGCCGCCATCACGGCCACGGCGTCAAACACAGACGGCACACTAGTGTACGCGACCGTGCCCTTCTCGGTTAATGGAGGGAGCGCGGAATCCATGACCGCGCTTGCCATCATTCCAGATTCGATTTCGCTTTCCGCGACTGGACAGCCCGGCACCCTGATTGCGCTGGGCACTTCCGGAAGCACCGGCCTTCAGCAAGATGTGACAGCCTCGCCGCAGATTGTCTGGACTTCCAGCAATACAGCGATCGCCACGGTCAGCTCGGCGCTTGCGCCAACACAAACCTGCGTTGTCAACAGTACTCCTCCTCCCGCCCAGATTTGCGTCAACGACCCGCCCGGCCTGGTCAAGGGGGTGAGCGCGGGTTCATCGACCATTACGGCCGAATTCACGAACCCCGCGACCGGCGGGACTGCCTCCAGCGTGGTTACGGCTCAAGCAACGGTCGCGGTGTCAACCACGCCTGCGGCGGAACCTCTGCTTTCGATCACCGTTCTGCCAACCTCGACTACAGACTTTAATTTGCTGGGCACCGCACAGTTCCTGGCGTACGGAACCTTCTCTACCGCTCCGACCGCGCTGGACATCACCAACGGCTTCTTCCACTCCGGCTTCCCCACGGCCAGCTGCACCTCCGCTTATGCCGTGGCCGATGCCGCCGCTGCCGCCGCCGGTACCGCTCTCCCATACGCCCAGTGCTCCTTTGTCCCGGTCACCTGGGTCTCCACGGCTCCCTTTGACTTCCCGATCAACTCCGCCGGAGCTGCGGGAGCTACCGGCGGACTCGCCACCGCGGATGCGTCTGGAAACACAGATATCTATGCTGTAGCCGCGAATCCGGATGGCACCCTCGTAAACAGCTCGGTCACCGGGAACGGAATGGCGGTCTTCAATTGCCCCTACGTAGCGCCGACCTATGCCACTGTCACTACCACCCTTCCCAACGGCACTACCACCACAACCTATGACTATTCCGACATACTCAACATCGGCGAGTGCAACTACCTCACGGTGGCCAACTCGCTCTTGTCGACGCTGACCGTTTTTGACGCAAGCCTGACTAGCACAGGTTTGAACCAGGCCAATTGGCTGATTACCGCTCCCTCCGCCACCGGCACGCCGAATGTCATCCATTGCGGAGGTACAACCGAACAAGCAACGCTCCAAGGGTCTGTGTGCGAGGCAACCTATCCGAACGGTTCAGTCATCACCTTGACTGCTCCAGCTGAACCGGGAGTGAACTTCGGCGGATGGTCCGACAACTGTCTTTCGACCAACCCGACCACGCCTTCCGCGGCAGGGCCAAACTCCTGCACTGTGGTCGTGGGCGGGAATTGCAGTTACAACAGTCAAAGCGCCACGTACATGTGCGAATCCTCCAACGTAACCATTGGAGCCGTCTTCAACTAGAAGGCAGTCAGTGCCAAGCGCAAGAAAGCCGCCCCTCGGGGCGGCTTTCTTGCGTTTGCCGAAGCGGCAGGCCGGGCCGTTTAGACTGGAACCTGTCTGCTTGAACGTCATGCCTCATCGGTTAAATCGCATCCGCCGCTTTCGCTTCAATCTGCCGCAGCGCATTGCGGCGGGGTTGCTGGCGCTCTTTCTCATTCAGGGGTTGTGGCTTGTGGGCCACCAGACGCTGACCGGCCGCGATTATCAATATGCGCGCTGCGGGCGCGAGATGTGGGAGCGGCCAGGGGCCGTGCCCGGCTACTTTACCAGCTGCGGGAACATCCGCGATGGGGTTCTGGGCTACCGGCTGGCTGGGCTGCCGCTGACCCTGAATCTAGAGCTGGAGCGGGGGCTTGACCTGCTGCGCAAGCCCGAAGACAGGGTGGTGCAAAGCAACGGCGAGCTGAGCACCTGGGAGTTGCGCCACCAGCTTACCCACGTGCTGCTGCTGGAGCGGCTGCCGTTCCTGGTGGCTGGGGCCATGCTCGGGGCCGGGCTGTGGTGGGTGACGCGGCGGCTCTATGGCAATCGGGGCGGCTACACGGCGCTGGCGCTGTACTGCTTTTCACCTCCGGCGCTGAAGGCCTGCGTTACCCCGAACTCCGAGATTCTGGCCGCGCTGGGGGTTTATGCCGGCGTGTATACCTGCATCGGCGTGGCCCACGCCATGCAAGGGCCGCGCCGCAAATGGAGGCCGCGCATCGCGATGCTGACGGCGGCCTTCGGAATAGCGGCGGCGGCGCATATCGCGGCGCTGCCGGTGGTGGCGCTGCTGGGCCTGGCGGCCATGCTGTGGGTGGCCGAGGGGCGCAGGAGCCAGGTGCTGCCGGTGGTGGCGGCGGCCTCGGCCGGAGCCCTGCTGCTGGTCTTCGCCTGCTACGGGTTTTCGCCGGATGCGTTCAGCTACGTATTCCGCTCCGCCGCGGGGTTCCTCTGGGTTTCGCTGGACCCGGCCTGGCGGTTCTTTTCCGCGCTGCCGAACGCCGGGATCACGGATCGGGAAGTCGCGCTACTTTGGCAACACAACTCCGTTGCTTTGTTTCCTGGTTCTAGTCCTGCTGGTGACGACGGGCGCTCCAGGCACTCCATGGCTATGGGCACTGCCGTTTCTGCTCACGTTTGTGGGCGGAGTCTTCGCCGACGCCTACGAGGGGCCGAGAGGACGGCTGGCGTTGGCCGCGGCGGGAGCGATCCTGCTGCTGCAGGCGGTCTTCTGCGTGCTGAGCCTGCCGGGACTGCTGTGAGCTTGTAGCTTCGATACTGCCGGTGTTTCCTCTGGCCTCGGCGGGTCGAGGAATGGCGAAAGGAAGGCATAAAACGCTGCCAAAACCAAGCCGAAAACGCGGCCTGCGGCCTGACCGTCTTCGGACTTGGCGGCTGGCATCCTTGGGAAGCTATAACCTCATGCAAAATAAGGACTTATTTCTCGGTGTTTGCCTTGCTTAAACCCACCTTGAACGGGTAAAATAGAAGCACAGCCCGTGGACCCCGGCCCCGCTTTCACCGGACCCTTCCGCCGCCTTCCAGCGGGCTAGAAAAGCCCATATGCCAGACGATCTGAATCCCCTTCTCCCCCTCGAAGGCGGCACGCCGCCGAACAGCGGCACGAACCTCATTCCCATCAACATTGAAGAGGAGATGCGCCGTTCGTATCTCGACTACTCGATGTCGGTGATCATTGGGCGCGCGCTGCCCGATGCCCGCGACGGCTTGAAGCCGGTGCATCGCCGCGTGCTCTACACGCTGAGCGAGATGGGCCTGGAGTACAACAAGAAATACACCAAGTGCGCCAAGGTGGTGGGTCAGGCGATGGGTGTCTACCATCCGCACGGCGACTCGGCCATCTACGACACGCTGGTGCGCATGGCGCAGCCTTTCTCGCTGCGTTATCCGCTGGTGGATGGGCAGGGGAATTTCGGCTCGGTGGACGGAGATCCGCCCGCGGCGATGCGCTACACCGAGTGCCGCTTGATGCGAATTGCCGGCGAGCTGCTGGCCGACATCGAGATGGAGACGGTGGACTTTACGCCGAATTACGACGAGTCAACGTTCGAGCCGACGGTGCTGCCAACGCGGATTCCCAACCTGATCGTGAACGGATCGAGCGGCATCGCCGTGGGCATGGCCACCAACATTCCGCCGCACAACCTGACCGAGGTAGTCAACGCGGCCATTGAGCTGGTTCAGAACCCGAGCGCGGGCCTCGAAGAGGTGCTGAAGCACGTGCAGGGGCCCGACTTCCCCACCGGCGGCTTCCTGTATGGCAAGTCTGGCATCCCGCAGGCCTACAAGACGGGACGCGGGCGCTTCATGATGCGCGCCAAAGTGGCGACGGAGAACCTGACCAAGGAAAAGCAGGCCATCGTCGTCACCGAGATTCCCTACCAGGTAAACAAGTCGAAGCTGATCGAGCGCATCGCCGAGCTGGTGAACGACAAGATCGTGGACGACATCGGCGACGTGCGCGACGAGAGCGACCGCGACGGCATGAGGATCGTCATCGAGCTGAAGCGCGGCGCGCAGCCTGAGATTGTGCTCAACCAGCTCTACAAGCACACGCAGATGCAAGAGAGCTTCTCCATGATCTTCCTGGCGGTGCTGAACGGGCAGCCGCGGGAACTTGGCCTGGACCAGGCCATTCGCTGCTTCATCAATCACCGCATTGACGTGGTGCAGCGGCGGACGGTCTTCCTGCTGCGCAAGGCCCGCGAGCGCGAGCACATTCTCGAAGGCTACAAGATTGCGCTCGACAATCTGGACACGGTGATTCGCATCATCCGCGCTTCGGGTTCGCGCGCCGAGGCTCGCGAAAATCTGTATGCGTGGGGCAAGGGCCGGGAGATCGTCGTCAACCTGGATCGAGAGCGGCTGCCGCAGGAGGAGCGCGGACTGACGCTGCGCCAGATCGACGCCATTCTTGAGTTGCAACTCTACCGGCTGACGCAACTTTCGATCGACGAACTGATGAAGGAACTGGAGCAGGTGCGCGAGCGCATCGCCGAGTACGAATCCATCCTGGCCAGCGAAGTCAAGCTGCGCGCCGTGATTGTGAAGGAGCTGGAAGAGGTTCGCGACAAGTACGGCGACGCGCGGCGCACGCAGATTGTGGACGAGAGCGCCGAGCTTCAACTTGAAGATCTGATCGCCGACGAGCAGGTAGCCGTGACGGTGAGTCATCAGGGCTACTTGAAGCGCACCCCCATCAGCATCTATCGCCAGCAGCGGCGCGGCGGCACGGGGCGCACCGGCATGAAGACGCGCGAAGAGGATTTCGTCGCCCAGTTGATTGTCGATTCTACGCACGCGTTTCTGCTCTGCTTTACCAACACCGGGCGGGTGTATTGGCTGAAGGTCTACGAGATTCCCGATGTGAGCGCGGCGGGCAAGGGTAAGTCCATGCAAAGCCTGCTCGACTTGCAGCAGGGCGAAAACGTGCGCGCCATTCTGCCCGTTCGCGACCTGGAAGAAGAGGGCAAGTTCGTCTTTTTCACCACGCGCAAGGGCACGGTAAAGAAGACGCCGCTCAAGGACTTCTCGAATGTGATGGCGCGCGGCATCATCGCCATCGGCATCGACGACGATGATGAGTTGGTAAAGGCGCGCATCACCGACGGCAGCCAGATCGTTTTTCTGGCTACGCACCTGGGCATGGCCATTCGCTTCGACGAGAACGACGTGCGCTCCATGGGCCGCCCGGCCTACGGCGTGCGCGGCATCGAACTGGCCAAGAACGATTATGTGGTGGGCGTGGCTGTTACGCCCAAGGAGCACGAGCCGGGCGAGTACCGCATTCTGGCCATCACCGAAAACGGTTTCGGCAAGCGCACCAATGTGGAGCAGTACCGCCTGCAAACTCGCGGCGGCAAGGGCGTGAAGAACATGAACGTGACGCCTCGCATCGGTCGCGTCAGCAGCATTCAACTCGTTGACGATACCTCGGAGCTGATGGTCATTAGCCAGTTCGGCAAGATTATCCGCATCGACACCAAGACCATTCGCGCTGCCGGCCGCGCCACGCAGGGCGTCCGCCTATTGAATCTGGAGACAGACGACAAGGTAGCTGCCGCCGTCATCATTCCGCCCGAGGAACTTAACGGCAAGGACGAGGAGCCGATGCTGTTGCAGTGAGGAGCTACCCGCCCAGCGATGCGCCCCAAGTCTTAAGATCGAGACCTGGGGCGCACGCAAGGGAGGCAAATAAAGGAGAAAACCCACCTTGCCAAATGGACTTTCACATGATCCTCATTACCAGGAAATACTAGCTGGTTATGAGTTATTCTTCTCTCCTATAGGTGAGTTGCTTGCTGCCTTTGCAAAAAATCACAATCTGGTAGTTCAGAAGTATTATCACGACGCTCCCTCTTGGAGTCTCTGCTTTTCACACCCCTTAGGCGGAATCGCTAGAATTGACCTCAACCGAAAGTCAGAATCTACAGTACGCATTTCGGGCATTTGGTGGGTAGACGATTACGATTCTTCCACGAGGAGCATAAAGAAAACGGATGCGATCGAATGTGAGCCGATTGTTTTGGCGGTTGAACCTCATCTCACGCAGATCTTGAAATCCGTCTTATCCTTTACTTTGGGCGATTGGTCGCAGGTTGCGACTGGTTACGAGAAATACTGGCATAAAACCTGGACAAAAGAACAATTCGACGGGTTCAATAGTCATCTGCCGCTTCCACGACTCGAATAGACGAATATCGGCGACAAAGTAGAGTGGATGTGAACCATGGGCACTGACAAAACAATCCGCAGGGTCACCAACCCCAAGGCGCAACGGCTGGAGACCTACCGCTATTGGCGCAGCCGAACTTGCGCCGAGCGCATGGAAGCCATCGCGGAGATCGTCCGGGACGCATATCGCGCCAAAGGGATTGACCTCGATCTTCGGCCATCGGACAAGAGCCTGGTTCGCGTTGAGCGCCCCAACTGGAAAGCCATCTGAAAGGCGTTGTGACAAATGCTTAAGGATCAGAGAGACCTACTTGCCGCGCTCAACGCTCACGGGGTGAAGTATCTTGTGATCGGCGGCCACGCGGTCAGCATCCACGCCGACCCGCGAGGCACCAAGGACCTGGACGTCTTCATCAAGGCCGACGAGGAGAATAGCAAGGCTGTCTTCGCCGCTCTGGCTGGGTACGGCGCCCCACTTGCCGGAATGACTCCGGCAGACTTCAACGACAAGGCTACGACGGTTTTTCAGCTCGGAGTTGAGCCAGGCCGCGTGGACATTCTGCAAGGAATCGCCGGCGTCACCTTCGATGAAGCGTGGGAGAGCCGGGTCGAGAAACTCCTTGATGGCCAGACTCCAGCACACGTCATATCGCGAGAGCACCTGATTCAAAACAAGCTCGCCGTAGGACGCTTTCAGGACCTCGCCGACGTGGAGAAGCTCCGCGAAGCAGCCCTGGAAGGGTAGTCTCCAGCTCTACAGCGTCCAATCCTCGACGGTCGGGCCCTTCACCCGGCCAAATTCCGGCGTAATGGCCGAAACCGGCCTAAGGAGGGGTTGCCGATATGGTCATTCCAATGGGTGACCATTTCGGCTCAGAGCTTCTTCAGAATCTCCTGGAGGTATTTCATATACTCATCCCGCCGCTGCGCATCGAGCTGATTGCAGGCGGCGATGGCGGCGTTGTAGGCGGCGCGGGCCTCGTCCTTCTTGCCGGCGGCAGCGGCCGAATCTCCGAGAGCCCACTGAGCATAAAGATTGTCAGGCGCCAGCTTGACCCCCTCCTCGGCCAAAGCCACGGCCTCCTGCGGCTGCTTGGCATGGAGCTTGCTCAATGCCAGGAAGGCGCGGCTTACACCGCTCGCAGACTCCATGGGTATATCCCCGCGGTAAACCAGAACGCTGTAGTCAATCTCTTCATCCGGCTTCCGCGTTTGCAGAGCGCGATAGGGGTTCAGCTCCCTGCTCGGCCAAAGAGCGCCGCTTAACTCACTCGCGCTCAGCAGCACCGCGCCATGGACAACCGGCGGCACCAATTCACTTCCAGACGCCCCGGCATTCACCGCCATCCCGTTGGGCAACACGTGACAGTGGACTCCATAGGTCTCCGGCATGATGATCGGGCGCACCATGTAGGCGAACCAGCACTCCTCGCCCGGATGCTTGTCTTCCCAACCCTTGACCTGGTACAGCTGCTGGCCCCAGTCCACATTCGAGTCGGCCAGGAGCTTGTACGTGTTCCCAGATCCGCCCCAGGCCTCATTGGCGTAAGCCAGCGGGGAAGGAAGAACACAGAGTGCAGAGACGGCATGGGCGGCGACGAGCCCGTAGCAGGCCCATTTCCATCCACGCGCCAGAGGCGCCAGCGCGGCTACGCCTGCCCCGGCAATGACCGCTGCCAGCGCGTACAGCGGCAGCACGTGGCGAACGCCGATATTAAGTCCATTGATTCCCGCTGTAGCCAGGTAAGCAACCGACACAAACAGCACGTAGACCAGCGCGCGGGAGTGTTTCGGACCCTTGCCCAGCTTGCCGGTCACGATGGCGAATCCAGCAAGCAAGACCAAGCCGATTAATCCCAGCGTGGTCTTGATGGAGATGGTGACCGGGAAGTACCACCAGACTCCGTGCGGGTACCAGTTGCCCAGGATGAATGCGGTGAATTCCTTGGCAAAGACGCGAATATCGACCATCCCCATCAGGTAGGACTCCGGGAGCAGATGGAGGTGCGCCATCCACCAGATCACGCCGCGATCAAACGGTTTCAGGTCCTGCGAGTACTGCGCCAGGGTAGGGATCAGCTGGAGCCCAGCCGGCCGGGCCGCATAACGGAAGCCATAGAAGGCCCACAGTACTCCCACAGCCAACAGGACCATCGCGGCAAGGGATCCGGCCAATCGCAGCGCGGTGCGAACCCGCGTCCCCTTTGCCGCAACGGCAACCTCCCAGCCCACGAGCACCGCCAGCATTGGCCCCAGCGTCACTCCCGAGTGCTTGGTTGCAAGCAGCAGGCCGAAGACAACGCCCGCGATGGCCAGACGCGACATGGTGGGTTGCTTGACAAACCGAAAGAATGCCCAGATCGTCGCCAGAAAGAAGAGAGTGGCCCCGAGATCGGTCGTCACCAGGCCGGAGTGAGCCAGCAGGTTGGGATCGAAGACAACCAGCGTCAAGGCGACCAGCGCGGCCGTAGTGCCAAACCACTCGCGCGTCGAAAAGAAAACTACCAGTGACAACGCGACCGCCAGCAATGCCGCGGCCATTCTCATGCGAAAGACCAGCCGCTGGCTTCCGCCATCGTTGTGAGCGAGCCACTCCTCGCCGCCCATGTAGGCTTCGAACTTGAAGAAAACCCCCTTGAGCGGAGGGACCCAGAGCTTCTCTCCCAGCACCGGCAGCGTGGCCAGCAGCTTGACCAGCGGCGGATGCTCGGGGTTCAAGCCATAGTCGCCGTTTTTCCACATCTGGTAGCCGGCGTACATGTGATCTTCTTCGTCGAAGGTCAGGGACTCCCGGTGGAGCACGACCACGATCTGCGACAACTGAACAGCTATCAGCGCGATGACCGCGATGGTCACCCAAGTCTTAGTCTTTAGCAAAGGGGAAGTTACCTCAATGATGGGATGGTATCAAGCGGCCGATCTTCCTGCAAAGGAAATCCTGAGCGAGTTTAGGCCGGGTGCCCCATCCTTTCCGCTCATTTCTGCGGAAAGGATGGGAGACCACTAAACTCACACCGTGCTCTTCGGCGCCGCTACCAAGGCGTTCTACAGCGTCCAGTCCTCCACAGCTAGGCCCTTCACTCTCCCGAATTCCCGCGTATTGGCCGTGACCAGAATAAGGTTCCTGCTGAAGGCCTGTCCGGCCATCAGCGTGTCGTATTCGCCGATGAGCAGGCCCTTGCTCTCCAATTCCGCGCGAATCTCCCCGGCAGCTCGAGCGTCCTGCGCGGAGTAGTCGAGTACAGTAACCTCACTGCCGAGGAATGCCGTCAAGGCGATCGCATTCCGGGAAGCCAGTTCACTCTTGGCCACGCCGTACCAAAGCTCGTGAGCAACGATCGTGGAAGTCGCAAGGGTCGCTCTGTGGCGAGCGGCCTCAATGAAACGCGCGCGAACTTTGCTGGACGCTTCATTGATCAGCGCAATGCAGACGTTGGTGTCGAGCAGGTAGTTCACTTGAAATACTCACGAATCGGAGCAAGATTCTGTTTGCGCCCCTCAGGAAAGAGCGGATCTCCCTTGAGCGCGTCGATGCGTGCAAACCACTCCTCAACAGATTCCTTCTTGGTTTCGGGCACGGGCTCGAGCAGAACGCCAGCGCCCATGCGGGTGACGCGCACCCGGTCGCCCTCGAAACGGAATTCCTTGGGCAGGCGCACAGCCTGGCTGCGGCCATTCCAGAACAGTTTGGCATCGATATGCTTTGGATTTATTCCCGCTCTTGCCGCCATCGAATCCCCCTGATGGTATCAATCAATGGTATATACCGCTTTGACCTTGAAGAGACTCACAGCCTCTTCAGCTTCCCTTCCAGATCCGGGATGTAACTGGCTTGCGCGCCGGGTTCCAACTGCTCGGCGGAGGCAATCGCAGCTTGCCATGCCTTGCGGGCTTCGTCCTTCAGGCCAAGCCGCGCGGCCACATTCCCGAGCGCGGTCTGGGCGTCAATCCCCTCGGGATCCATGGCAACTGCTTCACGGGCCATCGCCAGCGCCTCCTCGGGCTTGCCCGCGCCCAACAGCCCGTATGCAAGTTGCGCGCGGCTGAGAGCGGCGGCCTGGTTGACGCGGAATGTGCCGCGATAGACGAGCACGCTATCGTCGATCATTTCGCCGGGCTTGAGCGATTGAAAAACGGTGTAAGGATTGACGCGGCTGCTGGGCCACTCGCAGCCGCTCCAATCGCCAGCGCTGATGAACACATTGCCCTGGATAACCAGAGGAACAAGATCGGATCC
>JBEKDH010000177.1:0-7961 GCA_050014455.1 Occallatibacter sp.
AGCCTCTGGGGTGCATGAGGCCGAAGACGATTCCCTGCAATAACAGTCCTGCCCAGATGCTTCCGGTGAATGCAGCGAATTGGCGCAGGAGATAGCCGCGAAATACCAGTTCCTCGCAGAATCCAGCGGTCATCGAGACCGCGATCCACAAGACAATCTCAAGAGGGCCGCGGACAGGAAACATATCGTCGGCGGTTTGCCGGGCGCGGTTTGGTCCGAGCAATTGCCAGACACCGTAGGCGGTTGCTTCCCATAGGACCCAGAAAGGCGCCGCGATGGCCAGGTCGCGCAGCATATCGCGAAGGCCGGACCAGCGGCGTCCAGTAAGGGAGAAGAGGTTACCGCCCTTGTGATGAACGCCGGCCCACGCAAAGTAGAGCATGCCCCAGCCAAAGGCGAGCGACTCAAAGAAGGATGGAATCACATTGCGTTGGCCGGGCGCCGCCGGACCGGCGCCGACAGCCGGCTTGCCTTGAATAAGCAAGACGGCTCCCATGACGCCGAAAAGGAGGCACAGCAGTCCCAGCGTGTGTAGACAGCTCGCCACTGGCTGGGGCCGCTCATTTGGCGTGTTTAAAACGAGATTCTCCGAGTCAGGCAATGCGTTTCTCCTTTGAGATTGAAGGCCGCATTTGCAGCCGCTCCCGTCCGCCTATGTCGAATCCCCAGGACGACGCCAGCGTCTGAGTAGGGCAAGCGCTCACGCACGTCTGGCAGAGAATGCATTCGATGGAAAGCACTCTCTGGCCCGCGGCCAGGTAATCAGGAATGCGAATGTCCATGGGACAGACTTTCACGCAGGCCATGCATTGGTTGCAGCTCTCGCTCTCTTTGGATATCTTCAGCAGTGCGAAGCGCGAGCCCAGTTTCATCAGCACCGGGACTGGGCAAAGGTATTTGCAGAAAGCGCGGTTGTCCTTGAGCAGGTAAGCCAGCAGGATTCCGGCAGCATAATAGAGAAGATTGCCAGCCAGCAGCCACGACAGCGGAGCCAGATGCTGAGGCCGGTAACCGAAGATAAAAACCAGCCCTGCCACCAATCCCAGGCTCAGCGCGAAGTGCGCGTAGCGCATCCACTTCCAGGGGCCGGGAAGCCAGCCCTTGCTTCTGTCGAAGGGAAGCAGATCGAGAACCATCGCCGTCCAGCACGCCCATCCGCAAAAACCGCGGCCGAAGATGAGCGGCCCGAAGATCTTGGCGATGGAGTAATGAATGATAGCGCCAGAAAAAACGCCGGTGCATACAAAGAAGAACAGCCCTTCGAGTTGCATGTTCTGGAGCACGAACAACCCCAGAAAGCCCACCATGTAAATGCCGATCAGAAACTGGGCCAGGCGGCGGCCGATGGGTCTCTTCTGGCGCGGCAGCAGGGCATAAAGCCCCGTGCCCACTCCCAGCGAAGTGCCGATGTAGCCGATGTCGAAAAGGAAGAATATCGCTCCAGTTCTGCGCCAGAGGGTGATGGCTATCGCCCAGAAGATGAGCAGAAGCGCGGCCGGGACGCGGAGTTTCTTCAGCCGTCCCGGCTCGGCGTGTTTGGCGTGCGATGAGCCGGAATCGTTCCCGCTATCTTCTTCGTCAATGATTGCTGCCCGTTCGTTCTTCATCTCAATCACCTATCACCAATCGATCGGACGCTCACTGCCAATAGACCATTTTGATTTCGATTGTGGCTTCCGGCTGCTTCACTGGGAAGATAGCTTGCTCGGGAGTCGGCGGTCCCTGAGTCGTGTCGGGATTGTTTGAGATGCCGTAGCCGCTCTGTGGAATTCCCTGGGAATCGAACTCCATCTTTCCAGTCAGGTTCTCATCGTGCAGCACGGCCGCGGCGTAAACTCCCTGCGCGAGCTTCTCGAAGACAACCTTGGCGGTAAGAGTCTGGGGATCGATGGCGCCTTGCCTGGCCGCAACAGCGTATGTGACGTCGGACGGAAATCCTTTTCCATCCCGGAAGAGGACAACGCCGATCTTTCCTTTCGCATTCCGAATTCCGGTGATGTTGAGGGTGAGCGTGGACGTGGCTTCAGTAGGCGCGGGCGTTGGGGTGGACGCCGGCGCAGCTACTGTTGCTGGGGCCTGCGTTGTCGCCGGCGCAGGGGCCGTTGAAGGTGCTGGCGTTGGGGTTGCCGGCGTCTGCGCCGCAAGCCATCCGGCAGAGGCCGTCAGCAGGACGCAGCAGAGCAGGGAATTGGCGGCGAGTCGTGCGGCCCTGAAGGAGCTTTTCATTGTTTCAGTGTCCTCTCGTGTGTTTTGCGGTCTCCCGCGATTGATGTTGAACCAGGGCAGCCACTCAAAAACGGTCTGTGCGCCCCTGGTAAAAGAGTTTGTCGGGCAAGTCGCGGGGGGCTATGCCGGAGTACTCCAGCACGCTGTGGGAGTTATGGCGGATTTCGTCGTACAAAGTCATGCGGCGAAGCTGGAGTTTGCCCGCGAACGAAGCGTAGTCGTCGAAGGTTGCGGACTTGATGTGTTTGCCCGAGGTGAGATAGAACTCTGCCCTCACGGGGCGGGCATCTTCGACCCGCAGCCAGTAAAGGATGCGCTGGTAAGTGGCGCCCTTGCGCTTGGCGGTGAGGTCGAGCACGAAGCAGTCCTCGGCGCCCACTTTTTCGGTGCGCAGATAGATGGGCGTGTAGTCGACGGCGTAGTTGGTGCGAGCCACGTCGCCGTTCGAGGCGTCGCCGGAGAGCCGTTCGAGCGGCGTGATGCGCACCGGGCGGCTGGTGTCGGGAAGATAGACCCACATGTCGTCGCCCAGCATGAGCAGGTGCTGGCCCTTTTCGCGGGGGCTCAAAAACTCGACGTAAGTCTTCTCCGTGCCCTTCTGCGAGACCTCGTAAAGCTTTTCCTCGTCCACTTTGCCGGATTCGTAGTTGGTGATCTTGACGTGCAGCACATACGACGGCCAGCCGTTGCGGTAAATGTCTGAGCGCTTGAGCAGAGCTTCGGCATCGGGCGTTGCCGTGGTTGCGGCGCGGGCAACGAGCGCGCAAGTCATAAGAAAGCCGGCGAGCATGAGCAGCAGGCAAATGCGGAGTGTGCGGTCGATGTTAGACATGAGCGAGAGCCTCCGCAATTCGCAGCCGGGATGCGCGGATCGCCGGGAGAATGGATGCCAGCGCCAGTGAGACGATGACCAGCAGCGAGGAGCCGACCATGAGGCTGGGTACATGCAGAACCTGGAAGGACATAGGGACCGTGAATCCCGGAGGCGCCGGGAGATGAAGGTTGGCGTGGTTCAAGATAACTCCGAGAAGATTGCCCGCGAGAACGCCGACAAGAGCGCCCAGGATACCGATGAACGTGGCCTCGACCATGAACAACGCAACGATCCATGAGCGGGGCGTTCCCATGGCCAGCATCGTGCCGATCTCGCGGGTGCGCTCGAACATGGTCATCAGCAGCGTGTTTACGCTGGACATAAGAACCATAAAGAACACGATAACTCCCAGGAAAACAAAGATGGTGCTGAAAAGGGAGCGGACCTGCTTGTAATAAGTGGCCAGCTCGATCCATTTCTTCAAGACCAGTTGCTGGGGCAGGTCGCGCAGCCGGGGAGCGAGTTCGGCCGCGACCTGGTCGGTGTTTTCGGTCTTGTCCAAACCGACAACGAGATTGGTAACTCGATCGCTTTGCAGCAGGCGCTGAGCGGCGGGCAAGGTAATGCGGAGAGAGCGCGCATCCATTTCAGCGACGCCTGAGGTCATTATGCCCACGATCTCGACATCGACGCCGTTGAGGGCGCCGTCGGAGGTCATGGCCAGCAACGTCAACCCATCGCCAACCTTGACATTCATCGATTTGGCTAGGCCGGCACCGATGAGCGCCTCGACCTCGCCGCCGGATTTGCTGTCTAGCTCGTGGCCGGAAGTGAAGGTAGTGGGAAAGAACCCGAGGCTGTTTTCGGCAATGGGATCGACGGCGGTACCCATGAAGACCGAAGACTTGTCGCCATTGGACACCATGCCGTAAAACTCGATGCGCGGAGCAACGCCGCGTACATGTCCGCCGGTCTTGACGTTTGCGGCCACTTGACGCCAGTTATCGATGCCGGTGTCGAGAGCCCGGACTTCGTCGCGGTTGAAGTGATCGGCGGTGAAGATCTGGATGTGTCCCAGGCCGCTATTGATGGTGTGTTCGCGAAGGCCCCAAAACATGCGGGCGAAGAAGCCGCCGACGAGCAGCAGCCCGGCGACCCCTCCACCAACCATGAAAAGAGTCATCAAGGTGCGGCGGCGGTTACGGAAGACGTTGCGAAAGGCGAGTAGAAGAAACTTAGCCACGGCTGACTCCTTCGGTCGAGTTATCGGAGACGACCTGTCCGTCACAAAGGCGGACGATGCGCTCGGTGTGCTCCAGCAGTCGCGCGTCGTGCGTGGAGAAAATGAAGGTGAGACCGAGGCTGCGATTGAGTCCGTGCATCAGGTCGATGAGCTGAGTGGCATTGTGCGTGTCCAGGTTGGCGGTGGGCTCGTCGGCCAGCACCAGGGCCGGATGGTGCACGATGGCGCGGGCGACGGCCACCCGTTGGCGCTCACCGCCGGAGAGCAGGTCGGGGCGCTGCTGAGCGCGGGCGGAGAGGCCAACGCTCTCCAGCGCCTCGGCCACGCGCTCACGGCGCTCGCGGCTGCCGATGCCCTGAATCAGCAGCGGATATTCGACGTTTTCGGCAGCGGTGAAAACGGGGATGAGGTTGAAGGTCTGAAAGACGAAGCCGATCTTCTGGCGGCGAAGCGCGGCCATGGCGGCGGGGTTGAGCTTGGAGGTGTCAACTCCGTCGACCAGGATGCGGCCGGAGGTGGGCTGATCGATGCAGCCGATTAGATTCAGCAGGGTGGTTTTGCCGCTTCCGCTGGGGCCGGCAATGGCCAGGAATTCGCCTGCATTGACGCGCAGGCTGGCATCCGAGAGGGCGCTGACGAAGCTGTGTCCCGGGTGGTGGGTTGGCATAGTGTCCAGCGCGAATCTCCGATTGACTGCCTCGACATTGACGATTTCTTCCATCCGTCGTTCCCTTTCCTTGATCTTGCTCTATTGGGAAGATAGACGGGTGAGTTCTGAGCGTCCACAGGGTTCGGGATGAGGGGTTGGAAAACCGGATGGGAGGTGAAAATGGCGGGATGAGCGGGAGGAAACAAGGTCCAGAGTCTGGGAAAATTACGGTGGACGTTCTGCTGCGCCCCGGTTCACAGGCGCCGCAGGAGATGTCCAATCCTATCGGAAGATGCGCATTCTCCCGCCGACCCCTCCCGGTCGATCAAGCCGCTCCCACGGGCAGCTCCGGCGTGGCCGCAATCAGTTGTCGTGTGTAAGCCTCGCGAGGGTCGGCGCACAAGGCCGCGGTCTCGCCCATCTCCACCAGCCGCCCGCGCTCCATCACCGCGATGCGCGTGCTCAAATAACGAACCAGCGGCATGGAGTGGGAGATGAAGAGATAGGTCAGCCCGTGCTCGCGCTGCAACCGCCGCAGCAAATTCACGATCTGCGCTCCCACGCTCACGTCCAGGGCCGAAACCGGCTCATCCAGAATCAGCAGCCTGGGCCTGAGCGCCAGCGCGCGGGCAATGTTGATGCGCTGCCGTTGCCCGCCCGAGAACTCGTGGGGATGACGCGCCAACGCCGATTCGTCCATGCCAACCGCGCTCAGCAGCTCGACCGCCTTTGCACGCAAGGAAGCGCTGTCCGCCCTGATCCCCACTTCTCTTTTGTGGATCAGCAACGGCTCGGTCACAATCTGAAGCACGTTCATGCGCGGATTCAGAGCGGCGTAGGGATCCTGAAAGACGGGCTGCATCTGGCGGCGCAGCCGGCGCAACTCGCCTGCCGATGCCCGGGCCACATCCGTGCCGTCTACGCGCACACTGCCCCGGGTCGGCTCCGTGAGGCCCAGAATCATCCGCGCCAGCGTGGTCTTCCCGGAGCCCGATTCGCCCACGACTCCCAGCGTCTCGCCGGAATCGATCGTCAGCGAAACATCCTCGACCACGTGGCGCAGTTCCGTTCGCAGCCCCGCCCGATGAGGATAGCTCTTCCAGACCGAATTGACCTCAACCAGCGCCATGCCCAAATGGTACATGGGCCATCCCCGCCGACGGGAAAGGGAAGAGAATCGGCGGTTTCGATCCAGGTCAGGCTTCAGCACCGAGCATCAGAGGACGATTGCCGGCCGCAAATCCGTGTGGACAGAATCGTCGCCCTTGTAGAGCAGCGGTTCGCGCTTGTCGCGAGCCAGTGCGTAGGTGAAGCAGTCGCCAAAGTTCAGGTTGGCCGGGTGGCCGCTGCCTCTGCCGTAGTCGCGGTAGGCCTGGCGGGCGATCTTCGCCTGCGCGGCGGTGACCGGCTCGATGACGATCTCCGCCTCTTCGATGAGGTCATCCAGTCCTGCGCTTCGAACTGGATCGTGATTCTCGTCGATGACAATGGAGCATTCAAGATACGATGCCGCCGAAATGTGGGCGGACGCAGCTGAACCCTTTATCACCGAGAAGGTCAACTCTTCTGGTTCGTCTTGCAGGATTGCGATGATAGCCGATGAGTCGATGATCATTTGGGCAAACCGGTTTCATCGTCGCAGAGTTCGTCGAAGAGTTCCTTGGAAGACCTGCCATCGTTCATAAGCGGGGCTGTCCGTTCGACGATTCTGCGGATTCGATGGAGGCGGCCTGTTCGCGCGAGAGGCCGTTCTTGCCGCTCAAGCCGCTCTTTCACGGCGATTGTCACTGGCGCGGTCAAAGTCTCGCCGTTGCGCCGCGCAAGCTTCCTGGCCAGTTGCTCGGTCTCCTCATTCTTGATGCTCAAGGCGATATGAATCTACCTTTCTACCATCGCTTTCTACCATTCTGCCATAGAGGTTTCTGAACGCAATAGAGCAATCTGGCCGGCCGGAACCCCTCGGATGCCCTAAGCTATAGCCATGAACGACCTTACTCTGGAAGCCGCGGGAATGCAGGACGAGGTTTACGATCTACTGGTGGTGGGCGCTGGGCCCACTGGGCTGGCGTGCGCCATCGAGGCGCAGAAGGCCGGCTTTCGGGCGATTGTGGTAGACAAGGGCTGCCTGTGCAATTCGCTCTTCCATTACCCGGCGCAGATGACCTTCTTCACCACGCCCGAGCTGCTGGAGATCGGCGGCATTCCCTTTCCCAGCCCCAACCCCAAGCCCACGCGCGCTGAGGCGCTCCAGTACTACCGGCTGGTGGCCGTTCACTACCGGCTGGATGTGCGCCAGTATCATCGCGTGGAGCGGGTGACGGGCTCGGACGGCGCCTTCACGGTGCATACCGAGGACCGCTTCGGCCGCCGCGGCGTCCTCAAGGCGCACAAGCTGGCTGTCGCCACCGGCTACTACGACTTACCCAACTACCTCGGCATTCCCGGCGAGAAGCTGAGCAAGGTGCACCACTACTACAACGATCCGCACCCTTACTTTGAAATGGACGTGGTGGTGATCGGGGGCAAGAACTCGGCGGCGATTGCCGCGCTAGAGCTGTGGCGCAGCGGAGCGCGGGTCACGCTGGTTTATCGCGGGCCCGAGATTCCCCCGCACGTAAAGTACTGGATCAAGCCGGACATCGAAAACCGCATCAAGAACGGCGAGATCAAGGCATACTTCCGGTCGAATGTGGTGGAGGTTGCGCCGGATGCGGTGACGGTGGAGACACCACAGGGCCGCTTGACGCTCAAGAACGATTTCGTCTTCGCCATGACCGGATACCACCCCGACTTCAACTTTCTGGAGAGATTGGGCCTGCGCTTCGAGGGCGAAGACAGACTGCCGGTTTGCGATGCAGAGACATTGGAGAGCAATGTGCCGGGCATCTATCTGGCAGGCGTAATCGTGGCCGGCGCGCGCACCAACGACATCTTCATTGAGAACGGGCGCTTCCACGGGCTACAGATCGCCAAGGCGCTGGCATCAAAGTAGAGACTGGGAGCGCTTTCGCGCCCTAATCCCGTTGGAG
>JBEKDH010000178.1:0-7931 GCA_050014455.1 Occallatibacter sp.
CTCACCCGCAGCGTTCCCGCGTTGAATTTGGAAAAGCCCGCGGCCTGCTCGTAGTTGAAGAGCGCGCCGGAGTAGCTGACGCCCGCCGGAGTGCGGCCCGGCGCGGTGGTCACGTCCAAATCGCTGCCCTTCGATCCGTTGTAGCCGGCGTTCAGCACCACACCCCAGGGCAGTGTCTTTTGCAGGTCCAGGTTCCACACCTGCACGTAGGGCAGGTGGTAATGCGGATCGAGGGCATAATTGCCGGTTGTGTTCGGAGCAGGGAATCCATTCTCCAGCGACAGGCAGTCGCTGGCAGCCGCCGCGCCGCAAAGTGTCGCGGCCTCGTTGGTCTGCTCGTTGGCAAAGGGCGGCTGATGCGCCATGGAAGAGGCGAAGCCGCCGTACTGGCCCACGGTGTAATTCATGCCATAGCCGGCCCGCACCACGGTCTGCTTGGGCAGCCGCAGAGCCACGGTCAGGCGCGGCGCAATGGCCAGCCGGAAGGGGTAGACCAGCGAATCCGGCAGCGGGCCGCTGTAAGGGCCCACCCCGCCGGCCTCGACCTCGGCAGCTTCAGTGAATCCCGCTCGGGGATTGGTATCCACATAGGCCAGATGCCCGTATTTCTCCGTATAGGGCGCAAAGAACTCGTAGCGGAGGCCGTAGTTCAGCGTGAGATTGGGCCGCGCGCGCCAGTCGTCCATCGCATAAACATCCGTCACGTTGTCGCGCAGATAGCTCTTTGCGGCAGACGAGTCGATGGTCGTCTCCTGCGGCTCGCCCAGCAGGAAATCCCCCAGCGACGAGCCGGTGTAAGTGCCTGTGAAATAGAAGGTTCCGGTGGCGTTCGACCCGCCCAGCGAGTCGCGATGGACGCGGCGATAGTCGCCGCCGAAGCGCAGATTGTGCTTTTGGTGGATCCAGCTCAGCGTCTCGCTCAAAGAGATGGTTTGCGAGAGCGAAAATCTGGGCTGCTGCTGGCTGAGCCCGGAGATATTGCTCAGTTGCACGTTGGGCAGCCCATAGTTCAGCGGGCTCGCGTTCAGCGGCGCGCCATCTGTCCCCAGAATGCCGAGCTGGGTTGCGATGTCGGTCGCGCTGGTAAAGAAGTTCGTCGTCTGGCTGTTGCTGCGGTTCCAGTTGGCGTTGAAGACGTTGGTGATCTTGTGGTAGCCCACTGTGTAGCCGGCCTGCACGCTGTTCAAGCCGGTCCGACCTTTTCCGCCCAACTCCGGGAAGAGATTGATATTGTCGGAGGCCGAGCGGCTCCAGTTGTAATTGAAGTTGATGCTCTGCCGCAGTCCCTGATTCTGGTTTCTGCGCCCTCCGCCGCCGAAGCCTCCGCGTCCTCCTCCGCCGGGCTGGGTGGCGTTCTTCCCCAGGCTGCGCATGTAACGCACGCCGGCCTGGGTAGTATTCGACTGCGCGGTAGTGAGCAGATGATAGTTCTGCACGTCGCCAGGCAGGTTCGGCTCGGGAAAGTACTTGAGCAGCGCGGCTGCCTGGCTGACAGGGGCGATGGGCGCGGCCAGGCCGGGGATATTGCCCGCCCGCTCCGCATCCGTAGGCACGGTGGCGTACTGGTCAGAGGGATTCGAACTGCGCGTGCCGCTGAGCGTCAGAAAGACCGTGTCCTTGCCGCTGGGCTTGGTCAGATGCGGAAAGTAAGGCGCGCTCATGAAGGTGATACCGAAGCGGTTGGTCCCGGAGGCCGGCTGCTGCTGCGATTGGCCGCGCAGCGCAAAGGGTTCGGCATTCAGCGCCGAGTTGCTGCCGATCCAGAAGATGGCCCCATGCGGCTGGCCGGGGTTGAAACCGCGGAAGTTGCCTCGTCCGCCGCCACCAGGGCTCCCGCCGCCAAAACCACCCCCGCCGAAGCCGCCGCCACCGCCAAAGAGGCCGCCAGCGCCGCTCCCTCCGCCGATCTGGCTGCGATAGGTTTCCATCGCATCCCGAATGCGGTCCGGATCGAGGCCGGCCAGCGGGCTCACTTGACCCGACTGGCCGCTGATGGCCACCGAATCTCCGCCGAAGTCGGAGTTGGCAGCGATGGAAGGCAGCTCAGCTCCCGGCGCGCCGGCCTGCCCGGAGGAGTTGGAGGGGCCGGCCTGGGTCTCGGTATCCGCCGCCAGCACGCTGGCCAGGCTCAGGTTCTGCGGGCCGGCGGCGGCCAGTTGGCGAATGGCTTGCGCCTGCGGACTCTCTGCGGCATCCTGCCGCGCCTCTTGCTGCTGTTGCTGAGCCGCGCGCGACGCCAGCAATAAGTCAAAATCTACCGCCTGGTCGTGGCCGGCGGCGTTCAGAACCGCCTCCTGCGATCCAGCCGCAAAGCCCGCAAACTGCGTGCGGATCACGTAGCGGCCATTCTGCGGAATCTTCAGGGACCACGCGCCGTCGATCCCAGTCGTGGTGGAGAAGCGCTTGCCGGTGAGCGTGTTCTGGGCAGTCACGGTCACGCCGGGAAGCGCTGTGCTGCCGCTCTTCACCACGCCGTGAAGCCTGCCGCCGGCCAGAGATTGCTGGGTTTGGACCGATTGTGTTTCAGCGGCGGGCGGACTGGAAGCCGCGGCCGGGGAGCCCGCGGACGCCGGAGCCTGCACCCCGGCCGCAAAGGAGCCAGCCACAACCATCCCCACCCAAACTGCCCATATGCCTGCTGGCCGCATCGATGCTCCCTGCCATTTTGCGCTCGCACTCTGACAGACGCTTCCCGCGCCGCGATAGTTTACCGCTGCCGGCTCCGGCGCCCGCAAGCTATACAATCGCAATCCCGTGGGACGCCGCTCCCAGCGCGCCGGGAGTTTGCGCGCGGAAAGTTCTTCGCGCATCGAATCATCCGAGTGGGCATCTCATATTCGAGGTCTTCCCATGAAGTATCTTCGCACCTTGCTTTGCGCAATTCCCGTGCTGCTCGTCTCTCTTGCCACCGATGCCCGCGCCCAGCAGGCCGTCACCTTCCCCAGCGGCGACTCGACTGCCCAGGCGCTGCTCTATCTGCCCCATGGCGTCGGCCCTCATCCGGCCCTGATCGTGATCCACGAGTGGTGGGGCCTGAACGACTGGGTCAAGCAGGAGGCTGCGGGATACGCGGCCAAGGGCTATGTGACCCTGGCTGTCGATCTCTATCGCGGCAAAGTGGCGGCCGATCCCGAACTGGCCCATGAGTTCTCGCGCGGCCTGCCCCAGGATCAGGGTGTGCGCGATCTGACCGCGGCCGTCGCCTGGCTGCAAAGCCGCAAGGATGTGAAGCCCGACCGCATCGGCGCGGTGGGCTGGTGCATGGGCGGCGGCTATGCGCTGCAACTGGCCATCGCCTCGCCCGCGCTGAGGGCCGTGGCCATCAACTACGGCTCTCTGGCCACCGACAAGGCTGCCCTGGCCCAGATCCATGCCGCCGTGCTGGGCAACTTCGGCGGCCAGGATCGCGGCATTCCGCCCGAGGCTGTCCACGCCTTCGAGACCTCCATGCAGTCGCTGGGCAAGCCAGTTGACGCCAAGATTTATCCTCAGGCGGGCCACGCCTTTGAGAACCCCAACAACGCCGCCGGCTTCCGCCCTGCCGACGCCGCCGACGCGCTGGCCCGCATTGACAGATTCCTGGCGGCGAATCTGGGCCGCTGAAGCCCTTTTCCCGCGCGTTTCGCCGGCTCTGTGCGGCGGGCTGCGATGCCCCGGTCCGCCCCGTGACCCAAGGAATCGGGGATGCGTGATAAAAGCGCTTGCATTCTTGCCCCGCGCATGTTAACCATTAAGTCAATAATGTTTCGATTGCTACCGAGCAAGTAAACCCCGGCAGGCATCGGACAGGAAGCTTTCCACCATGAAGATCGGCACCGTTATTCGCACTCAGCGGCTCCAGAAAGGGCTCTCTCAAGGGGATATCGAAAAGAAGACCGGCTTGCTGCGCTGCTACCTCTCGCGGGTTGAAAACGGCCACACCGTGCCCTCGCTCGACACCTTGTCGAAGATCGCCCTGGCGCTCGACATGCCCATTGCGCAGTTCTTCGCCGACGACTCGCTACACCGACAGACCAACCTGCAAAAGCTCTCCGACGAGGAACTGCGCTTCCTCACCCAGATCCGCCGCTACTCCTCCAACCTGAACGAGAGCGACCGCAAGCTGCTGCTGGCCATGGTAAAGAAGTTCGCCGCCACCGCGACCCGCTGAATGCAGGAGAGCCGTGTTTCGCGCGTCGTGCTTCTATCCCAGGTCTCAAAGACGAGACCTGGGCCAGCCACCCACTTTTGTGGGAAGAATGCGATTCCAAAGAATTAGGGTGCGCTACCCTCCGCGCTATGATGTTTGGAGCGAGGAACCATGACGGAAACGACTCAATGCCCCTTTTGCCTTGGCAAAGGCACCGAGGAACTGGGGGGACAATGTTCCCACTGCCACGGAACAGGACGGATACCAATCGAAGAGGACAAGCCCGAGTAGCGCTCAATCATGATTCGATGGAGTCTGTTCACGGAAACGACAGGAATCCAATGGAGCCACTCGCCAAGGAAAAGACGACCATCACGCTTGATCTCAAGGACCCCTTCTACGGCGCGCTTTCCAAATACGCTGGCAGGATCGGTAACCTCCTGACCGCACCCGCAGTGCGCACAAATCCTGACCTCGCAGGCTCCCTTGATGATTTTCTCGGCGCAACATATGCCTTGATTCAAGCGAAACAGCACGATTTTTCGGACAGGGTTGCCCGTCCAATAGAGGTCGACGCCGTTAAAAAACGTGCTTCGCAAATCGCGGCTGGGAGTGTCCGAACAGATGGGAAATGGATCGCCGGGTTTTACTTCAATGACGCCCTCTTTCGCACGGCCGCAGTCTATCACCGTGTCCTTAAGATCGTCGTCGGAGGGAATGACCCGGTACCGGCACTACTCCAGAAGGCAAAGAACCTCTTCCCTCACTGGAAAAGTGATAAGCTCGACATCGTTCACAGCCAAGTTAACGGCCTGAAGCACGAGCCCCGCGGCGTCCACAACAGCAGAACGGCCAGATACGATGACGTCATCGCCGCCGTGGACGAGTTACTTGCCTTGATCGAGGCCTGGTGGACGACCGCCAACGCGCCATCAGCAGCAAAACCAGGAACAGCGCCCGGACTGACATACCGTGAAGGAGAAGGTGAATGAGGGAATGTACAAGAGTTTGTTCAGCGGCAATGTTCCTCTCGGCTGCTCTTTTTCTCGCCTTGGCTTTTGCTTTTCCGCTTTCTCTTCTTTCTCAGACAGCATCGAAAAGGCCGGAATCGCGCCAGAATGCGACTGAAAACCCGCCAGAATGGAACATGAGCGACGAAGAGTTTAAGTCGCTCTTGCTTCAAATTGAAGCGATTCTCCCTATTTACGAATCGACACTTAAGGATGTGGATACATATTTAATCGACGTACAGGGCCTTCCCTATCAGGAAGGAAAAATGATTCAAGGCGATCTTAAAGGATGTCGCTTTGACCTCGCAAATATTCATAAAACGATTTCGTCACTAAAGGAATTTCGCTATGTCATTGAAGAAATTGATCTTCGAATTGAGTTGATACAATTGGAAAGCGACACATATGAGCTTCAAAAAGACGAATTGAACGCCCCACTAGTAGAAATGAACCCCCGCATTAGGTTTCCGAACCCGACAGGGTTTGGCGCGAGCAACGAGGAGCTCGCTATGCCGACCTTGAAGCTGGCATGGGACTATGTGGCTCGAATCAGATACCTTGAGTCACGCACTTCTAAATGCAACATGAGACACTGAACTGGCCGGGTGGTGGGTGGCCTGGCACCCCAGGTCCGGGTTCCCGGACCTGGAGACGCGCTAACACCGCTAACTCCGCCAGCCCCGCCAACTCCGCTGCTCTTACGCCATCGCCTCCCGGCTCATGGTCTCAAAGCGCAACTGGTTCGATTTGCGATCGACGTCGATGCGGACGTGCGCGCCGTGCAGCACTTCGCCGTTGAGAATCTTGATGGCCAGCGGATCCTGAATCATGCGCTGCAAGGCCCTCTTCAGCGGACGCGCCCCGTAAGCCGCATCCGAGCCCGCGGCCAGAATCAGTTGCCGCGCGGGCTCCGTCAATTCCAGCGAGATCTGGCGGTCGTCGAGCAGCTTGCGCACCTCGTTCAGCCGCAGCTCCAGAATCTGGCCCATCTGCGCCGGGCCCAGCGGGCGGAAGATCACCGTGTCGTCCACGCGGTTCAGGAACTCCGGCCGGAAGTGCTCGCGCAGCACCCGCATCACGCTCTCGCGCGCCATATCGAAGTCGTGCTCGGTCTTCAGCGCGTCGCCGGCCAGCATCGCCGCGCCCAGGTTCGAGGTCATGATGAGCACCGTGTTCTTGAAGTCCACGGTGCGGCCCTTCGCGTCGGTCAGCCGTCCATCGTCCATTACTTGCAGCAGAATGTTGAAAACGTCCGGGTGCGCCTTCTCGATCTCGTCGAAGAGGATCACCGCATAGGGCCGGCGATGCACGGCCTCGGTCAACTGGCCGCCTTCGTCGTAGCCCACATAGCCCGGAGGCGCGCCGATCAGCCGCGCCACGGCGTGCTTCTCCATGTACTCGCTCATGTCGATGCGCACCATGGCCTGCTCGTCGTCGAAAAGAAACTCGGCCAGCGCGCGCGCCGTCTCCGTCTTGCCCACGCCCGTGGGCCCCAGAAAGATAAACGATCCGATGGGGCGGCGGGGATCGCTCAAGCCGGCGCGCGAGCGGCGAATGGCGTTGGCCACGATGGTCAGCGCCGCATCCTGGCCGATCACCCGCTCCCGCAGCCGCTGCTCCATCTCCACCAGCTTCTTCACTTCGCCTTCCAGCATCCGCGAGACGGGAATCCCCGTCCACTTGCTCACAATGCCGGCGATATCTTCCTCATCGACCTCTTCCTTCAGCATGCGCGCGACACCCGCGCTGCCGTCCTGCGCGGCGCTCAACTGCTTCAACTCCGCTTCCAGCCTGGGCAGTTCGCCGTACTGTATTTGCGCGGCGCGGTCGAGCTGTCCCTTGCGCGTCTGCTCCTCGGCCTCGAAGCGCAGCGCCTCGATCCGCTTCTTGATCTCACTCACGCGGCTGATCGCCTCGCGCTCCTTGGTCCAGCGCGCCCGAAGCGCCGTGATCCGCTCGGTGAGCGCAGCCGCCTCGCGCTCCACAACCTCGCGGCGCTCAATGCTGTTCGGATCGGTCTCGCGCTTGAGAGCCTCGCGCTCGATTTCGAGCGAGGTTTTCTCGCGCTCCAGTTGATCGATCTCCGTGGGCACCGAGCCGATCTGAATGGCCAGCGAAGCGGCGGCCTCGTCCACCAGGTCAATGGCCTTGTCGGGCAGAAAACGGTCGCTGATGTAGCGATGCGAAAGCGTCGCCGCAGCCACGATGGCGGCGTCTTTGATGCGCACGTTGTGGTGCGCCTCGTAGCGCTCCTTGAGGCCGCGCAAAATGGCGATGGTGTCTTCAACATTGGGCTCGCCAACGTAGACGATCTGGAAGCGCCGCTCCAGCGCCTTGTCTTTCTCGATGTATTTGCGATACTCGTTCAGCGTGGTTGCGCCGATGGCCCGCAGTTCGCCCCTCGCCAGTGCCGGCTTCAGCATGTTGCTGGCGTCGATCGCGCCCTCGGCCGCGCCCGCGCCCACCAGCGTGTGCAACTCGTCGATGAACAGCACGATCTCGCCGTTGGCTTCCTCAATCTCTTTGAGCACTGCCTTCAGCCGGTCCTCAAACTCGCCGCGATACTTCGCTCCCGCCAGCATCGAGCCCAGGTCCAGCGAGATCACCCGCTTGTTCCTCAAGCTTTCCGGAACGTCCCCTTCGAAGATGCGCCTGGCCAAGCCTTCTACGATGGCCGTCTTGCCCACTCCCGGCTCGCCGATCAGCACCGGATTGTTTTTGGTCCGCCGGCTCAGCACCTGGATCACGCGGCGAATCTCCTCGTCGCGCCCGATCACCGGGTCCAGCTTGCC
>JBEKDH010000179.1:0-7883 GCA_050014455.1 Occallatibacter sp.
TTGGGAAGATAGTCGTCGGCTCCCGTATCGAGGCCGAGGATGCGGTCCTGCTGCCGGGCGCGCGCGGTCAACATAATCACCGGAAGGTCTTTTCGCCGCCGCAACTGTTGCAGCAGCGTGAGCCCGTCGAAGACAGGAAGCATGACATCGAGAATCGCCAGATCGTAGGCGCCATTCAGCGCGGCGGCCAAGCCGCTCCGGCCGTTGTAAGCGCAATCCAGGCGATGGCCGGCCTCGGCCAAGTACTCCTGCATCATCGCGCACAACTCCGTGTCGTCATCGACAAGCAAAAGGGATAACTGTTTTTGCTTTTCCGCAGTCTCCATCCGCACTGCCTCAGAGCCCGGCGGCCGCGTGCCAATTCCCGCCGTTTCCTAAGTCTCGCACAGATCGAATCAGAGGCGACATGCTTAACAAATCTTAAGACTAGCCACCATGAAACACCTCGCCTGGACGGAAGGGACGGCCTTTTGCCGGGATCTGCTGCCCCAACTAAAAGACCACCTCAAACACGCCGGCTCACCGCTGGTAAGAGATACAGGCTGGCCACCCTGAAGTTTTTCGACCTAACCGCGGCGAGACTGGCTCGTCCAATCGTCAGGATATGCAATACTGGGGCGTCCTGGAGGCTTCGCATGTTTTTTCGTTTCTGGACTGGAAACAGGCCGGGTAGCGCCCTTGGCAGCATTGGAGTCGCGCTTTGCTCGCTCGGCCTGACGATGGCAGCGCCGGCGCAGGATGCCGCGCCAACTCTGCAGCAACGCGGTCCGCAGCCGCCCACGCTTACCATCACCTCGCGAGAGGTTCTGCTCGATGTTGTGGTAGCCGACAAGGAAGGCCACCCGATCTCTGGCCTAGCGGCCTCCGACTTTGCGGTAACCGAAGAGGGCCAGCCACAGCACATCGCGCACCTTCAAGAGCATCACCCGATGGAACCCGAGGAGCTGGCCAAGCTCAAGGCTGCCCCCCCGCTGCCGCCGAATACCTTCACCAACTACACGCCGGTGGCTAACACGAATGCCTGGACCGTGATCCTGCTGGATGCTCTCAATGCCCGGCTCCAGGCGCAGATGGAATTGCGCGAGCAGCTTATCGACTACCTCAAGCACATGCAGCCGGGGACGCCGGTCGCCATCTTCCAGATCGACACAAACATGCGCCTGATTCAGGGTTTCACCTCCGATCCGCGGGTGCTGCTGGAGGCGGCCAAGAGCAAGCGAGATATGCCCTCGCTGCTGCGGCCAATGCCCGGTACACCTGACGAATATCGCATGTCCCGGTTCGACACTCTGCAAGAGGGTTTCCAGATGATGGGGCGATACCTGGCCGGATTTCCTGGGCGCAAGAACCTCATCTGGCTTACTGGCTCGGTTCCCCAGTCGCAGTATGTCGATCTGACGGGCGGTTCCTTCGGCATGCCGTTCAGGGACGACCTCGCCATTCTCGGGGACGATCCGAAGGATCTGACCGACGCGCTGACCTTGAGCCGGGTTGCCGTCTACCCGATCGACGCGCGGGGACTCCAGACCCCGCCGCAATTCGAGGCCGGCAATAATAAAGGACCGGCGCCCAACGCCAACCTTAACTTTGAGACTAGGCAGGCCGCCGACCACATCGCGCTCGACGTGATTGCCAAGGCAACCGGAGGCAAGGCCTACTACAATACCAACGGTTTGAAGCAGGCGCTCACCGTAATCGTCAACAACGGCTCCAACTACTACACCCTGGCCTATGCCACAACCAATCAGACTTGGGATGGCCGCTTCCGGCACATCAAGGTGACGGTTGACCGGCCAGGCTTGCGGGTGCAAAACCGGCAGGGCTACTACGCAGTGGACCGCACCACGCAGGAGCAGCGCCTGCTTGCCGCCAAGCAAAGGGAAAAGGCCAGAGCTACCAACAAACCATTTGAGGAGAACAACTCCCCGAGCGATGATTCGACACAAGCGCCGGGTGGGCCTTCATCGCCGGGCGAGACCGGCACCCTTATCAAGCACCCCAAAGGCGGCTTCGAGGCCGCGATGCAGCTTGGCGTAGCGCCGCCAACCGAGGTGATCTTGACCGCCAGCCTCGCGGTGGACGACAAGGTTGTGAAGCTGAGCAGGGACACGCCGCTGCCGGAAGACAACTACCTGGAAGCGGACTACAAGACCATGCCGTTCCATACTTACACAGTCCAGGTCCAGGCCGAGGCCCGCGCCTTCCGCCTGACGCGGACGGCGGATGGCCGACGCCAGGGTTTGGTCGAACTCGTCACGATTGTGTACGACCAGACCGGCGGCCGGGTTAACTCGCTCGTCACCAGGGCTGCGCTGAACCTGGCCGAGGCGCAATACCGCAAGCTCCTGGCGGAGGGTTTGCCTTTCCGGCAACAGATTGCGGTGCCGGCAAAGGGCAATTACTTCATGCGCATTGGGGTCCGCGATGTGGCGAGCGACCGCATCGGCGCGCTGGAGATACCGGTGGATGAAGTCCATGCCGGCGTCTCTGGCCGGGGTCTGCTGAACGATTAGCATCGAGCGGCGCCATTGCAGATTACTGCAGGGCGAGAACGCCGCCCGCGCGCATGGCCTCAATTTCCGCGCGGGTTTCGTCGGCCGCCACACGGCGGTCGGTGTAGACACGCGGCTGGCCAAAGCGCAAATGGGCAGAGAAGCCGGCAGTACCCAGCACCTTCCACAGGTGGGTCGCGAAACTCTCGTCGCCATACCAGCACAGCTCCCGTTCATCGACACCGCCTTCAATCAAGTAGCCGATGGCGGCGGTGGAGATGGGCGCTCCAATGGAGGTGGCGGGGTCAATCAGCCGGGAGTGGAAGCGGATTACCTGGCTGCCATCGGTGCTGGTGCCCTCGGGAAACAGCAGCACCGGAACCTGAATGGGCAGCTTGAGCCGCTCGGTCATCTGTTCGGCCACCGTCATGGCGCTGGCCAGGCTGCCACGATCCACAAAGATGGTTCCGTTGCTGCGCGCGGCCATTCCGAAGAAGGGCCAGCCGCGTATCTCCATCTTGGCGACAAAAAAGCACGGCATGGCCGCCGCAATGACAAGGATGTCAATGTAGCTGAGATGATTGCAGACCACCAGGCCATGGGTCGGCGGCTGACCTTCAACCTGGTAATGGACGCCAAGCGCCTTCAGCACCAGGCGGCTGCTCCATTGCGACCACTCAGCCTGGCGTTCCAGAGTGAGCGGCCCGCGCAGGCGGAGGAGCCACATCCGGAAGATGCAGAGAACCAGAGCAAAAACCAGCGCCACAGCGCGCCGGAGCCGGCGCAGCGTCACTGGATGAGCGGAGTGAGGAAGCGGTTGCGCGCCGAGTGCGAGAGCAACTTGAGATCGAGCAGCGTGAGGAAATCGATGGTGCCGAACTCGCGGTCCCAAGCCGGCGGGGCGGCGATGCGCGCTCCGATGGCCAGGTAGGTCTTGAGCAGCCTGGGTACCTTGACCTGCGCTGGGGCTGGAGCCGGCAGCGGGGATTCCGCCAAAGCCGGCATGACCGGATTCGATTCCAAAGGACAGGGCGACGGCTGTGCGTGTGCGCCCTCCCGCTCGATGGGACAGGCGTAAGCGGCGGTTGGCGCCGTTTCAAACTCCGGTGAAACCCGATATTGCTCAAGCTGGCGATACATCTGCCAGCCTTCCACCGGGTCTTTCGAAGTCAACGACGAGCAGCCGATCAAGTAACGCAGCCCCATGTCGGTAGCATACTGCGCGATCCCCCTCCATAACAACGTCAGCACTTCGGGGGTGCGATGTTCGCGATCGATGGAGGCGCGGCCCAGCTCCAGAATGCCGGGCCGCAGCGGCTCATAAGCGCCAAAGCTGAACTCCTGCTCGGAGTAGTAGCCCAGATTGTCCGCGGCCGTGGTCCCGGATTGCATCCGGTAGGTGCCCACGATGCGCCTGCCCGGATTGTCTTCGAGCTTGTCCTCGACCAGCAGGTGCTCGCAGATGGGGTCGAACCGGTCGGTGTCCAACCCCGTCCGGTAGGAGCTCTCCAGCCCCTCGCCCAGCTCGATATTGAAGACCTTGAAGCGCAGCCGGCAAGCAGCATCGCGATCTTCCGCGCTTTCGGCAAGCCGCAGGCGGTAGCGGCCCACCTCGGCGCGAATGCGCGGCGCGGCTGGAGCCGTGGGCAGCGGCGGAGCATAGGTTGGAAGGGAAAGTTCCACCAGAGGAGTGGAACCAAGCGCGAGCTTCAACGGAACCTTCTGTCGACCGTGCGCAATCACGGAACCAGTATCCGCCCGGAGTTGTCAAAGGACTGTCAAACACTCGCAAATAGAGTGCGAATATCTTGTTCTACTTGTAACTCGGGAGTAACAGAGCGGTCTATTTCAATACGGCCGCCCTGGCGCCGGCGGCTTCCATTAGGATGCAGAAGGACTGCCCCTCGGTTGAGGTTCCGGGGCGGTCGAAGTTGGGCGCGCCGCAAACGCCCTGGACGTAGCCGAAGGCGTCCATCCTGGCGCGGGCGGCGTCGCGCAGGATGTCTGCTTGAGGCTTGTACGCAGCGGGAAGCCAGCCAGCCGCGACGCCCTCATAGATGGCAAAGGCAAGCATCTGGGCAAGATTCGTTTCAACGAAGGTCGCCGGCTGGTCGACCACGTCGTGAAAGAGGCCGTCCGGGCGGCGATGCTGAAGGCAGCCGTCCACAATCTCGCGGGCAAAGGCGGCCAGACGGTCGCGGTCCTGGCCGCGGCTGGCAGGCAGGCTGCGGATCACGCGCGCCAAGCCAGCAGCCGCCCAACCATTGCCGCCGCCCCAGAAGTTAGGGTCGGCGAACTGCCGCTTGCCGTCGTCCCAGATGTGCGCCAGGAGCTTCTTCTCCGGGTTCCAGAGCCGCTGCCGGTAGCCCTCGATCTGGGCCAGGGCCTCGTCGCAAAAGCCCATCGCTGCCAGAAACGGCGGTGCGCCGTTGAACCCATCCGACCACATCTGGGGCTCGCGGAATGTATGGTACAGAATTCCCTCCAAGTTGCGGGGAGCCTTGTTTCGGATCCAATCGAGCATGCCGCCAACCGCCTGGCGCATCCCGGCGTCGCCGGTCCACTCGGCTGCCAGGGCATAGGCTGGACCGCCCATCGCGGGATCGGTGGGGCTGCCGGAGACCACCACGCCCAGGCGACCGTCCGGCGTTTGCTGGACGATGGCCGCCTTGGTGAGAAGAATGACCCGCTCGCGGTCGCCGGCCTCGACCAGCGCCTGCGCAAAGATGCCCTGCTCCCAGTCGCGGCGCTGCATGGCCAGGGCCGCCGCAGTGGCGCGCTCGATGCGCCGCGCGCTCTCGGAAGAGTGGCTGAAATCCTCGCCGGCCGGGCCGCGCGCCGCCTCAGCCGCCGCACCTGGAATCGTAACCAAAGGAGCAGCAACAATGGGAGCGCCGAGGGCTGCGGCTGCGTGAAGGAAGGATCGCCGATTCATAGTGTGCCTCAAAGGGATAGAGAGTCGTGCTCACATCCTACTTTGCGCCGGTCAGGTTGCGGATGATCTCGACTTCGCGCTGGCGGTAAGGCGTTCCGTCGGGGTGGAAGACGTCGTGGAACCAGATGATAGGCTGGCGGTCAACATAAGGATGCTGCCAGGAGTCCCAGGGCAGGTACGTCTGGCTCTTGCCGGCCACCAGGCCCCAGTTGATGGCCCCGACACGATGCTGGCGGGCGATGGGCAGAACGGTGTCGAAGGTGCTGCCCGCGCCGCGGGCCATGTATTCGGTGCAGAGGAGCGGGCGGTGAAATTGCTCCAGTAGCTTCACATGCTGCTCGAAGTCCTCGGGCCAGCCGTAGTTATGGAAGCTGAGGATGTCGGACTGCTCGACCTGGATGCGGGCAATGGGCGGCATGGCGGCCAGCAAAGTCCAGTTGCCGTGCCAAAGCCCGCTGGTTAGCGGCTGCGTGGGGTGCGCGGCGCGCGCCCATGCAAAGACCTGCGGCAGGAGGGCAAGGACGGCCTCATTCTTGTTTCTGGGATCGCCTTTGGCATAGGAGTCGTCGTTGCCGTTGTCCGGCTCGTTCCACAGATCCCAGGCGAGGATGCGCGGATCGTTTGCGAAGGCGCCCACTACGCCCGTGACGTAACTCTCCAGGCGCGGGTATTGCGCGGGATCGGAGAGAATCTCAGTCCCTGGGGCCTGCACCCAGCCGGAGTTGTGCACGCCGGGGACGGGCGGGTGCTGCGGCCCAAGTCTGGGGTTCGGATCCCAGCAGGAGTCGAAGAGCACAAAAACGGGCCGGATGTGATGGCGGGCAGCAATGGCCAGGAAGAGGTCGATCCGTTGCTCGAATCCCTTGGGATCCTGCTCCCAGAGCAGATTGTGGAGAAAGACGCGCATGGTGTTCATGCCGATGCCCTCCGCCCAGCCCAGCTCACGGTCGATTGTGGCGGGGTCGAAGGTGTCTGCCTGCCACATCTCCAACTGGTTGATGGCGGTGGAGGGCAGGAAGTTGGCGCCCACCGGCCAGGGCTGTTGGGCGTACCAGGCGTTGGCCTGGGCCTCGGTCCAGCGCTGGGGAGCGGGCGGGGCTTGCTGCGCGCAGAGACTGGGGATGACGGCGAACACAAGAGCCAGCGCGGAAAGCCCGCGCCAGGATTTGCGGAGAAACAGGTTCATCGCGGCTCCTTCAACGAGCGGAAGGAGCATTCTATCTCGTTGGCGCTGAGGTCGTCGTCCCGGCGGTTTGGGCGCGCGAGGAGCGGTACTGCCGCGGTGGTTCCTAACCCCTTCGCCTGAAAGAAATGCAGACGCGCAACCAATGGATCAGACGCCTCCAGCGCAAGGTTTCCTAGCCTTCGGCCGCCCTGCGCGAGTCGCGATGGCCTCAGTGCTTATGAGGCGCTTGATTCGATGGCGCCTCGGGGCGAATCGGTCCGACATACTTTCCAGACAGGAATTCGATCTCTTCGGGATTGTCGACCGATATAAGAATAAGTTGGCCGATGGGCATTCCTGGGTGAAGTATCAGCGTAGAGTTCGATACGTTCGCGATTTCCAGCGTCAAGCATCCGCGATAATTCGGGTGAATCCACGGAGCAGTTTCAATAACGAGAAATGACCGCGCAATGGATGACTTCGTGAGTATCTGCCCTGACACATCGTGAGGAAGCTTAATAAACTCCAGGGTTACTCCAAGTACCGTCTGATGTGCTGGCAGGACCAAGTCGTTACCGAACGGGATATGCACGCTGAGGTCAGAGCGCGGTTTGCCTCCCTGTGTATCGACCGCATCCCGTGCAGGCAACCGGGGAAACAGGAAATAATGGCCGAGCCTCAGGTCAAGAGAATCCGCGTCCAGCGCCTTTTCATCAACGGGAAAGGGCGTCACAACCAAGCTCCGCAGATCTTCGATCTGTCGGTTCAATCGGTCGAGAATCAACGATTTTGAAAGTACCGACATTATCCGGCAATGTCCTCCAGCGCCTTGCTCGTCCACATCTCGACACGTTCCGCCCATAAAGCTCTACATTCGAGGCACTCGGGGCGCCCGTCTTGAATCTTGCCGATCAGAAGGTCCAGACGTTCGAGATAAAATAGATTGGCTGCGTTCAACAACGCAACAATCTTGGGCGGTTGAACTGTGCCGTCTGGAAATACGAGGCGCGAGGGAACGACGCCAAAGCTCAAGTACTTCTCGATCACGCTACGTTGGTCATGAAAAGGGCCTGATTCAGAAGGAACACCCGCGAATGTTTCCTTAACAACTCTCGAAACTTCACCTACGGAGCGAAGGAAGGTATCAAGGATTACCTGAGAAAGCTTAGGGAACCTCTGCACAAGTCTGCAATCCGCATGATTTTTGAATAAACTATAAGGTATGAAGCGAATGGCGCGTTTTCAGCAGACACTGGCATCGCAGGCGAGTTTTGAGAAGTTTGGCCGCAAG
>JBEKDH010000180.1:0-7840 GCA_050014455.1 Occallatibacter sp.
GCGGCCACACCGGCGGATTGAGCCGGCAGCGCGGCAGGCAACAGAAGTAACAGAAGCAGAACGGGAAGCGGGTTGCGCACCATCATTTTTTGGACGCTTTCATGAGCGGCGTTCGAGACTCCAATTATCCGAGCCTCGGGGAAAATAGTATCTTCATAACTCCCGCAAAGTGGGTGCCCCATCCTTCGCGCCCTTTGCGAAGGGTGGGCAGCGAGGCAGGCTTTAGGTTACACGGCGCTATGCCACCGGCTGGGCGCAGTGGGCGCAGCGCTTGGCGGCCTGCGGAATCTCGCTCAGGCACTCCGGGCAGGTCTTCATCGACGATGGAGCTTCCGGCTCGGGTTTCTTCAGCCGGGCCAGCAGTGTGTTCAAGGGCAGCACGATGGCAAAATAGACCACGCTGGCAACGATCAGGAACGAGATGGCGGCGTTCAGGAAGTTACCCACATAGATCGGGGTGCCATTCAGCTTGAGCACCACATCCTTGAAGTCTGGCTTGCCCACTACGGCGGCGATCAATTGTGTAAGCACGTCTTTCACAAACGACGTAACGATGGCGTTGAAGGCCGCCCCGATAATGACGGCGACCGCCAGGTCTACGACGTTTCCGCGCAAAATGAAATCACGAAAACCCTTCAGCATCTCTTCCTCCGATAAGTCCCTTGTGAATCGATTCCGGGAACGCTCCTAGTGCTTCATCAGAAAGAAGACCGTAACCAGGAGCGCAATCAGCAGAACGATGATCACGATTAGCAATATAGGCACCAATTGCTGTAGCTTCCCCATCCCCGGTTCTGGCGGCTTCACCGGCGGCGCTGGCGGCGCGGCGGGCATCGGCGGTGGAGCGGGAGCATACATTCCAGGCGGCTGCGGCAAGCCTGCGCCCGCTGCCGGCATCGCCGCGGCCGGCGGTGCATAGCTCATCGGATAAGGGGGCGGCGGCGGCACCGGCGGAGGGTAAGAGCCGGGTTGAGGCATCGCCCCCATCGCCGGCATCCCGCCCATCGGCGGCGCGGTAGGAAGCGGATAACTGGGCATTGCGGGCGGTGAAGACGGCGCGGGAGCCTGGGGCGCGGGCAAAGGCGCCGGGGGCAGGTTCGGCGCGGCGGAGCCGCCCCGCATGGCCATCTCACGCATTCTGGAGGCATCGAGAATGCGGGTGAACTCGCTTGGTCCGGAAGCCGCCGCCGGATGCACGACGGGCGGGTTCACGCTCGCTGGAAACTGCGCTTCCCGCGGCGCTGGGGCCGCTGCCGGAGGGGGCGGCGCAGCCCAGGCAGGCGCGCTGGCCGGCGGAGGGGCAGGCCCACTGGGAGTGGAGAGGGACGAGAAGGTCTGCGTCCAGACGCCTGGCTCTTTTCCCGGTGGCGCGCTCACCGGCGCGGCCTCTACTCGCGGAGCCGGCTTAACAGGTTCATCCAGCATCTGAATCAAGCGCGTAATACCCACTCCGCTCCCCGGCACAGCGGGCTCCGCCGGCTTGGCCTCCGCCAGCGTGGCAAACGGATCGCGGACCGGCGCGGCCGACCCCGCCAATCCCGGAGTAACACCGTAATTCACACTTCCCGGCAAAGGCTTGCGCTCCTCCTGAAAGGCCGGCTCGCGGGCTGGAGGTTGCGGCTCAAGCGACAGCATTCGCGTGAAGGAATCCGCTTTCCCCGCGGAGGCATCCGCTGGCCCAAGGCTGCTCGCCGCCGCCGGCGCGCTCGCTTCGGCGCCGCCAAAGGCGCCGAACAACTGCGTAAAGGCGCCCGGCTTGCTCTCGATCGAGATCGGATTCGCCCCAGCCGCTGCCCGAAAAGACGGCGTTTCACCCGGTCCCTGAGCCGGCGTCGAGGAAACGCCCAGGCCGGGCTCTCCTCCCGTAGTCCGCAACAACTCTGTGAATCCGCCCGATCCCGAGGCCGCGGCGGCTGGCCTGGGCGCTGGCGGAGCGGCCAACACGGCAGTCGGCGCAGGCTCCGGCTCGTTCAGCGTTTGCAGCAAGGAAGTAAAACCCGACGGTTGCGCGGGACGCTCGGGCGCAGGCATCTCTCGCGAAGCCGGAGCCGGCGAGGCCGAATCGCTCGCCAAGGTGCGAAACAGTTCCGTGAATCCCCCGCTGCCCGCGGCGCCGGAATCGGGAGCAGGAGCCTTCTCTGCAACGTCCGCCCTTTCCGCCGAAGCCATTCTCATCCTGTCCAGCAGCTCCGGCGAACTCTCCGCGCCGGCCCCGAGGACCACTTTATGGACCACCGGTTCCGCCGGCGGCTTCGGCGCTGGCGGCGCCGGACTTGCCGGTTCCGGCGCGCGATACTCGGGGAAGAAGGACTCCAATCCCGACTGAGCCGCCGGCTCCGCCGCTCCAGGCGCTTTCACCACCTGAAAGACGCCCGTTGCACCAAAGCTCTGTTCACCGCCGGATTCCTCCGGCCACGGTGACGCGTTTTGTCCATCGGGTTTAGTCGGTTTGTCCATGCAGTCAGGCCTCCGGTGCAATGCCGGTAGCATAAATCATTCGGTCGCGCCCGATTTGCCTATTTACCCAAAAAGATTTTGCGTATAATGCGGTTGCACCCCATCGCACCGGACGAATAAACTCAGCAAAGGTTTTTTGTTTGAGTAACGTCCGGACAGACGGCATGATCTGTCGATCGAGGCCGCGCTCCCGTAGCTGGAGTTTTGCTTGGATCGATCCGAAAAGCAACCCGATCTTCAACTCTCGCCCATGGTGGTCTCCCTGCTATGAAGTTCCTGTCGCGGGTCGTCTCGTCTGAAGGCATGCATCTCGGTCCGCACCACTTTCAGACGCAAAGCCGGTATGCCGAGGGGGTTTCAAAGCTGGTGCAGCGCGCGCTGCACGGCATGGAACCGATGCACCTGCCCGTTCCGCCCGCCGCTCTGCACGCACAGGCGGATATGCACTACTTCTCCATCTTGCTCAGCGGCGCTTGCTGGCAGCATATACTTCCGACCAAGCAGGTCGGCGTCTATCTGCCCGGCGAACTGGGCGACGCAACCTTTGAACTAACCGTCATCACGGAGACATCGGCATGACTTCTGCTCCAGCTTCCCCTCTTCAAGTGATGAAGACCAACAATCTGGCATTGGCCTTTCAGGAAGTATTTACAGTCATTCTGCGCACGCGGTTTTTTGTGCAGCGGGTTGAAAACGCGGATGCCTTCCGCGCCACGCTGCGCAAGATGATCTCCGCGGCGGTCAAGGACGCTTCAGCCATGGGTTACAGCGATGAAGCCTCCAAGATGGCCATCTATGCCATGATCGGATTCCTCGATGAGAGCATCCTCAACTCCAAGGATCCGACCTTTGCCGACTGGGCCCGCCGTCCGCTGCAGGAAGAGATGTTCGGCGGGCACTTTGCCGGTGAGTACTTCTTCCGCAATGTGACCGACCTGCTCAATCGTCCGGAATCGGCCGAGGTTGCCGATGTGCTGGAACTTCATGCCCTTTGCCTTCTGCTGGGCTATCGCGGCCGCTTTGCCTTTGGAGACGCCTCTGAAATTCATGCCATCTTCGGGCGCATCCGCGACAAGATCACACGCATCCGCGGCGCCTATGCGCTTCTCCGCCCGCCGGAAGCTCCGGCTGCCCCGCCCCGCCCCAAGCGCGACCCCTGGGTGCTCCGGCTGGCGGTGACTGCCATCCTCCTTACTGTCTTCACCCTTCTGGCTTATGTCGGCTACGTGCTGATCCTGGGACAATCCATGCCCACGGCGGCTCGCGGCGTGGAGCGTTCTCCCATCACTCTGGCTTCTTCAGCCTCGGCGTCTCACCCGGCAACCACCCTTGCGGAGATATCCCTATGAAACGCATCCTGATTGGGATACTGATCTTTCTCGTCTATATGGCCCTGGTGATCGTGGGGGCGTTTGCCCTGCACTTTGAAGGCACGAGGCTGGTGCTCTTCTGTGTGATTCTCGGCCTGCTGGGGGCTTTGGCCACCGTCTTCGTTCTCTGGTATATGCACAGTCTGGACAAAGCCTCCGGGCGGGCAGCCGGGCCCGAAACTCCCGACTCGATCAACCTGGGCACTTTGCTCCGCGATGCCGATGCCCGCGTTCGCCAGGCCAACCGCGCCGGCGTCAAGTCGCTTGCTTCCCTGCCCCTCATCTATGTGATTGGGGATGAAAACTCCGCCAAGACCCAAACCGTTCTCCAGTCCGGCCTGGACCCCGAGTTGCTGGCCGGCAACGTCTATCGCGACGGAACGATCGTTCCCACCCAGCTTGCCAACGTCTGGCTGGCCGGCAACTACGTTCTGGTGGAAGCCGGAGGCGCGCTCTTGCGCCAGCCCCCGCTCTGGGCGAGACTCGTCAAGGCCACCATGCCCGCCCGGCTCGGCTCGATCTTCGGAGACAGCCGCCTGCCGGCGCGCTCCGCGGTGGTGTGCGTCAGCATCGAGCGCATCCTGGCTCCCAATACCTCCGAGCAGATTCGCGCTCTGGCGCAAACCCTGAATGAGCGACTCCGCCAGCTTTCGCAAACCCTGGGCATCTCGCTGCCGGTCTATGTACTCTTCACCAAGCTGGATAACGTCACTCCGTTTGCCGAATACGTCAGCCGGCTCTCGGACGAGGAAGTCAAGCTTCCCATCGGCACGCTGCTCTCTGCCCTCGACTCCACCGCTGGCCTCTATACGGAGCAAGCCACGGCCCTGATCGGCTCGCGATTCGACCAGATCCTTTACGCGCTCTCCGAGTTCCGCCTCGACATTCTCTCTCGCGGCGGCGAACTCCAGGAGCTGGCGCGGGCCTATGAATTCCCTCGCGACCTGCGCAAACTTCGCGCCGGCGTCATCTCTTTCCTGGCCGAAGTTGCCCGTCCCAGCCAGATCGGCGTCAACCCCTTCCTGCGCGGATTCTTTTTCGCCGGCATGCGCGCCCACGTGGTGGAGGACGTTCTCGAGATTGGCCCGGCTCAGCCGCAGGCCACCGCGGCTCCCGTCAACGCCGGAGCTACCCGCATCTTTTCTCTCGCCGCCATGCAACAGCCGCAAGCGCCCGCGCCGCAATCCCGGCGAGGCGGCACACGCAAGGTTGCGCAGTGGGTCTTCTTGCCCCATCTCTTCTCGAAGATCCTGCTGGCCGACAAGTCGGCCCTGGAGGCCAGCCGGGCGAGCACTCGCACCAGCTTCCTTAAATGCGCGCTACTCGGTTGCTTCAGCGCGCTCGTGCTGATCCTGCTCACGCTGGCCACCATCTCCTTCTTCCATAATCGCTCGCTCGAAGAGCGCGTGGCCGCGACCGCCGGAGCGCAGGTCACCCCCGTCGCCGCCGGTGCATTCGCCTCCTCAGCCGACCTTGAGGCACTGGAAAGGCTGAGAGCGGTCCTGGATGAACTGCATGGATATCGGAAAGACGGCCCTCCCCTGATGGATCGGTTCGGCCTCTATCGTGGCGACGCACTCTATCCCGTGGCCTGCCGGGCATACTCGAACAAGTTCCGCGCTCTTCTGCTGGCGCCGACGCAAGAGAACATTCTCGCCAAGCTGCGCGCCGTGCCGGCCGTGCCGGCCGCCGACGCCGACTACAGCGCTACCTACAGGCCGCTGAAGGCCTACATCATTACAGCTACCAATCCCAATCCCGACTCGCCGCAGGATACGCTCGACTTCCTTCCCGCCACCCTGCTCACCGAATGGGCCGGCAGCGCGACCCCAGCTCCGGACCTAGCCCAACTGGCGCAGACCCAGTTCGCGTTCTATGCCAGCCTTCTCTCCGAGCCGTCTTCCTGCATGGGGCAGACCGGCGGTCTTCTGAACGACGTCGTCGTCGCCCATGCCCGCCTCTATTTGAATGGCTTCCAGGGATTCCAGCACGTCTACCAAAGCATGCTGGCAGCCGCCAACCGCAAGGTTCCAGGGGTCAGCTTCAACAACAAGTTCCCCGGCTCCGCGCAGGAGATTGTTGACGGGTACACGGTTCAGGGCGCATTCACCAAGGATGGCTTCGCTTTCATGCAGGACGCCATCCTCCACCCCGACCCGTACTTCCGCGGGGAAGAATGGGTTCTCGGTCCAGCGTCGGGGCCGCCCATCGACCGCGTCGCCCTCTCGACGCAGCTGAGATCGGCGTATTTTGCCGACTACATTCAGAACTGGCGAACTTACCTGACGAAGGCGCAATTCCGTCCCTATCAGAAGTTTGCCGATGCCGGAACCAGGCTCAGCGCGCTCGACTCCAACACCTCTGCCATGCTGGAACTCTTCTCGCTCATCTCCATCAATACCGGCGTTGCCGCGCCGGAGATATCGGCCGTCTTCCAGGCGCCTCAGTCCGTCGTTCCTCCATCCAATCCTGACAACCGCTTCATTGCCGCTTCCAACCAGGCCTACATTCAGTCCCTCCAAGGGCTTGAAGGGGCCGTGAAGAACCTTACACTCAACGCCACCAACGCCAACGACCCTGCGGCCGCCGCACCGGTGATTCAGGCCGCTGTCACCGCCGAGCAAGCCGCCGAGAACCTTCGCAATGGCTTCCTTCCGGACCCCGCCGGAAGCATGGACAAGACCAGTTTCACTCTGCTCGAAGCGCCCATTGAGTCCATCAAGAACCTGGCTGCCCAGGCGCCCGCCAATGCCGCCGGCGGCGGCGCGAAGAGCTTCTGCGCGCAGATTGGGCCCGTGCTGTCCAAGTTCCCCTTCGACCCCCAGTCTTCGACGGAAGCTTCAACCGATGAGGTTGCTCAAGTCTTCGCACCTGGATCGGGATCGTTTGCCCAGTTCACCTCATCGATGCATGCACTGGTGGCGCTGCAGGGCGGTCAGTATGTGGCGGCGCCGGGCTCCTCGGTTCATATCAACCCGGCGTTCCTCAACTTCCTCACCCACGCCCAGAAGATTTCGTCAAGCCTCTATCCCGGTGGCGGAAACCAGCCTTCGCTCGACTTCACCCTTACTGAGGTCAAGGGGCCCGGCAACGCCGATGCCGTCCTCAATATCGATGGCAAGCAAATCAGCGCGGGCGGTCAGTCGGCCACCTTCCATTGGGTCTCGCAACCCTCCAGCAAGATCACCCTGGCCACGCAGAAGAACACCGCGCCTGTCATGACCGGCCCGTGGTCGGTCTTCCACTTTGGCTTTGCCGCCCCACAGATCGCTCCCAATCGGCTGAAGTTCTTCTTCAGCTTCAACAATCAAGCCCCGGAGATCGTTCTCTTCGACGCCTCAGGCCCCGGAGCGCCCTTGCTGAACCCGGATTTCATGAAAGGATTTCATTGCGTTTCAAACGTAGCCCGCTAGATTTTTGACCGATTGTTGTCCTTCCAGTTTGGGTGCCCCATCCTGGGGGCGTCCGCTGCGGCGGATTCCTGCCGCAAGGGTGGGAGACACGCAACGTGCGCGGAAGAAACGGTTACACTTGGAAGAATCAAGGCTGGAAAATGAACGAAGAACTCACCAACGATCTTCCGCAATCGGGCGCACCCCTTGGAGAGCCGGCCGAAGCCGCGGCCCCAGCCGAGGCCTCGCCAGAACCTGCGCTGGAATCGGTTCCGGCACAAGGGTCGCAGGCGGCAGATGTCTCCGCCGATCCCGCGATCGAGAGCCAGCCAGCCGATAGCCCGGCCGAACCTGGCACGCCGGCCCTTCCAGTCGAGCCTGCTCCCGCCGCGCCGCCCTTTCGCCTCGCGGTCTCGGCCCTCAGCGATATCGGCTGCGTTCGCTCCAATAACGAGGATTTTCTCGGCTACGACGAATCGCTGGGCATCTTTGTCGTCTGCGACGGGATGGGAGGAATGGCCAGCGGCGAAGTTGCTAGTTCGCGCACGGTGGCTGCCATCATAAGCAGCTTTGCCGCCTCCGTGGTCTCGGGCCTGCCCGTGAGCTCCAGGCTGCTCATTG
>JBEKDH010000181.1:0-7811 GCA_050014455.1 Occallatibacter sp.
CTCCACCGATTGAAATCGGAGCCCGCGCGGGCTGTCTTTGCCTTACAGCCTTCGACCCGGCAAAGCCGAAAAAGTAACAGCAAGCGGTTTAAACGTCCATCGCCGTGGTCCGATGAAGATTGCCCTGAGCCATGCAATCGCCGCCGCCCGCTTTGCCTTTCTGCTTTGGCCACAATGGGGCCAGGTACTGCAGCTTGGCTGGCTGCCCATGGCTCTGACCGAGATATCCATCGGCCGGGTACCTCAGGTCCCGCCTTTGGGACCTGGGAAAGCTGGAAATGAATGGTTGGGTGGCCACCCTCGCCGCGCCTTTGTTTTTGCGGCTAGCGTGGGAGTTACCGCCGGTTCTCCAACACAGCATCCGCAATCAGCGCCGCTTTTACCGCTGGGCGGACGGCGTGAACGCGGACGATGGAAGCTCCGTGGAGAATGGCGGCCACCGGGGCAGCGAGACTGGCCGCTTCCCGCGCTTCGACGGGAGCGAAGGGAACGGACTCGGCGGCCGGATTGCCCCCGGCATAGAGCGGCGCGAGAGTGCGACCGGGTGCCCCATCCTTGCCGCAGGTCACCGCTGCGGCTCGCGGCAAGGGTAGGATGGTCAACTCTTCCCCGGCGGCGGGCGGCCCGCGTCACGATTATTCCTCATGAGATTGGCCATTACTCCAGGTTTTTGCGGTCGATTCCCAACTGCTGGCACTTCTTATAGAGGTGGCTGCGCTCCAGTCCCAGCGCTTTGGCGGTTTGCGTGATGTGCCGGTTGTGCCGCTCCAGTTCCTTCAGCACCTCTGCCCGTTCAAAGTTCAGCACTCGCTCGGCCAGCGCGCCGCCCGAATCGACGCGGGATTCGCCGGCCGCGGCCGGGCTTCGATTCGCGTGCGCGGCGGGCAGCGCGAGCTCGACGGCCTCGGCGTCAACTTGAGCCCCGGCCAGCAGCAGCAGCCGCTCCACCACGTTGCGCAGCTCGCGAATGTTGCCCGGCCAGGCGTACCGTTTGAGCGCATCGATGGCGTCGCCGGCAAAGGGGACGGGCTTCCAGCCGTTCTGTGCGCTCACCTGGCGGGCAAAGTGCTCCACCAGCGCGGGCAGGTCTTCGGTGCGCTGGCGCAGCGGCGGCAGTGCGACGGGGAAGACGACGATGCGATGGTAGAGATCGCGCCGGAAACCGCCGGATTCGACCAGTTGTTCGAGATTGCGATGCGTCGCCACCACCACGCGCACATCGACGGTGGTGGGCTTCTCCGCGCCGATGCGCTCCACCTCGCCCTCTTCGAGCACGCGCAGCAGCTTGGCCTGCATGGCCGGCGGCATGTCGCCGATCTCGTCCAGGAAGAGCGTGCCGCGATGCGCCTGCTCGAATTTGCCCGTGTGGCGCTGCGCCGCGCCAGTGAAGGAGCCCTTCTCGTGGCCGAAGAGTTCGCTCTCGATCAGCTCGGCGGGAACGGCCGCGCAGTTCAGCGTGACAAACGGCCCCGCAGCCCGGTTGCTCTTTTCGTGCAGAGTACGCGCCACCAGCTCTTTTCCCGTGCCGGTTTCGCCGTAGATGCAGATACGCGCCTCGCTCGCGGCCACGCGCTCAATCTGCGCCATCACGCGGCGCATGGTCTCGCCGGTAAAGACCAGCGTGTGCTTGCCGACGCGGGCGCGCAGATCCTGATTCTCGGTTTCGAGGCGGGTGAGCTTGAGCGCGTTTTCGACCGTGACCAGCAGCTTCTCGGTGGAGAGCGGCTTCTCGAGGAAGTCCAGCGCGCCCAGCCGGGTTGCCTTAACGGCCATTTCGATGTGCGCCTGTCCGCTCATCATCACTACCGGCGCGGCGACGCCGGCCGTCTTCAGATCCTCAAGCAGGGCGAGTCCGTCGCGGCGGGGCATCACCACGTCGCTGAGGATCAGGTCGAAGGGCTGGGTGCGGGCCAGTTCCAGCGCGCGCGCCGCGTTGTCGCAAACCACGGCCTCGTGACCCGCCAGCCGGAAGGCGCGGGAGAGCGAAGCCAGCGTATTGGCCTCGTCGTCGACGATGAGAATCTTTGCCTTGGCGGTCATGATTTCGCCTCGCTCGCCTTGGGTAATGTAATTACAAAGGCAGTGCCGCCGCCCGTCTGGCTTTCGACCGCGATGGCGCCGCCGTGGTCGGCGACCACCGACTGCACAATCGCCAGACCCAGGCCGGTGCCGTGCTCCTTGGTTGTGTAGTAAGGCGTAAACAGCCGCTCGCACTCCTCCGGCGTCATGCCCTGGCCGGTATCGGCCACGCGCAGTTCCACTGTTTCACCCTTTGGTTGAGCGCTGAGAGTCAGCGTCCCGCCCTCCGGCATGGCATCCATGGCGTTGAGAACCAGGTTGCTCAGCGCGCGATGCAAAAGCTCCGGATCGGCGTCGAGGGGCATGGGCTGAGCTGAGAGCTGTACCTCAAAGCGGGTTTTCACGGCGTTCTGTTCGCCCGCGGCTTCGTACAACGAGCGCACGCGCTCGATTGCGTCCTTGGCGTCGATGCGCTCCAACTCCGGCTTGGGCATTTTGCTGAAGTCGCTGAAGCGGCCAATGATGGTCTTCAAGTTGGCGATCTCCATGCCCAGGGTCGCGGTACTCTCGCGGAAGACTTCGTCGAACTCGGCCTCCGGCAGTTGGCGCGCCCGCGCCAGGTTTTCGACCGTCAGTTGCAAGGGAAAAAGCGGATTCTTGAGTTCGTGCGCCAGGCGGCGGGCCAGTTCGCGCCAGGCGGCCACGCGCTCGGTTTGCACCAGGCGTTCGCGCTGGCTTACCAGCTGGGCCGTCATGTGGTTGAAGCTGCGCGCCAGCACGCCAACCTCGTCGCGGCCGCGCTCCGGCACGCGCGTCTCCCAGTTGCCGCCGGCCACCTCTTCAGCCGCGGCGGCCAGCTCTTCGATGGGCCGCGAGACCCGCGCCGCAATCCACAGGCTGCACACGATTGCGAACAGAATCCCTCCCGCCGCCACGCCATAAGCGATGGCGCGAATGTGCTGCTGCGCCTCCACCATTCCGGCGCGCGAGATGCTCACGGTGAGCACGGCCAGCACGTTGTCCGATCCGTCCTTGAGCGGAATCGCGGTTGCGCTCACGCTGTCTGCGCGGCGGCCGGTCAGATAGAGGATTCCACTGGCCGGCTGCCCGCTCTGGCGAGCGGAGTCGATCAGGGATTGGTAGTGGGCCGCGCCGGCAACCTCGCCGCCGGCGCTCACCAGGCGTCGAGGATCGAATAGTGCGGGGCTGGATGCGGGGGGCGCCGATGCCTGTGTGCCGTCAGCATTCTGATTCGGGCCGGCATCGCTGTAAAGGTAGATCTGCATCCCCGGCGCAACCGGCAGATCGGCCAGAAAGCTCTGGTCGAGCCGTTTTCCGCCCACCAGGCGGACAGGCGGTTCGCCGGCGGCTTCACCGTGGCGAACGGCGCGAACGGCGAAGATGCCCAGCGCCGTTGTGCCGTCGGGAAGCTCTTCGCGCTTGAGAAAGGTTGCTGCGGCCGCGGTTGCCGCGGGCTCCGGATAGCCGAAGCGCGCCGGCCACTGGGCGGAGCTGACGACAGAACCGTCGGACGCGACAATTTCAAGGAAGTCCAGTTGCGCGTCCTGCGCCAGCGTCTGCGCCTCGTTCAGATACGGCGATGCATCGCCAGACTGAACCAGTTCGAAAGCCATGGCGCGCACCCGCTCACTGGCGGCAATGTGATCCACGGCCGCGGCCACCTCGGCCGAGCGGTGCTGGAACTCACGTTGAAACTGGCTGACGAAGAGCGCCGTCTCCTGCTGATCGCGCTGCTCGAAGACCAGACGGATGCGGACCAGAACCGTCCACGCCACCGCCGCCACGGCCGCCGCTACCGTGAGCGAGAAGAGCAGCAGCAGCTTTTGCCGCAGGTTCATGGCGCGTCCTCAAGCGAAACGTCGTCCAGCAGCGGCTCGCCGTCCGGGCTCAGGCGCAGATCGCGCACACGTCCACTGGCGGCCCAGGCGCGAGGAAGATAAAGCAGCGGAATCAGCGTGTGGGTATCGAGAAACTCGCGCTCCACTTTATAGAGGCCGGCGGGATCGTTTCCCTGAACCGGCGTTGCAACGCCCACGGCGCGCAGCAGCGACTCCAGCCCGGCCCGTGGCTGGTTCGATGCAAGCGTAAGCCTTAACAGCACCAGGTCGGTGTGCTGAGGCCTGCCTGGGTCGGCCACCTGGACATTGAATCCCGCCTCGCGCAGGTTGAGCGCAATGCGCTGCGCCGCCAACTGCATCGCCGCGCCGCCCTCGGTGCTGAGCGTGAGTGGCGGAGGCGTCAATCCGCCGCGCAGTTCGCGAGCCTTGTTGAGGTCGCGGTCGGCTGAGAAGAGGAACGAGTAGCCGGTAAGCGCGGAGGGCAGCAGGCTGCCAGTGATTTCGCCCTGTTTTTGAAAGATCACATTCGACAGCGCCCCGCGATCGACGGCCAGAGCGATGGCCGCGCGCAGGTTGGGATTGGCCAGAACGCCGCCGTCGGCAACCGCCAGCGCCAGCAGCTCGACCGGCGGCGAGACAGCCACAGTGAGGTGCTGCTCGCGGGCCTGGCGCAATTGCTCGGCCGGAATCTCGACCAGATCGGCGCGCCCCACGCTCAGGTCGAGCCACTGTTCGCGGATGGACTTGTGGCCAACGATCTCGATCTTGTCGACGAACGGGCGACCCTGCCAGGTAGAGTCGTTGGCCGCCAGTATCGCCACGCCGTTCTTGAACTCCATCAACTCGAACGGGCCGGTGCCGAGGGGTAGGGGCGGAGCGGCCGCACCCGGCGGGGTTCCGCTCAAGGATTCGGTGAGGGCGATCAGATATTCGTCGCCCGCCAGCAGAGCCGGCAGGTTGGGCATGGGCGAGTCGCCGGTGAAGACGACCGACGAACCAACGGCATGAATCGCCGTCCATGGGCAGCTGGTTCCACAAACGGCTCCGAGTGAAGTGACGACCTCAGAGGATGTCAGCACCGAGCCGTCGCTGAAATGAACGCCCGGACGCAGCCAGAACTGCCAGCGGTGGTCGCTGTTCTCCGATGCCCAGCGCGCAGCCAAAGCCGCCCGCGCAACTCCATCCGCGTCCATGCGAGTGAGGCCGTCGAAGACCAACCGCCATGCCAGTCCGCCGGACTTCCGCCACGCATCGCCCTCGACTTCAACCCGCAGCGTGCCCCCGTAGTGGGGCCGTGTGCGCGCCGCTGCGGGCAGCGCCAGCGCGACCAGCAACAGGCAGAGGGTGCCCCACCCTCGCCACGTTGTTGTCTTTGTGGCTAGGGTGGGATATTTACTCATTACAACTTGTCGTAACACGGTCCACCTCGTATTGGTCTGCCGCGCCGCGCACCACCGCGAAGACGCTCTTGCCGTCGGGCGCGGTCCACAACGCCGTCACCGTCCCGTCCATGGCCAGCGGCGCGCTCGCTGGGATGGCCTCTTGCGCTGGCAACTCAAAGGCACGAAGGCTGTCGCTGGCCGCCTCGCCCGAGCCCGAAACGAGAACCTGCGCACCCGTCCCGCAGCCGGAGTTGAGCACGGCAAAATCGCTGCCCCAGTCGCGCGTGCCGCTCACCGGCTTAAGCGCGCCGCCTTCAGTCAGTTGCACCTTGCCGTCGATGCCGCCGATCAGCAGGGCCACTGCGGAAGCCGGACGGGGAATCACGGCGGCGGAGTAAAACGGAGGCACGTCCACATCGACGCTGGGTGTAACGACTCCCGTAAAGTAGTCGCGGGCGGCGTTGTAAAAGCCTTTGAGCGATACAGAACTCTCTGCCGGGTTGGCAGGAGCAGGAGCTTGCGGAGTGGACGCCTGCGCGATGGGCCATGGATCGTCGCTCTCGCGGCAGCGCATCGACCAATCCCCCGTTGGCTGCGCCGACAAATAGCTGCCGCTGCAGCTCATGCCCGCGAGGTAGACCTCGAAGCCCTCGCCGCCCGTCGCTAGAAAGATGACCCCGCGAGGGTCGCGCGCCAACGGCCTCGACTGGCCTATGGCAACCCGCTTCCGCTCCCGCCAGCCCTCGGCGGTGTGCCCGTAGATCACGATCTCCTCGGGCTCGACGGCAACCAGGTCGCCCGCGGTTTCGAGGGCCGCCAGAACCGCTTCGCCGGTGGTGAGCACGGCCTGCTTCCGCAGCGTAATTCCGCCTGCGGCCTGCGCCTGCTGCTGAGCGCCCGGACCCACGCGCACCATCGCCACCCGCGTTTCGTTGCCCTCGATCACCTCGGCCACCCAAAGCCGCTCGCGCAGGTTCTCACTGAGAGTCACGCGAATGGAATTGGCGCTCTCGGCGCCAGAAGCCAGAACCCCGTGAGCCTTCAAATCCTGCGCCAGCAGCCGCCGGATTGCGGAGATTTCGCCGCTGGGAACCGTGGAGAGGTTGCGAATGGTCAGCCGCGCCTGGCCCGGACCAAGAATCCCGGCAATCTGCTCGGCCAGCGCGGCCGCGGGCTGCTCCCATGGGCCGGACGCAGTGTTTGTAGTCTGCGCCATCAGCCCCGTCAGCCCACCAAAAACCACCGGAATTAGCCAGACCAGCTTCATTGAACGCAACTTTCCCTGATTGTTTCGCTTGCGCGGATTATATCGTTTGGCGACGCTAGCGGCTCGCAGGCGAGCCCGCGCTCATTGCCTCTACATGTGCAAATCCGAGCCGTAGATCATATCCAGTTCGCGCATGTGGCTGCGCGTCAGCTTCAGTTGGCATTCCATCTGGAAGCTTGGGCCTCCCGTGCCTCCGTCGAACTGGTGAAAGGCAGCCGTGCAGGCTGTCTCGCGGTACTGCCTCCAGTCTTGCTCCACGCGTTCGAACTCCTCCGTTTGCTCCTCCGGCGCAAGGCTGCGCCCTGCCGGTCCATGCATTTCGGTGGCAGACTCTCCTGGCATTCGCGGCTGCGGAGCCATTAACTCCCGGATAATTCCTTCATAACTCTTTAGGTTTTCCTCTGTGATGGCCGTCTGTTCTCCGTAACAGATGTTGAAGTCATAAGTGGTTTTGGCTTCCGGGCAGTCGCCGGCCTTTTCGCGGGCCATCTCGGCGTCGAAAACCGCCTTGGCCTGGGCTTGCAGGCCCTGCCGCTTCGCCATGTACTCCTTCCATTGCTGCCGATAGACCTTCTGCTCCGGCGTGAGCACTTTCTTCGGCTTTGCCGGAGTTTGTTGATCCGAACCTTGCTGACCGAAGAGGAGCGGAAGCAACACAAAGCCGCCGCAAAGAGTCATAGCCAACAAACGTTTGTGCCCCATATTCATAAGAATCTCCATTCTTGAGTAACTGTTCGCTCGAATTGTACCGCCCTTGCGGGCGCCGGTCTGCTGCGCATTGAACTGCGCGGAAGGCCGGCGTCGCAAGCCTCAACTGGTTTCCTTCAATGCCCCGGCGCCGGCGCGTCCTGGCTATCCATCTCCTGCTTGACGACCGGGCTGTTGGCCATGCCCTTGAAGACGTCGTTGGCAAAGAAGAACTTGCCATCCGATGGCACCATGAGTACCTGGATCTTGTCCGAGAGCCGCTCGGCCACAATCTTGTTAATCAGCAGCGGCGACTTGTTCAGCAGCTCTGCCTCGCTGGTCATGCGCTCGGCGTTGGCCTTCGCCATAAGCCGCACGCGGTTGGCCTCGGCATCGGCAAACAGGTTGCGCCGCTCCAGCTCGGCCTTGCTGTCGATCACCTTGGCCTGGGCATCGGCCTCCGCGTTTTCGATGGTCGCCTCCTTGCGCGCCTCGGCCTCCAGCTTGCTCTGTTCAATCTGCTTCTCCTTCAGCGGCAGCGTGTATTGCATGGCGTCCGCCTCGCCCTTGGCCTCCACCACCTTTGACTGCGCCTCG
>JBEKDH010000182.1:0-7774 GCA_050014455.1 Occallatibacter sp.
CCCACCGTCCTCTACGGGGCCGCCTACTACAACGAGTACATGCCTGGTGACGATGCCGGCCATGCCGATCGCCTCGTCAAAGATGTGGCCCTGATGAAGGCCGCCGGCCTCAACGTGGTGCGCATGGGCGAGTCCACATGGAGCCTGTGGGAGCCGGAGGACGGGCGCTTCGAGTATGCATGGATGGACCGAGTGGTGGATGCGATGGGCAAGGCCGGCATCAAGGTCATCCTGGGCACGCCCACCTACTCCATCCCCGCATGGATGGCCCGCCAGCACCCCGAAATCCTGGCCGACCGCATTCCCGCGGGCATGTTTGGAGGCAAGGCTGTCGCCAGCGTTTACGGGCTGCGCCAGAACATGGACACCGACTCGCCCGCCTACCGCTTTTACGCCGAGCGGCTGATTCGCCACGTCGTTGCCCATTACAAGGACAACCCCACAGTCATCGGCTGGCAGCTCGATAACGAGACGTCGAGTTACGACGCCGCTAATTCCGATGTATTTATGGGCTTCCAGCATTATCTTGAGAAGAAGTTCGTCACGCCCGAGGCGCTGTCGAAGGCTTTGTTCCTCAACTATTGGGGCGAAAACCTGCACACCTGGGAAGACCTGCCCAGGCGCGACGGGACCATATCCACCGGCTACAAGCTGGAGTGGACACGCTGGAGCCAGATGCGGGTGACCGACTTTCTTCACTGGCAGGCGGCGCTGGTGCGCGAGTGCGCCGGACCCACCCAGTTCATCACCACCGACTACGGCGGCATGATGAAGCGCGACGTGAACGAAGAGGCGGTGGCTGGCGCGCTCGACATCGTCGCCGACAACATCTACCACGGCACCCAGGACCACTACGACGGTTCCTTCCAGGCGCTGCAGACCGACTTCTCGCGCTCGCTCAAGCACGGGAATTTTCTGGTGACCGAGACCAACGCGCAGACCATCGGCTGGACCTCGCAAGGCCAGTTCCCGCCTTACGACGGCCAGTTGCGCGAGGATGTGTACACCTATCTCGCCGGTGGCGCAAACATGGTTGAATACTGGCACTGGGCATCGATCGCGGCCAACCAGGAGACCTACTGGAAGGGCATTCTCTCGCACGATCTCGAACCAAACCGCGAGTACGCCGAGATGAGCCGGACGGCGCACGAGCTGAAGAAGATCGGTCCCTCGCTCGTGGGGCTTCAACTTCACAACCAGGTGGCCATCCTGTGGAGCCGCGACTCGGCCAATGCCATCAGCTTCATGCCCTATGGCGGCGGAGTTCCGGCAAGGAGCTGGACTGGCGAAGCGGATGGTTACGCCTCGCTGGTGCAGCAGATGCACCACTCGCTCTACGACCTCAACATCGGCGCGGACTTTGTCTTTCCAAAGACACCGGACTTATCGCAATACAAGCTGCTCATCGTTCCCGCGCTTTACATCTCAGACGACGCGCTCTTGCAGCGCATTTCCGACTACGTGATGAACGGCGGCCACGTGGTGATGACATTCAAAAGTGGATTCGCCAACGAGAACTCCGCGGTCCGCTGGGTGCGCGCGCCCGGGCCCTTGCGCGACGCGGCCGGCTTCAGCTACCAGGAGTTTTCCAGCCTGGAGCATCCGCTCGCCCTCAAGGACGATCCCTTCCACGCCGGGGAGGAAAACAAGGTCTCCTACTGGGCCGAGTTCCTGATGCCCGAGCACGCCAAGCCTCTCGCGTACTACGATCATCCATTCTTCGGCAAGTGGCCGGCCATCACCGAAAACGAGTTCGGCGCAGGAACGCTGCTCTACGAGGGAACCTATCTTTCTGACCAGCTACAGACCGCGGTGCTCAAGCAGGAGTTGGGAAAACTCGGCTTGACCGGCCCCGACCAGCAACTGCCCGCATCGGTCCACGTGCAGCACGGCGTCAACCGCCTGGGCAAACGGCTCCATTACTACTTCAATTACTCCGGCGCCGAAGTGAAACTCAACTACGCCTACGCCTCCGGCACGAATCTGCTCGACGGAAAACCTCTGGCGCACGGCGCGGATTTTGCGCTGGCGCCATGGGATCTGGCGATCATCGAGGAGTAGAAAACCAACAACCGCCGGAGGGATGCACCGGCAAGTGCGCGTCTTGCCCTTTTGAACGAAATGAAGTGGCGTCGAGAGTCTGCACTGAGCCTGCCGAAGCGAAACTGCATTTCGCAGATCGTCGCGGGAGGCGATGGACTTTCCCCGGGTGAACTCGTACGCGGGCTTGCTCTTTGACATCCCATTCCCTTTGAAACGCCGGATGGCCTCTACCAGCGAACTTTCGAAGTCACTGGTTGATACTCTGACTCCTTTAGCCATGCGTTAGACAGGCCGGTGGGCTTCGACGTCTTTCTTACGCCGGAACCGTCCGACCTCTGCTGTTGCTTACCGGGATGGCCGGGCTTTGCGAAGCTCTGCGCCGTCGCTGCCGGCTGAATCGATAGCCTGTGGCTTTGGACGGTGGAACCTGGCGCTGAGCCACGCTCCCCGCCAATCGAGCCTACACAGCGGATCAACTCCCAGATCGCCGGCAGGAAGCTTGTACGCAGCCGCACTCGACTGGCGAACACGCCTTCGAGTCAGATCGACGCGTGCTTTGGAAATCATTCACTGGCCCTTGCGGAGTGCTCCAGAACCTGCTGAATATGCACGTCCACTTGACGGAGCACGGCAGGCGCCACTGCACAGCCGTCGGTTTCGTAGCTGAGAAGGGGCATGCCGTGTTGAATGCTGAGGGGCTTGAGGATGGCCTCGGAGATTCGGAAGGGAAGACAGTTGAATGGGCCGATCAAGATGATGCCGTCATAGCCCTCGTATTCGGCGATCAAGCCCTTGCCCACGGTTGGAACGGCCTCACCGAAGATCTGCGGCGAGATGTGTCTCGAGCTCGTCTCGAACACCGTTTCAACATCGTTGGGTGCGGAGACCAGGAGTCCGGTCTTCAAGAAGATATCGCGGCAGCGTTGCTCGGTCTTTCTTCCGGACTGATATCCCCACCATTGCTGCAGGTACTGCTGCCCGTCGGGTTCCAGCATCCTGGTGCATGCTTTGGCCAGAGCGAAGCCTCCTGGATTCAGGCCCCAGTGATTCGCCATTTTCCTCATCCCATCGTAGGTAACGTAGAGGTAGAGTTCGGCCAGATCGACCGGCTTCAAGATGATTCCGCGCGCAGCATAAAGGTCGCGCACTCCATCCATGAAGAAGGGACTGAAGCGGGCGAAGAAGTCGCCTGTGACAACGACCTTGGGGCAAGTCATGGGATCTATCTTCCGTGGCAGCGCGGCCAGATGCTCCACGAATGCTGGCAGCAGAGAAGAGAATTCATCCAGCGATCTTGCGTCGATCCTGAATTGCTTCCACTCCTGCTGGAACTGCTCAATGCTGCCGGGGGCGCCGACGACCCGCAAAACATAATCGATCTCGACGAGAATATCCGCCAACAAGATAGCCGGCGACATATGGGTCATCAGAATCGATGGCCCAAATCCGAGATAGCCGTCGTCCGGCCCGGGACTCACCATGAAAACATCGGTCAGCCGATGTTCTACGATGAACCGTTCGAAATACTCCATGTAGGCCTCTGCCGCGCAGGGAGCGCCACCCCGCATCATGAAAAAGCCGACGATCTGGCCGGGTTGGCGATCGCGAAGGATATTGAGAAGCTGTCCAATGGCGAGGGGCAGCGGAAGGCACTCACGACCGGAGGTGGACTGCAGACCCAGGTCGAGCTGGCTGCGAGCGATGGGAACCTCGCGGCCCGCGTGCAGACCGAGCCAGCCGAGGGCCATCGCAGCGGATTCGGCGTGATACTGCGAGAAGTTAAGAAGATGCAGTTCGACGCGCGGATCGGTGAGCGGGACTCGTTCGCCATTCGAAGCAAGAACGACTCCGTCCGTGAGCAGCGTAGCAGGGACAAATTGTCTGGCCGGGCCGGGTTGAGCCGCGCGGTAATTTTCGACCACATCGAGAAATGCCTCGAGCCGCGTTTGCACGCCGGCGTCGGCGGTGTGAGCATCGATTTCGAGAATTAGATAAGGCTTGGAACCTAATTCGGAGGCGAGCAGCGAGTGCGTGAAAGCATCAATGGTGCAACTGAAGTTGCTGACACTGAGCAGGAAAAGGTTGGGATGCTGCTTTGCGAGCGATGCCGCATTCAATATCTGGTTGGCGAAATGCCAGGCCGTCGGTCCAGCCCCGACCGGATCGAGGCAATCGGCTGGGATCACGAGCACTCCCATGCTAGAGAGCTTCTTGCCCACCGATTGCGAAGCTTCGGGCGTGTATGCGTTGTAACTATGGCCGGCCAATAAGATCGCCGGTTTGCCGTCTCTCAGCGCCTGTGCCAGAGCTTTCCGGCCCATCTTCATCAGAGCGCGCTCGGCATCCGTCTGATGGCGGACAGCGGCTGCCCAGGCATCATTGGCCTGCTCCCGTGAGAATCCCAACTCGCGCACGGCCATCTCTGTAATAGCCGTGTTGTTCGCGTATCCGTCGGAGAAGTCCAAAACTGGAGCCAGGAATTGCATGTCGGGAAATGCCTTGGCCAGAAAATAAGGGCCGGCCTGGCTGATCGGGCAGAGGTAGGAATCCTTGGAAGGTTCGTTCTGGGGCATCCGCGCCAGTTGCGGAAGGAAGACCAGCCGCACGTTCTTTTGCGCCAGATCGAGTACCGCTCCGTGTGCGATCTGCGCCGGAAGGCAAAAGCCGGAGTTAGACTTCAGATCGCCCCGCAGGTCCACGGCGGACAACTCCACCTCCATCCCCAGCGCGGAAAAGAATGTCGAATACAGGGGGAACAAGGAGTGCGTGGTCAGCGCGCGCGGAATGCCAATGCGCGTCTCCGCGATGCGCGGCTTGGCATCGGGCTGACCGAAGGACTCCTCCAAGAACGACCTTGCAGCTTCAAGCGCGGGCCCAACGTCCCAATAATCGCGCTTCTGCGGCTCTTGCTTCGGCTCCTCTGGCTTTGGCTCCGGGCCGGGATGCTTGCCATTGCCATAGACGATCGCGGCGCGCTGTTCAACCAGATCCGGGGCAGGCGCGGTGCGGGTTCTTCTCTTCCACACATTCTCGTACAGGCTGCAGCGGCCGCCGAACGGGAACTTTCGGCCAGCCACCTCGAAGCGCTCGATGCTGCAGTACATCTTGCACGCCTGGCATCGGAATCGGCCTACCAGTCTCATCTCTGCCGAGGCGAGAGTCTCAAGATCGGTGGCCTTGCCCAGCGCGCCGCCCGACCGGTCAAGCGCCAGCAGCGCCACGCCCAGAGCTCCCAGCAACTCCGGATTGGCCGGGATCACAATCGGACGCCCAACCCGTTGGGCGAATGCGAACCCAACCGCCCGGTTAAGAGCCACCCCCCCTTGCAGGAGCACCTTCTTCCCGACTGGGCGCTGCCCTTTGACTTTCGTGACGTAGTTGTCCGCGATGGCGTACACCAGTCCGGCAAGGATGTTGTCGCGCTGCTGGCCCTGCTGCTGGGCAATGCGGATGTCGGAGTTAATGAATGCCGCGCAGGTGGCCTTGAACTTGACCGGAGCGGGCGCGCCCACCGCGATGTCCGCGATTTCTGAGACGCCGGCCCCCAGATCGCCCTGCGCGCTCTCTTCGAGGAAAGAGCCAGTGCCGGCGGAGCAGGCGTTGTTCATGGCATAGCCAATGGGCACGCCATTGCGCAGGTAGATGTACTTGGCGTCCTGGCCGCCGATCTCGAAGATGGTGTCCACATCCGCAGCAAAGTGGGTTGCGCCGGCGGCGTGGGCTGAAATCTCGTTGTATACCCGCTCCGTTCCCAGGCAGGCGCCAACCAGTTCCCTGGCTGAGCCCGTTGTGCCGGCCAGACCCACGGGGCGATTGCCAACCTGGTCGATGAGGGCCTTGAGGCACTCGCGAACCGCGGCCACTGGATCGTCGTGCGTACGCGCGTAGTGTGAAGCCACAATGGCACGCGTCGCGGGATCGAGCAGAACCGCCTTGGTAGTTGTCGAGCCCGCATCCACTCCCAAAACCAACGGGCCCTCGGGAGGCGCCTGCTTGGGCGGCGCGGCCATCAGCTGCACCTGGTCCTCATACCGATAGAGCGGCGGAAGCGTCTCGAAGGGCGGCGGACGCGCAATTTGCGGCTGTTTGTAGAGGGGATTGTCGCGAGTGAGCAATGCGCTGCCCCACGCTTCAAACCATGCGCTCTCCGGGGCCACGACGAACTCGGTCGCTGGCAGCTTCTCGGCGAGCGCGTCCAGCAGGGCGGCGTTGCGCGTTACCCCTCCGATCAGCAACACGCGCCGCAGCGTGGTTTGTCCCTTCTCAAGGAGCGAGACGACCTTGCCGGCCATGCTTTCGTGCAGCGTCTTCAAGATGTCGGCGGGCGTTGCCTCGTGGCGGTTGAGCTTGTGCGTCACGTCGGATTTGCAATGCACGGTGCAGCGCGAAGCCAGCGGGACCACCTTTCCGGAAGTTGAGAGGCCGATCGCCGTGTCGATTTCTAGCCCCATCCGGCCGATCAGTTGCACGAAGAACTCGCCGCTGCCCGCCGCGCACTTGTTATGCGACAAGACGTTGGTAACTCTTCCATTCGCAAGCGTATAGACCAGAAAGGATTCGCCGCCCAGCGAAGCTACCGCGTCAAAATCGCCCTCATCGCGCGCGCGCAACTCGCGCAGAGCGCGCTGGATTCCGGCAAACTCGGAGATGTGGCCCAGGTGGCCGGACACGCCAAAATACTCTGCGTCGGCGAACTCCGGTGCGGCCAGCAACTGCTCCAGAACTTCCATGGAGCGTCCCCGATGGGCCACCACTTCGGTGCTTCCCGCGCCGGCTCGAACCGCGACCACCTTTACCGTCAGTGCGCCGATGTTGATGCCTACGTAGGACATGGCATCTCCGTGTAGCGGAGATCAAGTGAGAAAACAACGCGCGCAACCGGCAATCTGGGATCGGATCTGCTGAAGCCGGCGTGTGAATGAACTGTACGCTCAAATGGGTACGAAAGATAGCCAGCTTGGCGCGCCGAAGAGGAACTTTGACTATGGCGCTCTGCCCAGGAGAGTGAAACTGCCGGCTCATCACATCCCATCCGCTTCCGGCTTTGGTACGATGGACTCCCTATGAATATCCGGTTGCTTGCCGTCGGCTTTTGGGCAGCGCTGGCTCTTTTCGGCGGCCAGGCCGTCCCCGCGCAAACCGCTCGCAAAGCGGAATCAATCGCCGTCAACGAACTCAAGGCTCGCGCCGTTCTGGCCGAGGGCTCCATTCGTTTTGTTTTGCCGCTGAATGCTCCGGCCGGCGCGGGTGAGCGCGCGGTTGCCTGGCTGCTCTCGCCGGAGGGCGCAGCTTCCGGCGAGACCGCCATCGCTCTCGGCGAAGGCAGCCGCTCGGTTGCGCTTACGCTGCCCTGGCCGAAGGACAAGCTCGGCCATCCTGCAACGGAGATTGGCTGGTATCGCATCGCGTACCGGCTGGAGACGGGCGGCGCGCCGGCTGCGCATGGCGTTCTGTCGGTGGGCGCGATTGCGTCGAACCTGCTGGCGCTGCGGCTGGCCCGGCCGGAGCAACTCGTCTCCGGGAAGCCGCTGAGCGTGCGGGTTTACGCCGGCAATCCCATCACGCGCGAGCCCTATCGCGGGGTGCGGCTCCAGGCCACGCTGGTCCTTGACGCCGTGGACGCGGATGCGGACTCTGAGACGAAGGCGGCCAAGGGCAAGGCCGCGGAGCGGAGCATGGTTCGCGCGGCCACAACGGGGGCCGCGGGCGAGGCCTTTATCAACTTTCCCGT
>JBEKDH010000183.1:0-7741 GCA_050014455.1 Occallatibacter sp.
AATTCGTCCTTGCGTCGGCCATGATCAAAGCGCGCGCCGATGCGGATATGACCCAGGAGCAGGTTGCCATGGCGATGGGGACCACGCAAGCCGTAGTCGCTCGCCTGGAAAGCGGGAAGGTTTTGCCATCGACTCGCACCCTCGAACGATTTGCGAAAGCCACGCGCACGCGCTTGCACATCAGCTTTGCGCGTTAATCCCCGGCTGATTGGATAACCGTGTCGGCTCCAGTCGTCCGGGTAAACTTGAGTTGCTCAAACATCCCTACCAATCCGTCAGCGTACCGTCCAGCTTGCGGTTGACCGGCAAGTATGCCCGCTGATACTCGTACTTCGAGGCCAAGGTCTCGTCCAGTTCCACGCCCAACCCCGACCCATCTCCCGGATACATCAATCCATCCCGGAAGGTGTACTGGTGAGGAAAGACGCGATCGGTTTCATCGCTGTGTGGCATCAGCTCCTGAATCCCGAAGTTATGAATGGCAGTGTCGAAGTGCAGCGCCGCGGCCATCGTCACCGGCGACAGATCCGTCGCCCCATGGAAGCCAGTGCGCACGTGATACATGGCGGCAAAGTCGGCAACTTTCTTGATGGCCGTAAACCCGCCCCCATGCACGAGCGTCATGCGCAGGTAGTCGATCCACTGGTTGCGAATCAGATCGTGCGCATCCCAGATGGAGTTGAAGACCTCGCCGACCGCGATCGGCGTCGTCGTGTGCTCGCGAACAATCTTGAAGCCCTCCTGCAATTCCGCCGGAGTGGGGTCCTCCATCCAGAAGAGATGAAAGGGCTCCAGCTCCTTGCCCAGCCTTCCGGCCTCGATCGGCGTCAAGCGGTGATGGCAGTCGTGGAGCAGGTGCAGTTCATCGCCGAACTCCTCGCGAGCCCGCGCAAAGAGCTTGGGAACGTGCTGCAGGTAAAGCTCGGAAGACCACTCGTGCTCCGGCGGCAGACCGCGTTCGGCCGGCTCATACCGCCCCGGCCGCTTCGAGATGCCGTAAGTGGTCGAAAGCCCAGGGATACCGCTCTGCACGCGCACCGCCTTGAATCCCATCTCCATTTGCCGCGCCACGTCTTCCAGAGCCTGGTCCGTGTCTTTGCCGTTGGCGTGCCCATACACAAGCACCCCCTCGCGGCTCTTGCCGCCCAGCAAGTTATAGACCGGCGTATTCAGCGCCTTGCCCTTGATATCCCACAGCGCAACGTCCACCGCCGCAATCGCCGACATGGTAACCGGCCCGCGCCGCCAGTAAGCCCCGCGATAGAGATACTGCCAGATATCTTCAGTCTGAAAGGGATCGCGGCCAAGAATGCAGGGAATCACATGGTCCGTGAGATAACTCGCCACCGCCAGCTCGCGCCCGTTCAGGGTCCCGTCGCCCAGCCCGTAAATCCCTTCATCGGTCTCAATCTTCAGCGTGACAAAGTTCCGGCCCGGAGAAGTGATGTTCACGTACGCATTGGCAATCTTCATTTACTCTCCGCTCCCTAACTCCAAATAAGTCACGCTTTCGCTTTTTCCTGACCCCTGACCCCTCGTCATTGGTTCACTCCGCTGGCCAGGAAGCCGCCATCGACCGCAATGACCTGCCCGGTCACAAACGAGGATGCCTCCGACGCCAGGAAGATCGCCGCTCCAGCCACCTCCCGCGCCTGCCCAAACCGGCCCATCGGCGTCCGCAAGAGCAGCTCTTCCCCCCTCGGCGTTCCCTCGACAAAGCCCTCATTCAGCGGCGTAGGGAATATCCCTGGCGCGATGGCATTCACATTGACGCCCTGACGCGCCAGCTCCACAGCCAGCGACCTGGTGAGCGACGCCACCGCCGCCTTGCTGGCCGAGTAAGCAGCCACCTCGTGAAAACTCACAAACGAAGACAAGGACGCGATGTTCACAATCCTCCCATACCCGGCCCGGGCCATCGTCGAGCCGAAGATCTGGCAGGCGCGCAGCGTTCCTGTCAGGTTGGTCTCCATCACTCGCTGCCAATCGGCCTCGTCCAGCTCCAGCACCGGCGCCTTGAATGTAATCCCGGCGGCATTCACCAGAATATCCACTCTGCCGAACTCCTTTATCACCGCGTCGTGCAGCGCCTGCAACGAGCTCCGATCGGACACGTCGCTCACCATACGCAAAGTCCGCCGCCCCAGAGCTTCAATCTCGGCAGCCGCATTCTCCACCTGCTCCGGCCGCCGGGAACTGGCCACAACCTCAGCTCCGGCTTCGGCCATGCCCAAAGCAATTGCCAGCCCCAGACCCGTGGTGCCGCCGCTCACCACAGCAATTCTGCCGCTTAGATCGAAAAGATCCTGCCCCATGAACGAATTCCTCTTGAGGTTCTGTCAGCCCCGGCTGCTTTGCACCAATAGCCTCCAGCTCAGGATACAGGGCTATACTCGCATGCCCAAGACCCGCCCGGCGAAGATCATCCACACATGCCCGAACGACCCCTGGCCGACCCATCGCGGCCACCAAGCGAGAAAGCGCGATTGGGGAGAATCGGCAGGAAGAGAAGCTGTATGCGGTGGACAGGCAGGGGAAGGTCAACGGGCAGGAGTTGGCTGCGCCCCCGGCGAGGGCCGGGCAGAGCATTGATAGGGAGACTTGCCGATCAATTGGGAGAACCCAAAGACTCGGCAGGCACACGTCTCGGAGTTCGTGCCGGCCGAGAGGCTATCGTCAAGGCGCAACATAACCTGGAGTTGCCCCGATGTTGGCGGGCAGCGTGGCGCCCCGGCCGGGTTCGGCGGCGGGGCCGTTGTCCACATCCTGATAGCCCTGGAAGTTATAGGTTCTCGATGCCGAACCGGCGAGTTCGAAGGCCAGGCCGCGATATGCCGTCAGGTCGTTCAGGCTCGACTGCAACGGCGCGTTTAGCACATTCTGGCCGTCGAAGACGCTGCTTCCCGTTTCGCCCCAGGTGGTTGGGTCGGCATTGGTCAGCGCGCAGGTCGAGCCTCCGTTGCAGTTGACCGTCCAGTTGCCTCCGTTGACGGCGACCGCGCCGGTGTCGCCGATGGCTCCGGCGGGGAGCATGCGCAGGTTGCTGACGGTGTAACTGAAATTGTTGACAATCGGATCCAGGGTGAATTCGATCGCCCACACTTGGGAGAGGTCCATCGGCAGTTGGTTCTGGCTCCATGCCGGCTGCACCATCTGCGAGAAGTCCACCTCGACGCGCCGCGGACCGGGCGAGGGCGCCAACGCGACGTAGGCGAAGTAATAAGCGTAGTCGGGAATGATGCTGGTGGGCTGCGCCAGCCCTACTTCAATGGGGAATGGCTCGCCGACCTGGTTGTGCGCGGCAATCCCCGCCGACCAGTCTGCGCCAATTACATTTGCACCAGGAACAAAATTGATTCCCTGGTGCTGCACGTCGAGAAAGGTGTTGTTTTCAATGGTGTCCGTGCTGGTGATGTTGGCTCCACTCCACAGAATCTGCTGGGCGAGATTGTCGTGCAGATAGAAGTTATGGCTTCCCGCGTCGAGATAGATCGCCGCGCCCCAGCGGACCTGGTTGTTTTGGAGGATGTTGTAGGCAATCTCCGTCCCCTGGTCATCCGGGCTCCAGGCGTTGACGTTGCCGCAATCTTCCATGAAGAGGCAGGGGGTCGTGACTAGATTGTTGAAAACCTTCAATTGGCTTCCTAAGGTAGCGCCTGCCAGGGAAGTGCGCTGAATGGTATTGTTCTGAATTAGATTCTGAGTGCCATCCGAGGCGACAATGCCCGCATCGTTGCTCCAGGTCATTCCTGAATCCTGAATCGTCACCTGCCTGACGGTGTTGCCGGAGCCGGCCAGGTAAATGCTGGCGCGTCCGGCGAATTCGATCAAGCCGCCATCGATCAGATTGCCCGAACCGGAGACTTCAATGCCGCCATAAAACTGAGGGTTAACGTTATACCCATCGTAACCGCGTATCCAGTTGGGCGCATAGAGAAGAAAGTTCTTGATGGCGCAGGAGGTGCTGTTCTGCAGGTTGAACGAGCCGCCGCGCGCTTGGAGGCCGTTGACGGTGATATAGGATTGGCCGCTCAGATTCAGCACGTCGGGAGCGACGCCTGCCTCGATGCGTCCGGTCGGCGACGCTCCATCCTGTGTCCAGACGTAAAGCATCTGCGCGTTCGGGTCCCAATACCACTCGCCCGGAGCATCCAGCAGATTCAGCTTGCCAAAGACAATGAACTTGTTGCCGCGCCGGGGAATCAGCATTGAGAGCTGGTTGACGGGCTCGCTCCAGGTGAGCTTGCCGGTGGCCTGGTCGTCGGTAACGATCTGGCGCTCATAGCCCACCCATGCCTCACCGGCCATAACGCGAAGCCACGCGCCGGTCAGATCCACGGGGGGCAGATTGGCCTTGGTCAGCGAGGTCTCGTCGCCCGCGTCGGCGATGGAATAGGTCATGCCCGCAAGGCTTTCGATAGGCGAATTCGGCCAGCGCGCCTCGTTGAGCAGATGGCCGTCGGAGAAGACCTGCAACGGCTGCGTGGGCCACGGCGCACTGTAGATGGAGCCGCTGGAGAGCGTCCACGGCCCTGTGACCGGCTGAGCGCCGATCAGCGTTGGGGTTTCGCCGGAATAAGCGGCCAGCGTGATGGGCGCATTGGCTGTGCCGGAGCGCGCCAGGGTCACGTTTTCGTGGTAACTGCCCGCGCGCAGGTAGAGCGTGTCGCCCGGATAGAGCTGGTTCACCGCATGTTGGACGGTGGCGAAGGGCTGCTCCAGCGTTCCACCCGCCGAGTCGCTGCCAGAAGGCGAGACATAATAGGTGGTGGGCGTGTGCGCGGGCGTCGCCGACGCCTCATTCGAGTTACCGCTCTCGCCGGCGGTGTTATAGGCGGTAACGACGTAATAGTAAGTCGTCCCATTGCTCACCGAAGTGTCTGTCAAGGAGGCCGAAGGGGTGGAAGCCACCAGCGAGTACGGTCCTCCGCTGACCACGCCGCGCTTCACGTTGTAACTGCTGGCGTTAGCGCTGGCGCTCCAGGTGAGCGAAACCTGCGCATCGCCGGCGGAGGCCGTGAGAGCCGTGGGCGCAGCCGGAATCTGCGGCGAACCACCTGAACTTGCCGACTGATTGCCCGCCGATGCCTGATTGCCTCCGCTGCAGCTCATCGTGCCGACAAGAAACAGAGTGGCGACGAACCCGAATAACTCTCTCATAGACAAGCGCCTCCGCAGCGGAAGTACTTCCGTCACGCAGAAACGATTATCCATGCGGCCTGGGCAATCTTTCTGAAGTTTGTGACGAAGGCGCACAGAGCAGGGACGAAGGCGCCTTTGTGGAGCTTGATTCCGCGTCAGAGAGCGCCGGAGGCGGAGCGAAGGAAGGATTCGCGATAGGTGTGACTGAGCTTGAGTTCGACGCCATTCTTGAGGATAATCCCGTACTCCCCGCGCCCGGCTGGATGCATCTCTCGAATGGCGTCCAGGTTGACGATCGTGGAGCGCTCCACGCGCTGGAATTTGGCCGGATCGAGCTGCTTCTCCATAGTAAGTATGGTCTGCCGCAGAAGAAAGGACTGCGCGCCCACGTGCAGCGCAATGTAGTTGCCCTGCGCTTCAATCCACGAAATCTCTTCGGGACGCACAAAAAATGCCTTTTCGCCCGATCTCACCAAAATGCGCTTCAGTGGCTGCGGGCGCGCGCTCTGCTCGCTGAGAATCCGCAGCAGCGCTGCCTGCACATCCTCGCGCTTTTGGAGGGTTATCTGCTGCTTGGCGCGGTCGAGCGTCCGCTGGAATCGCTCGCGGTCGAAGGGCTTCAACAGATAGTCGATGGCATGAACATCGAAGGCCTTCAGTGCGAACTGGTCGTAGGCTGTGACAAAGACAAGGTTGGGAATCGCCGCCGGAGCCAGGGCACGCAAGACGCCAAAGCCATCCAGGTCCGGCATCTGAATGTCGAGGAAGACCAACTCCGGCGCGGCAGATTCGATCGTCTCGATGGCCGTATAACCGTCTCCGCACTCGCCGATTACCTCCATCTCGGAGTCTTCGGCCAGAAAGCTGCGCAGCAGGGCGCGAGCCAGCGGCTCATCGTCAACGATCAGCGTGCGGATGCGATGCGGATTCACGAACTGCGCTCCTCGTCTCCTTCCGGGATGTGAAATGGAATCTCGATCTGGACGCGGAACCCTCCGCCGGCGAGGTTCTCCAGAGTCAGATGCTGTGCCGTTCCATAGAGCTGGTTGAGACGGGCGCGGGTGTTAGCCAGGCCGAGACCGGCGGGCGCGGGTGCATGGAGCCGCTCCTCCAGAATCCCCGGACCGCTGTCCTGCACGGTCAGCAGCAGGCGCTGGTGATCGCGCGCGGCGCTCACGGCGATCTCTCCCCCGCAGCCGTAGGGAGCAATGCCGTGGCGCACGGCATTTTCAACTATCGGCTGCAGAATAAGCTGCGGCACGGCGGCATCGAGAATCTCCGCTGCCGCTTCCACGCTGAAGCGCAGGCGGCTGCCGAAGCGCATCTGCTCAATGGCGAGGTAGCGCTCAAGGAACTCGAACTCCTGGCGGAGCGGAACCTCCTGCCGGTCGAGATCGCGCAGCGTCATGCGCAGAAAATCACCCAGCAGCGCCGTCATCTTCTGCGCAGCGTCGCGGTCGGTCATCTGCAGAGCCGAGATGGAGTGCAGCGCGTTGAAGAGGAAGTGAGGGTGAAGCTGCATTTTGAGTGCGGTCAAGTTGGCGTTGGCCAATTGAGCCTGCAGCTGAGCGGCTCTCAATTGACCCTGTTGAAAACTTCGATAGTAAAGGAAGGCATGGGTGGCCGCAACGGTCATGGCATAAGCGAGCACCGCCATCAGCAGATCCTGCATGTACCAGTAGTGCATATAGGGGAGCGAGAACCTGGCCACCGCGATCGCCCAGCGCGGCTGCATCGCAAGCGAGTAAGCCAGCACGTAAGCGTAGGGATGAATGGCTCCCACAGCGAGAGCGATGAGGGAGTGAATGCAGAGGTTGCGCAGCCTGTGTCCTTGAGCCACCGGCAGCTTTTGCGCCAGCGCGATGGCCAGAGGAACGATGGGCAAGAAGAGATACCAGAGCAGAAGCGCGTGCGCAAAAGCCTCGGTCCAACGATGTTGCCCGTTGTCGACGCTAATGATCTGTACCGCGTTGATGGCGCCGAAGAACGTTGCCGCCGCAAATGCATAGAGAAAGACGGCAAGGCGCGAGGGCGGCTTCGCCATCTCAATCGCCAGGTGCGCGCCTTCAGCCTTCGAATCTGCAGCGATTCCCATGCGGCGAAAGTCCCTTCCGGCGTCACTTCCGGTGAAGCCATGCCCTCGTCCGTAGGCCCCTGGAGACGCTCTCGTCAGGGCGCGGCTTGCCGCGTACAAGAATATAGCAAGCCTTCTCCTTAGCGGAAGAGGAGCCAGCAAGCACATTCAGACTGGAGAGCCGCTCTACCTGTGGTGGGCTATAAGCACCATCAGCAAAAGGATCGCAACCGGGATAAGAGCTAGGCCAGTGTAATAGAGAATCTTGCGCGACATATGGGATTTGCGCTTCTGCCAGTCGCGCAACTCTTCCCGGTCTTCCACGCCGACCTGATCCAGGTGCTCGAGATCGAACTGAAAATCGCGCGCCCTCGGATAGCGGTTTGCCGGATTCCTTTCCAGTGCGCGATAGAGAACCTCCTGCAGTTGCGGAGAGATGGAAGGGTCGGCGACGCTGGGAGGCGTGGGGTGGTTCAGCAGGCGGTCGTTCATCGCGGCCAGGGGCGAGGGCCCATAAAAGGGCAG
>JBEKDH010000184.1:0-7679 GCA_050014455.1 Occallatibacter sp.
GCGGTTAACGCCGACAGAAGGTCCTTTGCAAAGCTGTTCGGTATAACAACTATAAGCAGACCAACTTCAAATTCAGCGGACTTTCCTTATACGCTCTCTCTGCTGGCAGAGAAAGTCATGGGAATCGAAAACGTAAGTTGGGGAAGGGTTCAGCCATTTCTCGACAGGCTTACTAAGGAAAATGGGATAAACATTAAGATGAGCGACAATCGGTACCACAGCGCGACGAAGGCTGGGAAGAAGTCGGTTGTGCATAAGTATTCCGAGGACCTGCTTGATCTTATTCTGAAGATGAAGGCAGGGGAGGAATACAAGTTTCAGTTATAGTTGCGGCAAGATGCCTAATTGTGCTTGCCCTTCCACTCCTCGTAGGGGCCTTGGAAGTCTTCGATGCCGTGCTCGTCGAAGTGCCAGAGGCGGGTGGCGACCTCGTCGATAAGGTCGTGGTCGTGGGTGACCAGCAGGACCGTGCCTTCGTAGCGCTGGAGGGCGATGTTGAGGGCGTTGATGGCCTCGAGGTCGAGGTGGTTTGTCGGCTCGTCGAGGATGAGGAAGTTGGGCTTGGTGAGGATGAGCTTGCAGAAGGCCAGGCGAGCCTGCTCGCCGCCGCTAAGCGCTTTGGTCTGCTTTTCGCCTTCATCCCCCGCGAATAACATCTGGCCGAGGATGCCGCGGATGTCTTCGACGTGAGCGTCGGGCTTCCAGCGATGGAGCCACTCGGTGATGGGGAGGCCGTGCTCGATGGTCGCGCCCACGTCCTGGGGGAAGTAGCCGACCTGGGCTTCGTGGCCCCAGGAGACCGCGCCCGAGTCGAGGTTGAACTCGGGGTCGGCAAGGCCGGGATAGTTGGCGAGCAAGCTCTTGAGCATGGTGGTCTTGCCGGCGCCATTGCGGCCCATGAGGCAGATCTTCTCGCCGCGCATGACCTTGCCGGTGAAGCCGTCGATGACCTTGTGTTCGCCGTAGATTTTTGTGATGTGCTTGAACTCGAGGACATGCTTGCCGCTGGGGCGGTTCTGGTCGAAGCGGATGTAGGGGCGGGCGATGTTGGAGCGAGCCAGCTCATTGGTTTGCAGGCGCTCGACCTCTTTGCGGCGGCTGGTGACCTGGGAGGAGCGGGTTCCGGCGGCGAAGCGGGCGATGAAGTCGTTGAGCTGGGCGATCTTCTTTTCGCGCTGGGCGTTCTGGGCTTCGAGGGTGGAGCGGATCTGCGTCTTGGCCATCACCATCTCGTCGTAGCCGCCGGTGTAAGTGATGATGGTCTGGTAGTCGATGTCGGCGGTGTGGGTGGTGACGCTGTTGAGGAAGTGGCGGTCGTGGCTGATGACGATGAGGGTGCCGTCGTAGCTCAGCAGGAAGTCCTGGAGCCAGTGGATGGAGTCGAGATCGAGGTAGTTGGTGGGCTCGTCGAGGAGCAGGGCCTGGGGCTTGCCGAAGAGGGCCTGGGCCAACAGCACGCGCATCTTCTGGCCGCCCTGGATCTCGCCCATGCGGCGCTCATGGACTTCCTCGGGAATGTCGAGACCATCGAGCAGGACAGCGGCATCGCTCTCGGCGGTGTAGCCGTCCTCGTCGCCGATGACGCCTTCAAGCTCGCCGAGCCTCATGCCGTCGGCGTCGGTCAACTCGGGCTTCTCGTAGATGCGGTCGCGCTCTTCTAGAGCGGCCCAGAGGGGCTTGTTGCCCATGATGACGGTGTCGATGACGCGATAGGCGTCGAAGGCAAACTGATCCTGGCGGAGGACGCCGAGCTTGCGCGGACGAGCCACATTGCCCTTCTGCGCATCCAGCTCGCCGCTGAGGATCTTCATGAAGGTGGATTTGCCGCTGCCGTTGGGTCCGGTAAGGCCGTAGCGGCGGCCGGGAATAAAGGTAACGGTCACGTCTTCGAAGAGCACCTTCGAGCCGTAGCGCATGGTTACATTGCTGACGCCGATCATTCTGGTTCCGGTTCCTGTATCGGGGCTGCGGCGGGGTAAGGACGCCGGGCCGGATGAAGCTGGGGTTGGGTTCAAGGCGCGCGCGGCTTGGTGTCCCAGATCTCATCCGCCGCGGCGGAGGACCTGGGACACCCGGATGCGCCGGAGAATTGCCGCTCTTCCAGTTTCTCATAGGGCGCTGGAGAAGCCGCAGGCTGGCTGCGCGAGGCCTATCCGGGAGTCGCGCGGGCCAGCGTCCCACATTGCGAAATGCGATCCTGCGCGTGAGGCGCATCACATCTCAAGAGCAGACGGCGCACTAACATTCTAGACATGACAGCTGCGACCCTTGTTCTGATTGCGCCAAGCTCACTTTTGTTGGGTGCGGTGCTGCAGATTCTCGTTGCGCGGCTCTGTTCAGCCCGCACGAAGGGGATACTGGCTGCCGTAGCCTGTCTGCCGGCAGTGCTCGCCGTAATCGGTGCCGGCATGGGGCCGGCGGTTCGGGCAGGACAGGCCGTCGAAGTCAACTTGCTGCAGTGGGATGGACCGCTGGCCCTGGTTCTCCACGTGGACGCGCTCAGCGTCCTTTTCGCGTTGATGGGGACGGGGCTGGGCGGCTTTGTGCTGCTTTATTCCATCGGCTACATGGCCCACGACAAGGCCGCCACCCGCTTCTACGCCTCGATGCTGATCTTCATCGCGGGCTTCGTCGGGCTGGTGTACAGCGCCAACCTGTTTTTCTTCTACCTTTGCTGGGAGGTGGTGGGGCTGTGCTCGTTCAGCCTGGTGGGATTCTGGTACACCAACCGCGAGGCGGTGGCGGGAGCGCGCAAGGTGCTGCTGATGACCCACATCGCGGGCTACGGCCTGCTGGCGGCCATATTGGCGGTTTACTTCCGCACGGGCAGCGCATTGTGGACCGACCCCAAGGTGGCGCAGGCATTCACTGGCGGAATCTTTGTGCTGATGCTTGTGGCGCTGGTGGCCAAGAGCGTGCAGGTGCCTTTGCATACGTGGATTCCCGAGGCGATGGCTGCGCCGACGCCGGTGAGCGCCCTGCTGCACGCGGCCTGCTACGTGAAGGCCGGCGTCTACCTGGCCTGCCGCATGCACAGCTTTGGGGCGTGGCCGCCGGCCTGGGGCGGAAGCCTGGTGTGGGTTGGCACGGTCACCATGGCCGTGGGCGTGATGTATGCCATGGTGCAAACCGACCTGAAGCGCATGCTGGCTTTCTCCACAGTAAGCCAGATCGGCTACATGATGATGGGCATCGGCATCGGCACGCCGCTGGCCGTTGCCGCCGCGCTGCTGCATTGCCTGAATCACGGATTCTTCAAGGGCGGTTTGTTTTTGACGGCCGGCTCGGTACAGCATGCAGCCGGCACGCGGGATATGAACAAGCTGGGCGGCCTGGCGCAGCGCATGCCGCACACCACGCTGTCGTGGCTGATCGGCGCGGGCAGCATGATGGGTATTCCGCTGATGAGCGGCTTCGCCAGCAAGTGGATGCTCTACGCGGCGGCGCTACAGGCCGGATGGGCGGTTCCGGCAATGGTGGCGTGGGCGGTAAGTTTGGGCACGGTCTTCCTTTGCGCCAAGGCGACCAGCGCGGTCTTCCTGGGGCCGCTGACCGAGGCCACCAAGGACGCCCACGAGTCTCCGCCGACGATGGTTTGGGGCATGGGCTTCATGGCCGTGGGCAGCGTGGTGCTGGGCATCGCGCCGCAGTTGGCTGTGATCTACCTGCTCAATCCGATTCTGAGCGCTCTGGGGCTAGGGGTGGGCGTGCATGTGACCTGGCTTGGGCTTTCCTCGGATGCGGGGAGCTTCTCAAGCATGGGCGGTTTGGTGCTGGCGGTGGTCTCGCTGGTGCTGGGCGGGCTGATCTACGCCATAGCTTACGTCGCTCGCCCGGCGCAGGCGGCTGGCGGAGCTGCGCTGGCCGGGGCAGGCGGCGGAATCTTCACCGGCGGCGAACCGCTGTCAGACCAGGACAGGCTCACGGCGGGCGACTTCTCCGAGATCTTCCTGCAGAACTGGCATGAGTTCTTCAAGTGGTCCAACGTGGATCGGGTTTATCTGGGCGTCTGGAGCGGATTGCAGGCTGCTTCGCGCGTGCTGGGCCTTGTGGTTGGCTGGATGGAGCGGTACGCGTTGGCGCTCATTGTTCCGTTGGCGGGCTTGGTTTTGGTCGCAGTTAAATGGTATCGACCTGGAGAGAGTAACTGGAGGGCATACGAGTGGAAGTGGGAACTTGATGTGCCCGTTGTGCCTCCGAATCAGGTGCCTGCCTTGCTGATTGCAGCTTGTGCCGTAGCTGCGGTTGCTTTGATCTTCGCTGCTCTCTCACTCAAGTCGATCCGGCGCCTGCTCCCGTTGATGATTCTGGCAGGTGTTTGCACCGTAGCAGGCTTGGCGGTTCCGATTGTTTCCTATCCTCGGCTTCACCTTGGCCTTTTGGAACTAGGGGCGTTCGTCACTGTGGCGCTTGTCTGGCAAAGTGCGCGGACGCTTACCGCAAAGCTGACATACCTAGCTGTTGTCGTTCTGTCCGCCTTGCCCTTGGCCGGGGAAATTCTGGGGTCCGATCCATTTTGGTTTTGGGCATTCTTGCTCACCAGTGTTTGCGTCAAGCTGGCTGTCGTTCCGCTCGTATTCTGGCTTCTACGTCTGGCCGACGAAGTTCCGGCCCTAGTACTGGGTCTGATTATTGCTGTCATAGACATGGCAGCCTTCGGAGAGTTCTATATTTCGTCATGGTGCCTTCCTGACCACGCCAGCTTCCCTCCGAGTGGAATTCTGTTGGGTGTAGCTGCGGCTACCTCGTTCTTCGCCGCACTGTTGATGCTCACGCAGCGCAGCCTGAAACGCTTGCTGGTTCTATCTACCGTCGAAGATGTTGGCTTCCTTCTGTTGGGAGTCTTCTCGTTGAAGACCCTTGGATACGAAGGAGCGATGATCGCCGCATCGACTCATGCGCTGGCCAAAGCGCTGCTCTTCACCTGCCTTAGCGGTCCCGAGGCGGACGGCGCCCTGGACGGCGAGCACACGGGCCTGATCACACGCTACCCGGTGAGCGCCTTCGGCTTCCTCTTCGGGGTGCTGGCCATGCTGGGCATACCGCCGACGATGGGCTTCATCGGCCGCTGGCGGCTCTATGAGACCGCGTTGCAGATTAATCCTCTTCTGCTGACAGTCTTTGTGCTCTCTTCCATCTTCGCGCTGATCGCGTATGTGCTGGCTCTGACCCGTGTTTGGTGGGGGCCGCCGGGCGGTCCCGATCCGCCGCCTTCGAGTCCGCCGCCATCGCTCGCGCATCCAATAGGTGAGCCGATGGTATTGCAAGCCGTGATTGTTGTGCTCACCGGATTGGTGCTGGTTGCGGGTCTGTGGCCTAGCTTGCTCGGGATGCCGATGGGGGGAAGGCCATGAACCTGTGGAACAAATTGATGTGCTACAGCCGGCGCCACAGCCCTTGGCTCTTCCACATGAACGGGGGAAGCTGCAACGGCTGCGATATCGAATTGATCGCCAGCCTCACCCCGCGCTACGATGCCGAGCAGTTGGGAGTACGCCTGGAGGGCAGCCCGCGGCACGCCGATATTCTCTGCGTCACAGGCCCCATTACGCATAACGCGGTGAACGCGATCAAGACGGTCTACGGGCAGGTGTGCGGACCAAAGGCCGTGGTGGCCATCGGTTCCTGCCCGGCGACGACCAACGTCTTCATTGACAGCCGCACCCTCGCCGGTCCGCTGAACAAGCATCTTCCGGTAGACGTGTTTGTGCCGGGCTGCCCGCCGCGTCCCGACGCCATCATTCTGGGCGTGGCCAAGGCGGCGGAGATTCTGGCCAACAGAGCCGCAGGCAAGACGCCCGCCGAGCCAGTGGTGATGGCTTTGGCCGGATCAGGATGCGGCGAAGCCTGCGCCTGTGCAGCCGCCCCCGACGCCGCCAAAGTCGCCGTGCCGGCGGCCAGCGAGGTCAAGCCATGAACATAACCACTGCTCTGGCGCGCTTCCTCATCTTTCCCGGACTGCTCTTCGCCGTGCCGGCCGCCTGGTTCCTGCTGTGGGTGGAACGCAAGGCCGTCGCCCTGATGCAGGGGCGCATCGGTCCTCCATTCATGCAGCCGTTCTTCGACTTCATCAAGCTGCTGGGCAAGGATACGCCGCCGCGCGAGGGAGCGGCCGGGCTGCTGATGAGGATGTGGCCGCTGATCGCGGTCTCGGCGGCTGGGGGCGCGGTTGGCCTGCTGCCGGTGCTGCCTTCCTCGGGCGGATTTGAAGGCGATCTGATCCTGCTGCTCGCCCTGTTGGAGCTGCCCTCCATGTGCATCATCGCCGCGGGCTTCAGCTCGCGGTCCATCTTCGGCGAGATCGGCTCGGCGCGCGAGGCCGTCCTCAGCGTTGCCTATAACGTTGTCTTCCTGCTGGCCATCGTTTCCATCGCCGCCTCGCAGCACACCTTCCGGTTGGAAGCGCTGGCGCAGCTTCCCGCTTCGCCGCTGCGCTGGCTTGGAGTGCTGGCGATCCTGGTGTGCCTGCCCGCCAAGCTGCATCTGAATCCCTTCTCTCTGCCCAACGCCGAGCAGGAGATTTACTCCGGCCCGATGACCGAGTACGCCGGCCCCGAACTGGCCATGTGGGAGCTGTCGCACGGGCTGGAGTGGGTTGCGGCTACCGGGCTGGTAGCCACGCTGGCCGCTCCTCATGTTGGAATAGTCTGGCTTGCCGTGCTGCTCTTCCTGGCGCTCTCGTTCGGCGTTGTGCTGCTGCTTTCGGTGGTTGCGGCGGCCACGGCGCGCCTGGCGATCGATACCACGGTGCGCTTCTACTGGCAAGTCACTCTTATCTTCGCGGTCCTGGCCATTTCGTCCGCGCTCTTCATGAGGCTTATGTCATGAACATTCTCGCCATGCTGTGGAACAACCTGCGCGGCGGCTCGCGGACGATGCTCTTTCCCGAGCGCCCCAAGGTGACCAAGGGCTACCGGGGCCTGGTGCGCTTCGATCCCGCGCTCTGCTCCGGCTGCGCCATCTGCAAGATGCGCTGCACGGCGCGCGCCATCGACTTCAAGAGCGGCAAGGGCACATTCACCTGGAGCTACGATCCAGGCCAATGTACCTTTTGTGGGCGCTGCGTGGACGGCTGCAAGAGCCATGCGCTGAGTCAGGACGCTGAATGCCCGCCCGTGTATGTGACCATCGGCGCGTTGAAGACGTCCTACACCGTCGCTCGCAAGCCTGCTGCTCCCAAGCCGGCCGCATCAGTCACGCCGGCTCCAGCCGGCCCGGCGGTAAACCCCGCAGCGGGAGGTACAGTATGACGCCGGTATTGAATGCAGTAGAGACAAAACCGGACAAGAACCTGATTGAAACATTGCGGCAGCAGTTGGGCATCGCCGACCCGTGGGTCGAGATGGGCGGCGTGCGCTGGTTGAACCCCGGCGCATTGAATGTGCGCGATCTGGCCAAGGGGATGAACGCGGCGCAGGCCCGCTTTATCACCATTACCGCCGTTCAGTTGCCCGGCGAGCAAGGCATTCGGCTGGAATATCACTGGGATCTCGATGGCCAACTGCTCGGCTTTCCCTATCAGCTTGCCGGCAACACGATTGAGAGCATCTACGACCTATGCGAGGCTGTGGACTGGATCGAGCGCGAGATTCACGAAGGCTTCGCCGTGGACTTTCTGGGACGCGAGTACGAGCCGCTGCTGCTGCGGCAGGGAGACAAGCTGGGCGTGAACCTGCGCG
>JBEKDH010000185.1:0-8439 GCA_050014455.1 Occallatibacter sp.
CTGCGCCACCGCGCGCATGGCCCCCAGCAGGGAGTACTTGTTGCGGCTCGACCACCCGGCCATGAAGACCGATAGCTCTGTCGATGCGCCAATGGCAAAGTAGAACAGCAGGCTGGCATCCATCTTCACCAGCGTCATGTTGCGCCCCATGGGCAGCACGGCAAAGCCCATGAAGACAGCCACCACCTGCACCACCGGCGCCAGAAAATGCACCACTCCATCGGCGCGCGTGGGTACGATGTCTTCCTTGGTCAGCGACTTGATGGCATCGGCTATCGGCTGCAGGATTCCGAACGGCCCCACGCGGTTGGGACCGATCCGATTCTGCATGCGCCCCAACCCCTTGCGCTCCAGCAGCACGGTCAGCGCAAACAGCGCCGGAAACAGGCACACGATTACTGCTACGCTGAGCACCACGCCGGCCGCGGGCTGCCAACCGGCAGGCAAGAATCCCACCAGCCAGTGCTCAAGGAGAACGAAGACCTGGTCCAGCGTCGCGAACATGGGCTAGTCTCCTCCCGCCGGCGGACGGGCCGGTATCTCCGCGCCCTTGACGGCCGCGGCAATGGCAGCGTTCGTTTGCCTGGTATCGGCTTTGGCCTTCCCCTCCGCCAGCCGCGCATCCACTTGCGCCGCCTCGGTGGGATGAATCTTGTGGTAATGCTCGTTCGGCTTGGCCAGTTGCTTGCGGTCAAGGAGCAGTCCGCCGAAGCGATCCGGTGTGCTCAGCTCGAACTCCGTATCCATCTTGATGGCTTCAAAGGGGCAGACCTCGACGCATATCTGGCAGCTCATGCAGACGGAAATATCAATATCGAACTTCGCCGGATAAAACTGCGGCTTGCCTACATAGTCCGGCTTCTTGTCCGCGCTTTTCTCGATATAAATGCACTTGGGCGGGCACTCCTTCTCGCATATCTGGCAAGCTACGCAGCGCAATCCGGCCTCCCAGTCCGCTCCGTCATACACCAGGAAGGGAAAGTCGCGCGTGGCCTCGATGGGCGCTATGCGCTCCTCCGGATACTGGACGGTCGTCAGCCGCTCCGCGGAGATAAAGCTCCCCGCAAAGTTCTTTGCCGTCTCCGCCATGCCCTTCAGTATGCCTTCGCCTAACAAGAAGCCTCCAAGCAGTTGCCAGTGATCAGTTTTCAGTAGTCAGTGATCGGTCGACGCGCTCTAACTGATCACTGACCCCTGATCACTGACCACTATCTATCCACTTCCCCCAACACAATATCCACGCTGCCGAAGATCAGCACCACATCGGCCACGTTCTCGCCCAAGGCCATGTCCTCGAGCACCGTCAAATTGATCAGACTCGGCGGGCGAATCCGGTAGCGATAGGGATTCGGCCCGCCGTCGCTGATGAGATAGAATCCCAATTCGCCCTTGGGCGCTTCGATCCTCCCGTAGGCCTCGCCCGGCTTCGGCCGGAAGCCGCGCAGCTTCGCCTTGGGGTCCATCACCGGGCCGGCGGGAATATCTTTGAGCGCCTGCTCCAGTATCTTGATTGACTCCCGCATCTCCAGCAGCCGGATCATGTAGCGATCGTAAACGTCCCAATGGTCGCCCAGCGGCACGCGGAAGTTGAAGCGATTGTAGATGCCGTATCCGTCCACCTTGCGAATATCGTAGTTCACGCCCGAGGCGCGCAGCATCGGCCCGGTAACCCCGGCGTTCACCGCCAGCTCCGACCGCAGTACGCCCACACCCTGTGTGCGCGCCATCAGAATCTCGTTCCCGCTCAGCAGCCGGTCCATCTCGTCGGCAAACCCCGGCAGCCCTGCCACCACCTTCCGCGCCGCATCCAGCCAGGCCGCCGACGCATCCACGCGGCAGCCGCCGAAGCGCATGTAGTTGACCATCATGCGCGCGCCGGTGAGCATCTCGAAGAGGTCGAGAATCTTCTCGCGCTCGCGGAAGGCGTACATCAGCGGCGTCCCGCTGGCGCCCATCTCCTGAATGAGAAATCCGATCGACGAGGCATGATTCTGAAAGCGCGTCAACTCGCCCAGGATCACGCGCAGATACTCGGCGCGCTCGGGAACCTCCTGGCCAGTCAGCTTCTCCACCGCCAGCGCATAGGCCCAGTTATTGGTCAGCGGGCAGATATAGTCCAGCCGGTCGGTGAACGGCATCGACCCCAGGTAGCTCATCCCCTCGGCCAGCTTCTCGTGGTTGCGGTGCAGGTAGCCGAAGACCGGCTTCAGCCGGATCACGCGCTCGCCGTCCAGCGCCACATCCATGCGGAAGACGCCGTGGGTCGAGGGATGGTGCGGCCCCATGGCCACTTCCAGCAGCTCCCCTTCGCCGTCCGGCTCCATCACCGGCGGGCGGTTCCAACCCTCCGGCTTGTCCGTCTTGTTATCCGCAACTGCCATCCAGGTCCTATTCCCTATTCCCTGCTTTTGTGCGCCTGCGCGCGCTTGAGCACCTCGTTGTGCGCCGTCGGCTCGTACTCGAAGTCGTCCGGCTCCACGTAATCGCGGCGCATGGGGTGGTCCTTGAAGTTATTCCACATCAGCAGCCGGCGCAGGTCGGGATGCCCGGTAAAGACAATCCCGAAGAGATCGAATATCTCCCGCTCCTGGAACTCCGCCGACCGCCAGACGGGAGTCAGCGAAGGCAGCTCGACCTGATCGGTGCGGTTCACGGTGCGCATGCGGATTACGAGCGGCCCCTGCTTCAGCGCGACCGAATACAGGTGATAAACAGCCTCCAGCCAGCCCGGCAGCACGCGCTTGCGCGTTTCCTCGACGGTCTCTTCCAAAGTTGATTCCACGCCGTCCACGGTCTTTGTCGCCGTGCGCGTCCCCTTCACCTTCTCTGTGACTTCCTTGTCCGGCCAGTCCACTCCGGTCACGTTCGAGAGATAGTCGAAAGACAGTCTGTCGCGCAGAAACGTCGCCACTGCAACCGCATGACCTGGCGCGAGCCGCAGCGAGTGCTGCCCGCTGACGCTCGGGTTGGGCACAATCTCCACCCCCGCGCCCGGCACTGCCGCCTCGATCGCCGCCTTGGTCTCTTCTATCGTCTTCAAACCCTGTTCCTTCTCTATGATTTGCTGTTCCCTGACCCCTGATCCCTGACCCCTGATCCCTGTATCACCAACGGTACCGGCCAAACGCCGGGATTCGAAGCCGGCTCCAGGTCGTGTGCACCGAACACGGGCACGGGAAACTCGCCCTGGGCGGCGGAGTCCAGGTGCCTCGGGCGGCCTTCCCCGGTCAGATGCTGCCCATCGATCTTCTTCTGCAGCGTGATGAAGGCGTGCATCAGCGCCTCAGGGCGCGGCGGGCAGCCGGGAATATGCACGTCAACGGGAATGTAGCGATCAATTCCCTTGAGCACGTTGTAGCCCTGCTTGAAGGGCCCGCCGGAGATGGCGCAGGCGCCCATGGCAATCACATACCTGGGCTCGGCCATCTGGTTGTAAAGCCGCACCACCTGCGGCGCCATCTTCTTGGTCACCGTGCCGGAGACGATCATCAGGTCCGCCTGCCGTGGCGACGGCCGAAAGACCTCGGCGCCGAAGCGCGCCAGATCGTAGCGGGCCATGGTGGTGGCAATCATCTCGATGGCGCAGCAGGCCAGCCCGAACTGCATGGGCCAGATGGAGCTGCGACGCCCCCAGTTGTACAGCTCTTCGATGGTCGTAACGAAGACGCCCTGCTTGCCCAGTTCGATCTTCAGCCCTGCCTCCACAGCCATCGTTGCCTCCAGTTTCAAGGTATCAGGTCTCGGGGGCAGAGATCAGGGATCAGAGATCAGGGATCAGAGATCAGAGATCTGGCGGCCAGTCCCTATTCCCTAGTTCCTAGTTCCTAGTTCCTGGTCCCTAGTCCCTGGTCCCTAGCCCCTATGGCAGCGCGGCGATGGCGCCGACTTGGACGGGATCGGTTCCGGTTGCGGAAGAGAGGGTGGAGGTCAGCGCGCCCGCGCTCATGGTGTAGCCCTCCAGGTCGGGGCTGCCGCCGGAATCCACCACCAGCAGATAATTGCCCAGGCTGTCCTCGGCCAGGCCCACAGGAGTGGTTCCGGCGGAAACAGGGGAACCAAGCGCGGTGAGCGAGTAGGCTGTGCCGGTTGCGGTAAAGGAGAAAGCGGAGATGTTGCCCGCTGAGCTGCCGCTGACCGTGCGGTTGGCGACATACACATAATTGCCGTCCGCGCTGGGCTGGATGGCATAGGGCGCCAGCCCGCCGCTGGCGTATGGTGAGCCGGAGGCCTCGCTCTGCGTGGGCAGCGAGCTGTAGCTGAAAGCTCGCACTCCGCCGGTGTTGCTGGTTCCCGAGGAGACGGCGATCTCGCCGATATAAAGGAGCCGGTTGCTGGGGTCCACCGCCACCGAGACGGCAGATATACCTTTCAGTGGGATGTTGCTGGCCGTTCCGAATGGGGTGCTGCTGGTTGCGGCAAAGGGAATCACCTCTGTGCCGGAGGAGCCCAGCGCCACAAAGACGTTCTTGTTGTCCGGCGAAATGGCGAGCTGGTTGACGGTCGCGGCGGGAAGCGCTACCGTCTGCTCGGTCTTCGAGGTCACCATGCCGGTAGTGGGGCTGATGGCGATGGCAAGGACTTCCGTCAGGTTGGGACCGGCCTCCACGAGCCACGAATTGGTCGAGTCGACTTGCATGCTGGCGGCCAGATCGGCAGAGATAGCCCCTGAGCTGTTGCCAAGTGTAAGCGCCCCCCCCGAGCCGATGGTGTAAAGGTAGATTCCGCTGCCGGCCGTGCTGACGTATAGAAAGGCCCCGTTGGGCGCCACGGCGATGGCCAGGGGCTTGGCGGAGCCGGGCAGCGTGTAGGGGCTGTTGGTAACCGGGGTCAATGTGCCTTTAACGATCGAGTAGCCGGCAATCTGGCTGGTCTCCTGATTCAGCACATAGAAGATGCCGCTGGAGACTCCAGTTCCGCCGCCACCGCCACCGCCGCCGTTTGGAGGCTCCCAGAAGTTCCCGCAGCCTGCCAGAACGCCAGCCAGCATTGGTGCCGCCGCCAGCAACAACCGCGCCCACCTTCCGATCTTCATCTTCACTCCCTGAACTCCGGCTCCGAGACTGCTTCTACAGGGTATCGCATCGGCGCATGCTGTCCTGGTCCCTCGGCGCGCATAGCGGCCATCCCTTGCTCTGCAAGGAAGGACGCGCATCGGCGCGGATTCGTTCGCCCGGGCCCCCGGGCGTGAACGCAGTCTTGAGATGCTCTGAATTGGGAAGCTCTGATTCCGATGCTGCTTTGCAAGGGCACGACTTCAGTCGTGCCACAGGTGGCACCAAAAAAGAGGGACTTTCGTCCCCGAGGGGATTCGGGTTCTTGAGCCGCGGCTGGTCAAGAGCCTCTTTAGCCCATGAGCGGTGAAATTGCCAGAGGGCTTTATCTTATCTTTATAAAAATCGTTTGAGAATGGAACAAATCCACATTTCAGCGGATCGGCGCTTCTGCGCCCGTGTGCGCATGTTGGATTCTGCCCCCGGCGACGGCCTGAGACCACACAGGCTCTCCTTGTTGGCGCAAGATCGTTCAGTTCATCCGGAATGGCGGCCGGAATCCCGCCTCATCGCATGGCTTTGGCCCTCTGCATCCTTCTGGGAGTGGAAACTTATGTGTCGTCGTGCAATCAAGCTGCTGTTCCTCTTCATCGTCCTTGGAATCCCGTCCCTGGGACTGGCCATCGCCCCGCAAACCAACCCTGCCCCAACGATTCCAGCCACACAGGCTCAAATCGAGGCCCTGCAGAAGGCCATTGCCGAGGCGCAGGCCGCCAGTTCCAAGGCGCAGGCCGCTGCCTTTAACGCTCAGTTTTCCGGCGACAACGCATGGATGCTGACCTCCGCGGCCCTGGTGCTGCTGATGACCGGCCCCGGACTGGCTCTCTTCTACGGCGGCCTGGTCCGCAGGAAGAACATCCTCGGCACCATGATGCAGAGCTTCGCCATGATGGGCCTGGTCACAGTTCTGTGGGCTTTGGTCGGGTATTCGTTCGCCTTCGGACACGGAAACTGGTTCGTGGGAGGCTTCGAGCACATCTTCCTAAAGGGCGTCACCCTCACGCCCAACCTCGACTACGCTCCCACCATTCCCGAGCAGACCCTGATGATCTATCAATTGATGTTCGCCATCATCACCCCGGCGCTGATTACCGGCGCCTTTGCCGAGCGCATGAAGTTCAGCGCCATGGCCATCTTTCTGTCGCTCTGGTCGCTGCTGGTCTATTGCCCCATGGCCCATATGGTCTGGGGCGTCGGCGGACTGCTCAACAACGCCGGCGGACGCTTCCCGTCGCTGGACTTTGCCGGCGGAACCGTGGTCCACATCACCAGCGGCGTCTCGGCGCTGGTCTGCTGCCTCTACCTGGGCAAGCGCGTCGGCTACCCGCACACCAAGATGCAGCCCCACTCGCTGGTGCTAAGCTTCATCGGCGCGTGCCTGCTGTGGGTAGGCTGGTTCGGCTTCAACGCCGGCAGCGCTCTGGCCGCCAGTTCGTTGGCCACCAGCGCCTTTGTCAACACCCACTTCGCTGCCGCCGCCGCCGCCATCGGATGGTCCATCGCCGAGTGGATTCATAACGGCAAGCCCACTGCTCTGGGCGCCATCTCCGGCGCGGTCGCCGGCCTGGTCGCCATCACCCCCGCCTCCGGCTTTGTCCAGCCCATGAGCGCGCTCTTCATCGGCCTCGCCGCCGGCGCTGCCTGCTTCTCCATGGTCTTCATCGTCAAGAGCCTCTTCGGTTACGACGACTCCCTCGACGCCTTTGGCGTCCACGGCGCCGGCGGAACCCTAGGCGCCATCCTCACCGGCCTATTCGCCGCCAGCGTCATCAATCCCGTCTTCGGCAAGGACGCTCCCGTGGGCGCCATCGACGGCAACTGGCATCAGATCGTCAACCAGCTCGCCGGCGTCGCCATTGCCTGGAGCATCTCCATCGTTGGCACGCTGGTGCTGCTCTTTGTCGTGGATAAAGTCATGGGTCTGCGCGTCTCCGCCGAAGATGAAGCCGCCGGCCTCGACATCTCCCAGCACAACGAGGAGGGCTACGACCTCGCCTCGTAACCGATGGTCCCGCGGTCCGGTTCCAAGAGATCCGGGCCGGGGGTGCTGTGATTCTGGGCGGAGGCTGGGTGCCCCAGGTCCCTAGCATTTGGGGACCTGGGAAAGCACGAAACAATCAAGGCACGGCGATAGTAGCTGTCGTTGCAAACAGAGGCCGCCGCGGAGGCCGAAGTCGAAAGCCTGCCCTGAGTGAAATCGAAGGGAACCTGCGGTTGTCAAAACTTTTGGCGGGAGGGTCGCAATCCCCCCTCCCGCCTGTTACCCTGTCAAACGAGGCGTTTTGCATATGATCAAGATCGAAGCGGTTCTCCAGCCCTCCAAGCTGGACGCAGTCAAGGATGCCCTGCTCGAGGCAGGCATCGAAGGCATGACCATCCTGGAAGCCCGCGGCCACGGTCGCCAGAAGGGCCACACAGAGTTCTATCGCGGCCGTGAATACACGGTCGACCTTCTGCCCAAGGTGAAGATCGAACTGGTCGTCAAGGACGAACAGAAGGAGAAAACCATCCAGGCCATCATCGGCGCCGCCCGCACCGGCCGCATCGGCGACGGAAAGATCTTCGTCAGCCCGGTCGCGGATGCCATCCGCATCCGCAACGACGAACGCGGCGAAACGGCGCTGTAGCTCAGACCGAGCATGGGGCTTCCTCTGGGCCTTGATTCCAAGACCTGGGATGCAATGCGCCCCAAACCTGCCACTTTGCTCTCTACACAGCCGTTTTCCAGTCGCTCCATCCTGCTTGTGTCCTTCTTTCTCCTCCCAAAGAGCACGTTTCGCAGCCGACCACATGCCCCACATATCGAATTCCTCCTAACCGGAGTTGACGTTGGCGTGTCCAATGCGGCAGAGAGTATTCGACTTGGAACGAGGCAAAGGCTTTCGACCTCTGCCTGCGCGGAGCGGAACGGAGAAACGAAATGACATCCTGCAAAAGAATCCTTCCCCTCATAGGCATTGGCATGATCGGCGGATTCGCCGGTTGCGGTTTCCCGGGTCTTCCACCTCTCACGCTGCCAACGCAGCCCTCGCAGCCGATTTCCGTCTTGTTTGTCGCCACTCCGCCCGCGACGCTGGCCGTCAACGCCTCGGCAACCATCTACGCCGCGGCGACGTATGCGATCGGAGTTGGAGGCAGCAACACGAACGAGATGGTTACCTATGCGGTCACCTGCGGCAGCGCAGGCGCCTGCGGGTCATTCAGCGCCAGCAATGAACTCGGCGCTGTCGTTTACACCGCTCCCTCGACCGTTCCTTCCGGCGGGACGGTGACCATCACGGCCACGTCGGTGGCCGATACCACCAAATCGGTCTCTGCCACCATCACCATCGTGCCTCCTATTCCGATCTCCGTCGCGTTTCCATCCGCAATGCCCGCATCACTCCAG
>JBEKDH010000186.1:0-7572 GCA_050014455.1 Occallatibacter sp.
CGGAGTTGCGCTTCGCGATCGAGTCCGTGAACCACCTGAGCGTCAGGGAAATCGCCGACGAGCTTGAACGCTCTGAGAAAGCAGTCTGGGACATGGTTGGGCACCGCGGAATCCCTGCCAAATTCCAGGATGGATACAGCGTCCGCGAGCTTTCTGCCAAGCTGCACGTCCGGCGGCCGAGCATTCGGACGTGGATCAAAGCCGGCCTGCTACACAAAAAGAGGAACGGTCGGATCGCTGAGGACTCGCTACAATCCTTCCTTCACAACCATCCAGAGAGAATAAACTGGCCGCTGCTCGACGAGGACACAACTTTCTGGGTATCCGAACTCCTGGAAGCGGAGAGGATCAGAGTCAACGGATCGGGAGTGCGGACGCGCGCCAGCTCTCGAAGCTCGGAAGTACAGCAGGCGGCTGGAGCTTCCATGCCCGCCGGGACCGCTTCCAGTGCGCCCGAAGCTGATCCATCCGAGGATCGCGCATCGCATAATAACCGAGCGCGTGCCGCCAGCCCTCAGCAATAGGAGTTTGGAACAGCTTTTCGTCCGTCCATTCCATTAAGCGCAGCCAGAGAAACTGCTGTTCACCCGGATGCTGTCCCGCATAGGCCTCTGCGTATTCCAAAAAGCCTGGACAGCGCTCTTGAAGTGTGGCGGCAAGAGAGTCCGACACGGAGCCGGCGCTCTCGACGCAGAGCCGGAGCCAATAGGAAAACGCTCGCCACTCAAGGAATTTGGTGATCGCTTCGTCGAGAAGGTCACGCGCGACCAATCTGGATTCGTCCTCCGCAACCTTCTGCGACCGCCTCCCCAGAGCAACTTCAGCCCGATTTTTCGACGTACGTTTCATCAGGAGTCTAGGGAACCACGCCGAAAGAGAATATCGCAGATTCTGACGCCGCCAGCGTAGCGCTGCAGGGGAGGATACTTCATACGATGCACCAAGAGGTCTCAGGCAACCAGCGATAAACGTGACTTCGGCTGGTGAACGCGCCCCCGACCTACACAGGTCGAGGTCTCCTCCAAAATGAGGCGTATATGCCGTTGGCTAATACGCTTCAACAATACCACCATCGGATTTGCCCATGCAACAGCGCCAGCGGCAAATCCAGCCGACCGATCTTAAGGCAAAAGCCGTCGGGGTCGTCGTGCGCGAACTCCGCGAGCAGGCGGGCCACTCGCAGGAGCGCCTCAGCAACGAGTGCGGGTTCGATCGGACGTATATTAGCCGCGTGGAACGAGGCATCATCAATCCTACGGCGAGTCGGTTGTGGAAAATTGCGGACGCGCTGGATACTCCGCTGAGCCAAATGGTCAAGCGGATGGAACTGTGGATCGGCAGCCAGGAGCGGAGCGCAAAAAAACCGAGCCGAGGATAGATCTCTCGCTTGAAAACCTTCCTCTTCCCACTTGATCACTTTGACCAGGCAATCAACGACGCTGCCCACGCGTGGGGATGGGCGAAATGCAGAACCTCAATCTCGATGTCGTTCCAGGGGACCTCAGTTACGGGCTACCAAAGCCGCGGACAAATCTACCGCTACCGCACGGCCAGAGATCTGACGACCGCAAGGAGGAGGGCCGATGAACGCCTGGCATCAAGTATTAGTTCGGACGGTGTTCGGGATATTCCTCGTCGAAGCACAGGACTATGCTATTTCGACCGTTGCGGGAGGGGCCCCGCCGCCAACGCCAGTTCAGGCGATGCGAGCCTCGATTAGTGGCCCTCAGGGTGTCGCGACGGACGGCGCTGGAAACATCTACTTCTCAAGCCGATACTGTGTGTTCAAGCTGGACTCCAGTGGAGTGCTCTCGCGTGTGGCCGGCAACTCACGTGTGGGTTACTCGGGCGACGGCGGTCCGGCGATTCAGGCCCAACTGCCCAACTGAACCAGCCAGATTCACCAGCATCCCGAGAGTCTGATTGCGCCCCGCGCCACGCTCGGGGCGCGACATACGGGGCAATCTGACGGGCGCGAGGGGCAATCTGTTTCAATCTACGCGCCCCGCGCGGGGCGCGACGAGGTTTCCGGCGCCGCCAATATATCCATTTGGCAGTTTCGGTTCGCACGCCCGGCACAAGACACAACTAATATAGTCAATGTGACCCAAATGGCGGAGCTTCGTCTGGTTTCAATCCACGCGCCCCGCGCGAGGCGCGACGGCCCAAACATAAACGCCTGAGTCGCTGAGTCTTAGAGTAGCACTTGCGCGGACCGGCAGTAAACTCTGCTGCGCGGGCTGTGCGCGGCTTGCAACGGGCTCTGCTGCGCGCGCGGCTCCAAAATGGGGCTGGCGAGGCAACGGATCCGGAATGAGCGGCATCCCGTGAACAGGGGGCCGGCCGGGGTTGGGCTGTTTGCTTGGGGTTCGCGCCACAAGGAATGGGGACCTCCCAGGTTGTAGCCGGGCTTGGTGCCGGCGTGTTCGACGCGCCGCTGCCGATCGGCGCCCAGAAACTGGAAGCGCAGGCTGTCGCTCGCTGGATCGATTATGCCAAGGAGTTCCGCCTGAAGTTTGACCGACGGCGCCGATCCAACGAACGTTCAAAGACGGAATACTGGACTCGCTGACGATGATTCCGACACACTTTGGCACCGTCGTCCGTTTGGGTCTCGACATCATCACAGGTGATCAGCACCATCGTGCGCTGTTACCTACAAAAGAAAGACGGATGCGCGTCCAGGTCGCCGAGCAGATACCGCGCCAGCAGCAGCGCCTGCGTGTATGGCACCAGGCCGAGGGGGATACGTTCGTTGCGAAACGGGTGGAGAATCTCCTCCTGCTTCAGCGACTGCCAACCTACAAGAACTTCGCGAGCCCGCGGCGGACGAGCGCCTCGGGTCGGGACTCATATCGGCCGAGTGCGCCTTCTCACGCAGCAGCTAGCCTTCTGCGGCGAAGAGGTTCTCCTCTCACCGCCGCTTAGAGTGGATGAGCGCCCAGCGGCGCTGGCAAAACGTCAGGTGCTGAAGACCGGACAGCGGGAGCAACGCCTCTTCTGCATGCCGGGCACATCGTCTTTTAGGCCGTCAGGCCAGGCCGTCGATCAGGGTGACTCCCTGCGGCAACGACGCTGCGGAGGGCAGAGTCACTTGGTAATCGGCGAAAGAGCGGGGGCTTTCGACGCCGTCCTTCCTCTCCACCTTTATCGATTCGAAGAGCCGTTGCGCCTGCGCGTTACCGAGTTTCGAATCGTGCTTGAAGATGTGCAGGCCGCGCGTACACATAGTGCCGCGCGCCGCCGAACGGTCGAGTTCGAAGAGATTCCCGAGCGCTTTCCAGAGCAGTTGCAGGTCGTCCTCGTCGAACCCGGTCTTCTCGGCGAAGACCGGGTTGATGAAACCGTGCGAGATGTAAAGGCCGTAGGAGACCGTATGTTTGCGCCCCAGCGTTCCGGGGCCGGACTTGATGTCCTTTTCGCCGGTGAAGGCCTGGCGCGAGATGGTGTGCTCGGTGGTCAACACGCGGTCGACGGAGCGCGCAAAGGTGAGTTGCACCGGACCGCGCACCTGTCCGCAGTTGAACTCGGTGGTGCTCATCACGGCGCCGAAGGCCCGGATGTCGAAGAAGTTCTTGCACATCCACTGGCGGGCTTTCTCGATATCGGTGGGCTTTGTGTCTCTGCCTTTCGCTTCGATTTTGTCATCGCCCGCCAGGGTTTCAAAGGGCTGCCGCTGGCGGCTTTCGAGCGTGTTGCCGCTGAGCACGAAGATGCCGTAGCCGGGGACGTCGCCGCCGGATCTCGCGTAGAGGACATAGTCCCGGATCTTGCGCTTCAGGCAGACGTCGGAGACGAGACCTTGAAAGGTCTCCGGATCGAATCGCGGACTGTTGTCGGAGTCCGGGTCGCCGTTCGGGTTGCCGTCCTGGCAATCGAAGAGTAGTGCGAAATCGTAACGGTTCTCGACGATGCTCATGGTATTAAGTCTCGTATTCGACGCCGTTGCCGGCGGCTTCATTAGATTGCTTGCGATCCCTGGCCTGCGCGATGGACCATGCCTTCTGATGGTAGTAACCGAGTGCAAAAAGTCCTTGATCGGGAAGGCCCAGCTTGGCCGGAAAGGCACCGGAGGCCGATGGCTGCAAGAGACCGTGCAGGTCCCGGAGCCGCGCATCGATGGCATAAGCAGCCTTGGCTTTGTCGCGCCGGAGCTTGCGGAGATGCTTCCGCGCCAGACTTTCGATTTTCGGAAAGGCGACGGCCGGGTAGGTCGAAGCCAGAGCAAAGTACCGGTCGAGCACCGAAGAGTTGACTTCGGTTTCGCTGGCGGCTCGTTGCAGGTTATCGAATTCTGCCATGAGCCGTCCGCAAACATAGGCGGGCAGGACGCAGCTCGGGTCCAGTCCTTCACTCATTTCTGCTGCTCCTTTCGAACGTGAAATATCGTTTACACACATACGGATCAAGCCCATCGGGATGCGCAGCCTTGGCAGCGAGAGCGAATCGCCCAGCTGCTTCTTCGCGCCGGCCGAATTTCCCGGATGCCGAAGCCGGGCGAGGGCGGCGGCCAGCATCGCGTAACCCAAGGGCTGCGCGGCGCCTTCGATGCCGCGGCGCAGCAGAGCAAGCGTGTCGTGAGCCGGCGGTTTGCCATCCCGGTCGATTGCATAAAGCAACTGCCAGAGACGGACCGGCTGCGGACCGCCCCAGGGATAACTCACGCGCAATTGTTCATGCCAGTTCTTGAGGTTTTCTTTGACCCGGGGAAGCCAGTCGGTTACCCAGTAACGGACACGCAAGCGGCCGCCGTTGCCGGAGACTCCCACCAGATAGAAGCGGTTCTGGTCCGGGTCGGCGTGCGGATCGAACTTCAGCAAGGCCTCGACTGGATTGGGGGCGGCCGTTTCCAAGATGTCCAGGGCATCGAAGTCCGCGGGATTGCGCAGCCAGGTGAGAAAACCCACGCCGGCGATATCCCTGCGCCGGCCCTTCCCGACCCGCGCGTCATCTGGACGCAGCAGGTCGTTCAGCGCGAGGACGTACGCCATGGCGCGGCCGGGCGACACCGGACTGTTCTGGTTCTGTTCCCAACCGTAGGATTGGAATGCCTCCTTACTGAAAGACATCAGCGCCACGCCGGAAGCCTGTCCTCCGAGGTTGGAGACGCCCTTGATCCTCTCGTGCGTGGGTGCGATCACGCCGACTTTCCCGGAGATGAGGCACTCGCCGGTGTGGCCCTCCATGCGTGCGTCAAAGGCGTCCTGGTACTGTTGGCGCCAGAAGGACTGCACGGCATCCCGGTTCACCAGTGCGTCACCGCAGGAAAGCGCGACGAGCGAGCCCGCTTGGGCCTCTCGAAACGCCGCGCGCGCCTTTTCCACCTCTTCGGGCCGGTCATAGAATAGGACGCACGATGCGAGCGCCGGATCGCCGGTTACTTCCGCCGCATGACGTAGGAGGGCAACGAACGCCTGGTGGTGCTTTTCCGCTCTCTCCTTTTGCTTGTCAGGCGTCCAGGGGCCGGGGCCGAGAACATAAGCGATGGCATCTGTGCCGAGCAATGGATGCTCACCACGGTTGCGATTAACCGGCGAGCGCGGCACGCTCATTAGCATGGGAACCTCGACCTGCTTCTTGCCGCGCGCCACGGAAGCAATGCGCTGAACCGACGCCATGAAAGTGCCTAGCCGGGAGATTTCGAGCGCCCACCGTACGGGTTTCTGCTCCCACGCCACGTCGCTCAACTGATCTTTCAGATAATCGTCGGCATACCTGGCTAGTGCCTGTACGAGCATGACAGCACCTCACGGCGGCGGGATTCTTCGGCGAGCACTATATCTGGCCGGGTGTCCAGCACGCCGTTTTCGAGCCGCGCTTCGAAGAATGTCGCGCGATTGCCGGTGGGCCGGAAGGCAATGTCGTAGAGCATGCGGCCGAGATCGAGAGACTCCGAGATCGGGCGGTCGTCCGCCTGGGGTTTGCCGAACTCGGCCGCAAACTCTCGGCATCCCAGATACGGTCGGGTGAAGCATTGGCCCTTCTGGACGCGACGCTTCATCATCTCGGCATATTTGGCGGGCGAGTTATCGCCGGATGTGTCAAAGACCAGCGGAAAGGCGTCAACCCAGTACGCCACATCGCGCAGCAGCGTGGTGTTGCGCGGCGTCCGGTCCGTGCCCTGGCCCGCACCTGCCACGAGCGGGGCGAATTCGGACGGGTCTCGCATCCACTTCTGCACGGCAGCCGGCGAGAGCTTGCTTTGCACTTCGTTGCGCAGCACGCTGAGAAAGCGGATCGGCTTGAGCACCGTAATGCGCGTGACGATCCAGCGCATTTGCGGCCGCCAACAGATTGCATCCAGCACATTACGTGCGGCCGACGGCGTAATGACAGGGTATGAGAACCGTTCGACTTTGGTCTCGGGCCGTGTGAAACAGGCGAACTCGCCCGAGACCCGGACCTGAACGCTAGGCATGGACATGGACAGAACCTCCCGATTTGTCCGGTTGGGCCACCTCTTCCAAACTGCCCGTGAAAAGGAGTAGGCTGTTAATAATACTTGGGCGGAGGATGCTCCTTGGCTTTCTCTCGGGGCATCCGGTAAGTGTCGGCTGGTAGTGGAACGTTCGAGCGGTCCGTCCATCGGGTAGGTACCACCGCGGCGGCCAACACACCGCCGCGAAGATCAACACGAGTTGTTTCAATGTATCATAACATAACACTAACAATTATCGGTTGTAATCCTGGTTTGCTCGCTTGGCGAGCGGAACTCAGTGACTGGGATCTGTTCAGTAGGCAAGAGCGGGAAGGCTGGCAGGTGTTCGGAAACCAGACAAGTCTCTTTCCCAGCACGCGGCGACTCATTTGGCAAGGTCCTCGGCACTTCCAATGCATCACCGCAATGACCGACAAAGTCAGTCGGATTCGACGATTCGACAACCTCATTTCCTCATTTCTCCCGCCGTGATTAGTGCGCCGAAGATATGTAGCCATGTCGAGTAGTAGGAATACACCTCCGGCCCGGCAGGTCACAACGTAGGTTTCAGATTGTCGGTGAGATGGAGCCGCGCAGGAGGGGATTACGAGCTACGCGCGGGCTGCGGCGACGAGGCTACAGAATTGCGATGCAGGCGCGGATCGGAAGGCTCAGCAGGGTGCCGCAACTGACGCCGGCGCCAATCCTGGCCGTCTGGGTTGTGCTGCTCTGCTGCGTCGTCATCGGTGACGGGTCATGCGCCTCGGGCCCCGGAGGGGCTCCGGCGACCCAGTTCAGCCTCTAGCGATGCGATCTTTCGGTGCAGGCGTCGGTTCGGCCAACTGAAAGACACCCAGAAGCGAAGGCGGTTGGAGAGGATAGGAAGATACCAGAGGAGCCCAAAACAAAGTCCAGTGACAACCAGCTTGCCCAGTCCCCACCACTCCGTCCCCGTAAGGAAATAGACCAATAAGGCGCCCACTGGAACATAGAGGTAGTAGAAGGGGCTGGGCTTCCATTGGTCGAATTCGATCGGGGAGCGTCGGCGGCTCTTCAGCGCGGCGATCTGGGAATCGAGAGCGGACATGGGGTGGTCGCAGGGCCTTGGCTCGCACGCTGGGCGCGGCCCGCAGAGCGCCGTCTGCGAACTCCAG
>JBEKDH010000187.1:0-7487 GCA_050014455.1 Occallatibacter sp.
GTGCCCACCACCTGGAACGGTTCGCCGCGCGACGCCAAGCAGCAGCGCTCGTCCTTTGAACAGGCGCTGATCGGCACGCCGGTGGCGAACCTGGAACAGCCGGTGGAGATTATCCGCACCATCCATTCCTTTGACCCGTGCCTGGCCTGCGCCGTGCATCTGTACGATCCGCTGGGAAGGCACATCAACCAGGTTTCCTTCGAGTGATGCGTATGAGTGCTACAAGAATTGGCATGGGCAGTGCGGCGCCGGCAAGTTATCCGGTCGAATACCAGCGCATCTATGTGTGGGAACTGCCGGTGCGCCTCTACCATTGGATCAACGCGCTGGCCATCGTGGCCCTGTGCGTCACCGGCTACCTGATTGGGGCTCCCATGCGCGCTTTCTACGCGGGCGAGGCCTATCAGCAATACTGGTTCGGCTGGGTGCGGTTCATCCACTTCACCGCCGGCTTCGTTTACGTATTCGTAACCCTGGGACGGCTCTACTGGGCCTTCTTCGGCAACAAGTACTCCCGGTGGAACGTCTACATTCCGATCAAGCGCTGGCAACAGAAAGAGATAGTCGACGTCATCACCGGCGACGTGCTGCAAGTGAAGCACGGGCCCATGACCACCGGGCACAACGCAATGGCGGGCTTCAGCTATTTCGTTACCTTCCTGGCGTTCATCTTCCAGACCATCACCGGCTTCGCGCTTTACGCCGGCATGAGCAACGGCTGGTTCCCGCAGCTGTTTGTCTGGATTGTGCCGCTGATGGGCGGCGACGCCAGCGTGCGCTTCTGGCACCATCTGTTCCTGTGGTTCTTTGTCGCGTTTGCCGTAATTCACATTTATCTTTCCTTCTATCACGACTACATCGAGGGCCGCGGAACCATCTCCGCGATCGTGGGTGGATGGAAGTTCGGGCAAACGCGCGAAAAGTATGACCACTGAGAAAACGCTGGTGCTGGGGCTGGGCAACGTCCTGATGGGCGATGAAGGCATCGGCGTTCACGTTGTACGGGCTCTGGAACTGCACACTCTGCCGGAGGGGGTGGAGTGCCTGGACGGCGGCACCGGCGGGTTCGTCCTGCTGGAACCGCTCCAGAGCGCCGGCCGCATCGTGCTGGTGGACGCCGCGGCGGACGGCAACCCGATAGGGACCGTAACGCGCACCACGCCCCGCTTTTCGCGCGACTATCCGCCCACGCTCACCGCCCACGACATCGGCGTCAAAGATCTGCTGGATGTCTTCTACATTCAGGGCGGAGAACGCGAAGTCGTACTTTATGCCATCACCATCGACCCCCAACAGCCGATCCGGATGAGCCTCTCCGCCGAAGGCGCGAAGGCCGCCGAAGAGGCAGTGGAGCGGATTTTGGCCGAGTTGCGCTCGAACACTCCCGCCTGATCGCTCGACCGTGCCTACGCACCACTCGGCGCTGAGCCGGCTTGCCAGGGTCAAAAGAGCCTGAAAAACTGCCGAAATGTTAGAATGAAGGGGATGCCTATGCCCCTGAAAACGCTTTTGCTGAATCCGCCCTCGTTCGAGAACTTCGACGGTGGCGCGAGTTCGCGCTGGCCGGCTACGCGCGAGATTGAGTCCTACTGGTACCCGGTTTGGCTGACCTATCCGGCTGGCCTGCTCGAAGGCTCGCGCCTCCTGGATGCCCCTCCCCACCACGTCTCCGCCCAGGAGACCATCAAGATCTGCAAGGACTACGAGTTCCTGGTGCTGTTCACCTCGACCGTCGGCTGGGCGGGCGACCAGCGCCTGGCCGAAGCCATCAAGGCGGCCAATCCGGCCATCCGCATCGCGTTTGTCGGCCCTCCGGTGACCACCGACCCGGACCGCGCCTTGAACGAGTGCCCGGTGCTGGACTTCATCTGCCGCCGCGAGTTCGATTATTCGGTGGTCGAGTTTGCCCAGGGCAAGCCGCTCAATGAGATTCTCGGCATCAGCTACAAGCTGGACGGCAAGATCGTCCACAACCCCGACCGCCCGCAGGTGGAAGACCTGGACGCCATGCCCTGGGCCACGAAGATCTACAAGCGCGACATGGATGTGACGCGCTACAACGTGCCCTTCCTGCTCCATCCCTTCATCGCGCTCTACTCCACGCGCGGCTGCCCGGCGCAGTGTACCTTCTGCCTGTGGCCGCAGACCCTGAGCGGACACGCCTGGCGCAAGCGGTCTACCGACGATGTGGCTGCCGAACTGGCCTGGGCTAAACAGAACTTCCCCGATGTGAAGGAGTTCTTCTTCGACGACGATACCTTCAACATCCAGAAGGCGCGCACCATCGAGCTGTGCGAAAAGCTCAAGCCGCTGGGCCTGACCTGGAGTTGTACCTCGCGCGTCACGACCGACCGCGAGACCCTCAAGGCCATGAAGGAGGCCGGCTGCCGCCTGCTGATCGTGGGCTTCGAGTCCGGCGATCCGCAGATTCTGAAGAACGTCAAGAAGGGCGCCACCGTGGAGCGCGCCCGCGCCTTCGCCAAGGACTGCAACGATCTGGGCCTGACCATCCACGGCGACTTCATCCTGGGCCTTCCCGGCGAAACCAAAGAGTCGATCCGCAACACCATCAACTTCGCCAAGACGCTGGATTGCGAGACCATCCAGGTTTCCATCGCCCACGCCTATCCGGGGACTGAATTCTACGATTACGCCAAGGCGAACGGCTTCATCACCAATGAACGTATGGAGGACGGCGGCGGCCACCAGATGGCGCACATCGAGTATCCGGGATTGCCAACCGACTACGTGATGGAGATGGTGCACAAGTTTTACGACGAATACTACTTCCGCCCCAAGGCCGCTTTCCGCGTGGTCTGGAAGGCGTTTGTCAATCGCGATCTGCCCAGGCTCTATGTGGAAGCCAGGGCCTTCCTCAAGCTGCGCGCGCAGCGTAACAAGATGGTCAAGGTCGCACGCAGCCATCAGGCCGATCCGCCCGCTCCCGTCGGCGCCGGCGCGTAGGGAGTCTTTGCCGGTCATCCGCGAATCTGGGTGCCCCATCCTTGCGATGCCCTCTATCGCAAGGGTGGGAGACCACAACCCTTCGCAGCGCCGGACGCCCCATCCTTTCCCTTTCTTTATGAGTAAAAGACGGGAGACCGCGTAGAGTGAAACAGTACCCTTGTTTTCGGGACTGAAACACCGATGGCTCACGAAAGACTCCTGCCGCGCCAATACCTGATCCTGGCTCTGGTCGCCATCTGCGCGCCGCTTGGCGACTCCTGCCTCTCACGCGGCATGACCAGCCTTCCGGCCATCTCGGTGGCCCATCCCGCCACCCTCATTGCCGCCGTCTTCACGCCCTGGATCGCATTCGGCATAGCGCTGCTCATCGGCTTCTTCGCCAGCTATCTGACCGCACTATCGTGGGCCGATCTCACCTTTGTGCTCCCCGCCACGGCCTTCGGCAATGTCATCGTTGCTCTGCTGGCCCGCTTCTGGCTCCAGGAGCCCATCTCTCTGGAACGCTGGGCGGGAATCGTGCTCATCACTCTTGGGGTGAGCTTCGTGGCGCAAGGGCCGTCGTTGACTGAGAGGCCGGCGATCGAAAGACCTGCGACGGAGAGCCTTGCGTCTGAAGTGCAATCCCTCGCCAACGCCGCGGAACCCGCCGCTCAAGTCGCAGAGGAGCAGCCGCGATGACGATTCCCACCCCAGTTTCGACGACCGGCTTCTGGGCCGCCGCCGCCATGATCGCGGCCATCGTCCTGTGCTCCACGGCCGGCGAAGTGCTCACCGCCGCCGCCATGAAGTCCGTCGGCGACCTCGACGAGATTCGCGCTCATTCGGGCCTGAAGGGCGCCATTCGCGCCGTCCTCACCTGCCCGCTCTTCTTTGCCGGCGTCGGCTTTCTGGCCCTGGCCTTCTTCTCTTTGCTCTTTGCGTTGAACCACCTCAATCTGAGCCTGGTGGCGCCCGCCTCGGCCTCGCTTACCCTGGTCACCAACGCCATCGCCGGCAAGATCTTCCTCAAGGAAAACGTGGACCGCCGCCGCTGGACCGCTGCCGTGCTGGTTTGCGTCGGCGTCTACCTGCTGGCGCATTGAAGACAGCGGTCAGGGATCAGACGAGGGCTTTTATCGCAATGGACTGTTCGCTGTTAACTTATCCCTCCCGTTATCAGCCGCATCAGTCCCCGCGGCTTCAAATCCGCATCGAGAACTCTCCTCGGCTCCCCGATTTGGGCGCAGAGGGCCTCTGCCGCCAGATGCCCGCTGCGCGCCGCGCTCTCCATTGTCGATGGCCAGCCGGTCGCCGTCCAATCGCCGGCAAGAAAGAGATTCGGCCAGGGAGAAACAGCCGTTGGCCGCGCCGCATCGATCCCTGGAGGCACGCCGAACGTGGCCCGCACCTCCTTTACCAGCGCAACCTTCTCCAGCTTCGCATCCTTCACGCGCGGGAAAAACTCCGCCAGCTCGGCGACCGCTTGCGCAATCGCTTGCTCGCGAGACAGCGCCGCAAAGGCGCGCGTGGCGCTTACTACTAGCTCAATGTAGTGCCCGTCCCGCCTTTGTAGCCGCGACTGGTTATACATCCAGTGAATCTCGCGATCCAACAGCACGGCATGTTCCAGCTCCGTGATCTCGCGGTCGAACCACAGATGCACGCTGCATATGGGCGAATGTTCGTGCTGCCCGATCTGCCGCGTCAGCTCGGCCGCGCCCTCCGCCGCCGGCAAATGCGGCAATAGCTGGGCGGTCGCCTCAAAGGGCAGCGCGACAATCACAAAGTCCGAAGCCAGTTCGCCGGTCCGCGTGCGAACGGTCCAGCGCGCGCCGTCCCACGCCGCGCCCTCTACGTGCGTGTTCAAATGCACGACGCCGCCGCGTTCTTGAAGAAATGGGATTACGCCCGCATACAATTCGCTCAGCGGAACGCGGCTCATCCCCATGCTGCCCGCTTCGGCCGAGTTCAAGAACAGCTCGCGAATCACCTTCGCCGCGTAATGAAAGGCGATCTCGTCGATCTCCGCATTCAGCGCGCTGGCGATCACCAGCCGCCAGAAGCGATTGATCGCCCCATCGGTCTGCTTGTGGCGCCGCAGCCAATCCCCGAGCGACTCTGTCGAGTAGTCCAGCGCTCCGGGGCGCATGATAGCCCGCATCGCACGCCCCAGCGCCAGCTTGTCCTCAAAACTGAAGGCCTTCGCACGCAAGAAGGAGGGCGCGCCGTGAAGCGGAGCGGGCAACCGCACCGGCCCCAGCTCAAACGGCCCCAGCCGCGACCTTCGCCCGCCCGGCTCGATCATCGTCATTTCGCTGGTCCAGTGAATCCGGTCCGCGACGCCGATGCGACGGTAGAAGCCGATGAGATTGGTGCAGCAGCCGAAGAGCACGTGCTGGCAGTTGTCGATGACCTCGCCCACGCCCGGATGCAGATACGACGAAGCGCGCCCGCCCAGGTAGCCGCGCCGCTCCAGCAGTTGTACGCGCAGCCCAGCCTCGGCCAGCGCGGAGGCCGCGCTCATGCCGGCCACGCCGCCGCCAATGACGGTGACAGTTTTCTTCGAACTCTGTTGTAGACCGCTCAATGCTTCTTCCAACCTCTGCGCAATAACCATATCAAGAGCCTGGCCTGAGATGGCAGGGCTTTGGCTTGAACCTCGGCATTGAAGGGCCTTGGGCTTCGCCGGGCATCAGGCTATTGGGCAGCTTTCCAATCGGCGGGAACTTCAAGAAGGCGCTCGGAAAGCCGGGCAATATAGCGCACTGCCTGGATCATCTCCTGATATTGAATGCGGGTGGGGGCGATGACTGCCACGGTGCCCAGGCTGGCGCCGCCCAGTCGCGCCGGAGCGCCGATCAGAACCAGATCCTGCATGGCGGGTGAAGCCTGGTCCAGGCCTACCACCACGCGCACCTCCTGCTGGCGTCCGTCCACGTAGGCGGTCAGCAGCTCCACCAGCCGCTGCTTGGCCTCCAGCGCCAACAGCATTTGGCGCAGCCGCTCCCGATCCAGCTCGGCAGTAATCAGGTTGGACATCCCGTCCACGAAGAGGGCGGGGCCGCTCTCGCCGCCGGCCAGGGCGCCCTTGCGGCAGAGTTCCTCTATCGAGGCCAGCATCTGGGCGTAGGCTTCGCGCTCCACGTCAACGCGCCGCGCCACCTCGGCGCGGATGCGCTCGATGGGCCAGCCGCGGAAATTTTCGTTTAGATAGCGCGCCGCTGTCTCCAGCTCAAGGTGCGTCAGTTCGCGGTCCAGGATCAGCACGCGGTCCTGCACCGCGCCGGCCTGGGTCACCAGCACGGCCAGAACCCGGCCAGCCGAGAGGCGCGAAAAGTGGATGTGTTCCAGCACCTGGCCGACGGTAGAGCTGGCCAGCGCCACTCCAAGACCGCTGGAGATAAGCGCCAGAACGTGCGAGGTGCGTTCCAGGTACTCATGACTGCTGGCCACGCCGGTGAAGCTGTCCTCGATCTGTTCGCGCCGGGCCTCACTCAACCGCGAAGAGGCCAGGCCCGAAGCGCCAACTCCCGCCGCGCCCTCCGGCATGGAGCTTTTAACCTGCGCGCCCGCGTCCATGCGACCCAAATGCGCTTCCGGCCGGGTAATCTGCTCGACGTAGTAGCGGAAGGCCGCGGCCGTGGGAACCCGCCCGGCCGAGGTGTGCGGCTGCTCAAGCAGGCCGGCCTCGCCCAGCGTGGCCATCACGTTGCGCACCGTGGCCGAACTCAGCCCCTCGCGGTCGGCAAAGCTGTGCGCAACCGCCTGCGAGGCTACCGGCTCCCCGGTGGCTATGTATTGCTCGATGATGGCCGTAAGCACCAGCCGCTCTCGCGGGCTGACGCGCGCATCGGGCATGTTCCCTGCTCTCTGCTTTGGCTGCCGCCACGCTACATCCTCTGCCCAAGGCCGTCCCCGGAACCGCTCGCGGCAGAATAACCACTCATTTATCTAGCAGTTGCGCCAGAAACAAGCGGATCTCCCCTGTCTAATACTAGGCAGCGGCGAAAGGCGCTGTCAACACGAGCGAAGCGATGACGCCGGGCGCTGGCCCGTTTAGCCCGGCAATGGTGATACGATGGCTTCGCGCCGCGCCGATTGGCCGATGATCGTTGCGGTTGGATGTCAAACGGGAAGCGCCTGCTTCCTCCTCAAAAGGATCCGATTGCCGATGATGCGAATTGGGGAAGGTTCTCTGCCAAGAGCGGCCGTGCGCAGGCTCATCGTTCTCTTCTTAATCGCGACGGGCATGGCGGTTGTTGCATTGCGTTCAGCGCCGGCGCAGGTCGCGCCTAAGCCCCCGGCGCAACCTGTCAGCGGTCCCGGAGGCGCGGAATGCACGCACAATCAGGTTGTCGCCAAGATGTATGGCACCGGGCCAGCGCGCTACTGGATCTTTGAACCTGCCGATCCGAAGCCGGAGAGCGCTCCGGTCGTCCTCTTCAATCACGGCTGGGGCGCCATGGAACCCAAGGTCTACGGGGCCTGGATCGACCACATCGTCAAGCGCGGCAATATCGTTGTTTATCCCGTTTATCAGG
>JBEKDH010000188.1:0-7352 GCA_050014455.1 Occallatibacter sp.
CGTACGAAAAAATCATCGAAGCGCGTAAGTTGCTGAAATGATTGGCGTCCCCGACGGGATTTGAACCCGTGTTATCGCCGTGAAAGGGCGGTGTCCTAGGCCGGGCTAGACGACGGGGACGCTGGAGGGGCCACAGTCGGCAAAAATTGGCCGACTGTGCATTCTTGAAGGCTACCAACCTTGAGGGGGCGTGTCAAAGACCAGGGCTGTACGCCGTTCGGCATAACGGTCAGGAAACGCCTGCGCTGGTAGCCCTCGATGTGGTCAAGGTTCCCCCCAGGCAGACCTACAACTCCTGCCCTCGGCGAAAGAAGACGGCACACAACACCGCGCCCTCGGCAGCGCCGGGGTTAGGCGCACCCCACACCCAAAGGAGGCTTCTTCGCTTTCGGGTTGCGGTACCAGCGGGCGAAGCTCGCAGGGCAAAAGAGCGCCAGCGCCCCTTCCAGGTCTGGAGCGGGATTCCACGAACCCCGCTCATCGCGGATGGAACCTAGTGACCGTTCCGGTTGGCCGCCCGGGCCGCCTGCTTGATCTCCTCTTTCGCCTGCCGCAGCAACTCCTTGGCGCGGCCCGCATGACCGTTCATGTCATACTCGTTGGCGTGTTGCGCGGCGTCCAGGGCGCCAATGGCCTGGTCGATGAAGCCGTCTGCGGCAGCCAGGTTCGGGTGCCGTACTGGATCGACGCGTTGCGCAATGGTCACGCCACTGACGGCAAGTCCGAGGACCAGCGCGCCGCTCAAAAACAGATTCCGGATTTTCATGAAGGTTCCTCCCGCGCTCCACAATACCAGATGGCGGGAGAATGCCTGTGAATTTCTTTTGACCGTCCCAGCCGGACCGGCTTCCTCTTCTGCTCAAATATAGTCTCGAAAGAGTTCTTCTGAGGGCGCTGGAATCACGCCCCGGCCCACCAGCATTCCCTCCTCGGCGGCCACCTTGCAGCCCGCGGCCACGGCTGCCTGCACGCTGGCCACGTCGCCCGCCATCAGCACGAACCCCTTGCCGCCAAGAGCCATGGCCAGGTGAATTCGGAGCAGCGTTACATCGGCGGATTTGACGGCCGCGTCGGCTACCTCGATGATGCTGGCCGCGGAGAAGGTCTCGACGATTCCGATGGAGCGCAACTGCCTGGGATCGATATCGACGGCATTGGAGATGGCCGCCAGCACCGCCGGATGCACGCGCGCAATCTGCCGGCGCTCGATCAGCGATGGGCCCGCCGCCGCGCCGCCGGCTTGCACCGCCGCCGCCACCGAACTCACGTCGCCGGCGACCGCGATGAGATACTTCCCCGAGCAGATGCTGCGGGCCATCAGAAGCCGAACCGAGCCGGCCTTCAGCATCACGTCCTGGACCACGTAACCGGTGGCCACGCTGGATAGCTCGATAAGTCCGATAGAGCTGATTTCAGACACGATCTTGGCTCCTTTTTGCCCTGCCTGCTCAATTCCCCGCCGGGCGTTCAGGCATCAATCAAAACAGCATCCCTGGTTACCGTAACCACGCCGTCGATGCTGGCATGAATCCTGGCGCCGAGTTTGCCCTGCTCTGGCGCGGCCAGCAAATCTCCCACGCGAACCCGGTCGCCGCACTTGACCACCGCAACCGCCGGAAGGCCGGCGTGCTGCTTCAGAAGCAGCTTGACCTTGCGCGGCGAAAAGTCGCGATCGAGAAGCGGGCCGGTATTGTCGAACTCGCCCAAGCCCAGCCGGGCGATGAGCCTGCGCATGGGCACGCGCCGAAACTCCGCCAGCGGATGGGGCGTGATCGATGCCGGGTCGCCCTTGAAGGTGAGCCCGCGCTCCCGGGCCAGCGGCTTGGCTTGCACGCAAACGTTCTTGGGATCGAGATCCTCCGGGCAAGCGTACATCGTGCAGAGATTGCATTCGCAGCAATAGAGCGTGGCCACCATGGGGTCGGCGCCGGTGGCAAAGCCCAGCGACTGCATCGCGCGATGCGGCTCGATGGGATGCCCAAGCAGAAACCGCGGGCAGAATTCGGTGCAGAAGCGGCACTGATCGCAGGCCGAGCGCCCGATCCGGTTCACCTGGATCATGGGGGCATTGTGGCGCTGGATCAGGCTGTGCGAGGCGGGCAGCACGATGATGCCGCCGGTTGTTTTGGTCACTGGCTCGTCCAGGCTGGCGGCCGGCCGTGCCATCATCACGCCGCCCAGCAGCACGCCGATGTCGCTCACCGTGGCCCCGCCGGCGGCTTCGATCGCTTCGCCGATGGTAATACCCACCGGGAGCCGCAGCGTGCACGGATGCTCCACGGCGCCGGCGACGGTAAGGTACTTGTGCGTTACCGGGCGGTCGATGCCGATATTGATGAGCGTTTCGACGTTCGAGACGACGGCGTCCACGTCCTTGGGCAGCCCGCCTGGCGGAATCACGCGGCCGGTCACCAGGTGAACCAGAATGAACTCATCGCCCGCCGGATAGCAATCCGGCAAGGGCACAACCCGCACACCGGCGGGCGCCTGCCGCTCCAGCGCCTCGATGATCTCTTGGTATTTTTCCTTGATGCCGATCACGCCTTCGCGCGCGCCCACCATTTCCATCGCCATGCGCAGGCCGCGCAGAAAAGGCTCCGAGCAGTGGTGAAGCAATTCCTTGTCCTTGTGCAGCAACGGTTCGCATTCGGCGGCGTTGGCAATCACCAGCGAGACTTTGGTTCTGAACTTTGCCGCCGCCGGAAATCCGCCGCCGCCCGCGCCAACAATGCCCAGCTCCTCAAGGCGATCGGGGGACGAATGCGGGACCGCTCCCCCTCCCAGATCGACTCGCGACTTGCTCGCAACTCCCGTCATTCCGGCTCAACCTCAGGATTCCGTGAAAAAACGATTGACTCTGATTCAAACTGTACAGTATGCTTTATAATAATTCAAGAGTGTTCAAAAACGTTCACAAATGAAATGCCTGATTCCAAATATCGGCAGCACGTCCTTCAAGTACCGGCTTTTGGATATGCCGGGCGAGTCCATTTTGGCCGAGGGGCGTGTTGAACGGATCGGCCAGCCGGGCAGCGATTGCCCCGATTACCCATCGGCTATCGCCAAGTGCATCGCGGCGATCTCTGGCGAAGGAAAGGCTCTGGCAAGTCTAGCAGAGGTAGGCGCGGTCGGTTTCAAGGCGGTCCATGCCGGGCTCCTCAATGCATCGCAAATCATCGACGACGCATTCCTGGCGGCGATGGAGGAGTTCTCGTTCATCGCGCCGGCGCACAATCCTCCTTACATCGCGGCCATCCAGGCCTTCCGCAAGGCGCTTCCGGGCGTTCCGCTGGTTGCGGTGATCGAGACCGGCCCCTACCGGCAGATGGAGGAAGCGGCCACCACCTACGCCGTGCCGTACGAGTGGCGTCAGGAGTTCGGCATCAGGCGTTATGGTTTCCACGGCGCCAGCCACCGCTCAGCCAGCGAGCGAACCCAGGCGCTGCTGGGCCGCCAGAACCTTCGCCACATCTCCTGCCATCTGGGAGGCAGTTCGAGCGTGGCGGCCTTCCGCAGCGGCGTGGCCATCGACACCAGTTTTGGAACTTCGCCGCAGTCGGGATTGCCGCAGAACAACCGCGTCGGCGACATCGATGTCTTCGCTGTGCTGCACATGATGAAGAAGCTCGGCCTCGATCCGGATGGAATGGCGGGTTTGCTTGGCAGCCGCTCCGGGCTGGCCGGGATCAGCGGAACCAGCGGCGATCTTCGCGACCTGAATCAGGCTGCAGCGGCGGGCGAGAAGCGCTCGCAACTGGCGCTCGAGGTTTTCACGCGCGCCATCCGCCACTATCTTGGCGCATTCCTGCTCGAACTGGGCGGCGTGGACGCCATTACGTTTTCCGGCGGCATCGGCGAAAACAGTGTGGAGATCCGCGCCGCCGTGTTGAAAGATCTGACTGGCTTTGGGGTGGAACTCGACGAGCAAAAGAACCGGGCCATCAAGGGCGAGGGCGCAATTTCGACTCCAGGCTCCGCGGTGAAGGTGCTGGTGGTTCCGGCTAACGAAGAGGCAATCGTGGCGCGCGATACGATGGCGATTGTGGAACGCGCGCGCGCCGCTGAACATATACTGGCTGGTCAGGCACATTAGGACCGGTCAGGCAGGGATTTCTTATGGCAAGCAGAAGCTCGGCAGGATCGAACCCGGTTGGCGCCATCGACAGATCGATGGTGGAGAGGATAGTCCGCCAGGTCGCTCTGGAATACCTGGGGCGCGGCAAGAACGCCCCGGCGCCGGTGCTCACAGTGCAGACCTCCTCGCGGCACATGCACATCTGCCGTGAAGATATGGATGTGCTCTTTGGGCCGGGCACGGAACTGACCTTTGATCGCCCGCTCTTTCAGGAAGGCAACTTCGCGGCCAAGGAGACGGTGACCATCGTGGGGCCGCGCAGCCGCCTGATCTCGAACCTGCGCATCCTCGGTCCCATGCGCAAGCAGTCGCAGATCGAGCTGGCATTCACCGACGCCATCATGCTGGGCTTTTCCGATATTCCCGTGCGGCTCTCCGGCGATATTGCAGGCACGCCCGGCGCAATTGTCATCGGACCCAAGGGAGTGGTCGAACTCAAGGAGGGGCTCATTCGCGCCGCGATTCACGCGCACATGAGCCCGGCCGAGGCAGCGTACTTCGGCGTGGCCAAGGGCGACCGCATGAAGCTGCGAGTCGGCGGCGAGGCGGGAGTCACCTTCGACAACGTTCACGTGCGCATCGACCCCACATCGAAGCTCAACGTCCACATGGACACCGACGAGGCCAACGCCTGCGGCATCCATTTGACCAGGGAAATCGAACTGTTCAAGTAACGCAACAGAAGAAGAGAGGAAGCGATGAAACAAGCGCTTGGAATGATTGAGACAAAGGGCCTGGTAGCGCTGTTCGAGGCCACCGACGCCATGCTCAAATCAGCAAATGTGACGTTCACCGGCTGGCAGTCCGTGGGTTCCGGACTGGTGACCGCCTTCGTTGAAGGGGACGTGGCCGCGGTCAAGGCAGCCACCGACGCGGGTGCCGAGGCGGCATCCAGAATCGGCGAAGTGGTCAGCGTTCAGGTGATCTCACGCCCCCACGACGAGCTGCCGTCTTTTGTCCAGCAGGACAAGAAGGCCGCGCCCAGGAAAGCTGCCGGAGCCTAGCAGAGGAGACCAGATGAGTGAAGCAATCGGATTGATCGAAACGAAGGGCCTCGTCGGACTTGTCGAGGCATGTGACGCCATGGTGAAAGCCGCCAGCGTAGAACTGGTAAAGACCGTGCAGATCGGCGGCGGATACGTTACCGCGATTGTCCGCGGCGATGTGGGCAGCGTGCGCGCCGCGGTAGACGCGGGAGCGGCCGCCGCCAAGACAGTGGGCGAGCTTGTCTCCTCGCATGTGATTGCGCGTCCGCACGATGCGCTTGTCGAAAGCCTCTTGAAGTAATACGGGATTGGAGAATCGAAATGGCCAATGAAGCGATTGGAATGATCGAGACGAAGGGCCTGGTTGCGCTCGTCCAGGCTACAGATGCAATGCTGAAGGCGGCCAGCGTGGAGTTCGTCGGCTGGAACAAGATCGGCAGCGGTCTGTGCTCGGTCTTTGTGCAAGGGGATGTGGGTTCGGTTCGCGCCGCGGTGGATGCCGGGGCCAGCGCCGCCCGCGCCGTAGGCGAGGTGCAAAGCGTGCATGTGATCGCGCGCCCGCATGGGAATCTGGGAACTGTACTGCCGAAATAACCATTGGCGGCGGAGATTCTTCTGCCGCGCCGCATGAGGTGAGCCGGCATGTTCATAGCCAAAGTCATTGGCAATGTTGTGGCTACCCAGAAGAACGAAAAGTTTCTGGGAATGAAGCTGCTCTTGATCCAGCCTTACATCAGCAAGGACGGCAAGCTGCAAATCTCGGGCAGCTCTGTCGTTGCGGTTGACAGCGTTGGAGCTGGAGTGGGTGAGTGCGTCCTGTTCACGCAGGGCAGTTCGGCCCGCTTGACAGCGACAACCAAAGATGCGCCGGTAGACGCGGTGATCGTGGGCATTGTCGATTCCGTCGAGGTTGAAGGCAAGTTACTGGAGAAGCCTTAAATGCAGATTCAGGAGCAAGTGATCGCGGAGATCGCCAAGGAGGTTGTGGCGCGGCTTCGCGCCCAGATGCAACAGCCTGCCACCTCCGCCGCCGGCGGGAGAAAAACCGCCGCACCGCGCGATGGAGTCTTCGTGACCGTGGACGAGGCCGCCGACGCGGCCTTCGAGGCGCAGAAGAAGGTCGCGCTCATGAGCCTGGAAGATCGCGGGCGCATGATCGATATCGTCCGCCGCATCTGCATGGATCGCCGCGAGGAACTGGGCCGCATGGAGCTGGAGGAGACCAAGGTCGGCCGCCTCGACCACAAGATTCTCAAGCTCACGAATATGCGCTATGTGCTTGGCGTCGAGACCATGCGCGGCGAAGGCAGCCACGCCCGAAGCGATTCGACAGGCCTGTGCATCATCGAGCGCGCGCCCTGGGGCGTCATCGGCATGATGCTGCCGGTTACGCATTCGGTGCCCACCATGGCGGCCAACGCCATCAATATCCTTGCCGCGGGCAACACGGCCGTCTTCGGGCCGCACCCCTCGGGCGCAAAGGTAGCGCAATACGCGCTCCAGCTCTTCAATCGCGAGATCGAACGCGAGCTGGGCGTGGCCAACGTTCTCACCACAATCGTCGAGCCCAGCATCGAGGCCGCCGAGCAGATCTTCAATCATCTCAAGATCGCGCTGCTGTGCGTAACCGGCGGCCCGGTCGTTGTCAAGGCTGCCAGCAAGAGTGGCAAGCGCGTCATCGCGGCCGGACCGGGCAATCCTCCGGTGGTGGTGGACGAGACCGCCGATCTGGATCGGGCGGCGGAGTGCATCATCGCGGGCGCGGCATTCGACAACAACCTGCTCTGCATCGGCGAGAAGGAGATATTCGTCGTAGCCTCGGTCGCCGACAAGTTCATCCACGCCATGCAACGCGCCGGAGCCTTCGAACTGGACGCAGCCCAGATCGACAAGCTTACGCGCGCTGCCTTCACCTTCGATGGCGACGGCAAGGGCTGCGTCAGGGCGCATGTGAAAAAGGATTTCGTGGGCAAGGATGTTGCGGTATTGGCGGCAGCGGCCGGCGTGCGCGCGCCGGCCAATACGCAGCTTCTCTTTGGAGAGACAGACGAGGATCATCCCTTCGTGGTGGAAGAGCAGATGATGCCTTTCGTCCCGGTAGTGCGTGTGCGCGATGTGGACGAGGCCATCGCGGCCGCGGTCAAGGCCGAGCACGGCTACCGGCACACGGCCATCATTCACACGCAAAACGTTGAGACCGCGACGCGCATGGCGCGCGCCATCAATACCAC
>JBEKDH010000189.1:0-7352 GCA_050014455.1 Occallatibacter sp.
TCGTCGGGGCTGAGCTTGCGAGTATGCGCGAGAACGCGATAATACGCGGCCTGCATCTCTTCCGGGACAAGCCGAGCGAGAGAGTCGAACAGAGTCGGCTCTCCCGCGGCTACTACAGCATTGGAAGTTTCCGGCTCTGTGCTCATGGCAGGAACACCTGCTTTGCCCGGTCGAATTCAGAGAAGAGCCGCCGCCGGTAGCTCTGCGCGCGCATGACGAGCGATGCCCGTCTCAGTTCGTCCACTTCAGCCTTGCGGTCTGCAACCTGCCCGAGTTGGATACCATGCTGGCGAACAGGGTTTTCGAGTTCGGCGAGCCGGAACTCCATCTGCAAGATCTCCGGCGCGAAGGCTTCGCGGAAGCGATTTGCCTGCTCCGTGGACTTCCAGTAGGTGAAGTCCGCCAGAGCGCTGGTTGCGTTTTCAACGATGACGTATTCGACGCGATCCTGTAACCGGCTTGCCCAGGCAAGGACGCTTTCGACACTGGCCGGGTCTGGAGTGACCACGCCCACCGCTGTAAAGCGGACACCGGTTGCAGAGACATCATCGTACATCGACTCGAACCAGTCGGCTGCAACCTGCCCGGCACCAGCTCCCATGTCGGCAAGAATGATGGGCGTTCCGCTGTCGAGATGGTCAACGAAGGCATCAAGCCCGGCTGGCGTATGGATGTTGACTTTGGTGACCCGCCCATTGAAAAAATGTTGCAGGGAACCACGCGCTTTGTTCTCTGTATCGAGATCGAGCAGGGTGACTGGAATCTGATTCGTCTCAAACCACTCGGCTAGGGCGACCATCACGCCAGTTTTGCCGACTCCGCCTTTACCGCCCATCGTGAAAACTACACGCTTCGCATTGGCCGTCATTGTTCACCTCCATTGGTTGTCAGGGTCAGGGGTTCGTTCTCACGGAAGACGAAGCGGGTGCGCTTCGCTTCCCGCACGGCGGGCTTTGCCTTGAGAGCGGCAACGCGTTCGAGCACCGGCGACTCTGCCGCAGCCACGCCCACTGACGGCAACTCAAATTGCGTCCGCTTGCGATGCTTCGCACGGACTTTCACAAAGGAATGAAGGGTGCTGAGCGCGACATGAAGTCCCAGCCGCTCGTGGAAAATGCGCGCAACTTCGCGATACGTCCGCCCTTTGCGGCGCAGCTCGCGGATCAGTTCACGGTGAGGCTCCAGTTTGGAGCGCGGAGGCTTTTCAGGGAGAGGTTCGAGGATATTCTTGTGCATCGGTTCCATAAGGCATGGCTCCCGAGCACCGCACTGCGTTGTTCCAATAGGCGTCCAATAAGCGGCTCCGACGATGCCTGAAAGTGTCTTGCTGCGCTATCCATGCCACCTGATTTCAACAACTTACCAGGCTCTGAGCCACTTTCACGGCGATAACACGGGTTCAAATCCCGTCGGGGACGCCAACAAAACAAAAGACTTAGAGATGATCAAGCCTGATTCCAAGGGTTTGATAGGGGTCGATAAAGAGAGGCCGTTTTTACTCTTCATCTTCCCCATCATGCTTCAGCCCCGAGGAACTCCCTCACGGCCCGGCTCTGCGAATTCCGCTTCACTTTTGTCACGGTTTGAGTGTATCCATCCATCGTCATCGTCCAGCCCAGCCAGCGCCCGGTTCGCCGCTACCCGAATGCCCACGGCGCCCGTCAAACACTGCGGGTGATATAATTTAGCCCTGAGACAGCCGTTCCACGCCCTTTCTTTTGCGTCTGCGCGTCGCCGTCTGGAGGTTTCTCTCGCTTATGACTCCCCGCGCCCGCCGCGCCCTCTTCGCCGTAGTCCTCTTCTTTACCGTCTGCGCCGTCGCAGGCAGCTTCCTGCAACGCAGGGTGGGAGCGCAGTCGGCCTCGGACGAGAGCCAGCTCCGCGACAGCCTGAAGTCTTTCACCAATGTATATTCCATCGTGGAAGAGAACTACGCCGAACCCATCGAAGGCGACAAAGCCGACGCGGCGATCTACGATGGGGCCATCCCCGGCATGCTCCGAGTTCTCGACCCCCACTCCAACTTCTACGATCCCAAGGCTTACGCCAAGATGCGCGAGGAGCAGCACGGCCGCTACTACGGCGTCGGCATGACCATCCAGCAGCCGTACAGCGGCGGCAAGGTCTATGTTCTCTATCCGATGGAGGGTGCGCCGGCTTTCAAGGCGGGCATTCATCCCGGCGATGTGATTGCTGCGGTGGACGGCAAGAGCACCGAAGGCCAGACCTCGGACGTGGTGGCCAAGGAGCTCAAAGGCCCCAAGGGCACGCACGTGCAGGTGAGCATGATCCGCGAAGGCCAGCCCAAGCCGCTGGACTTCGACCTCGTTCGCGATGAGATACCTAACCCCTCCGTGGACCTCAAGTATGAGATACGCCCCGGCGTGGGCTACATTCACCTGAAACAATTCCAGGAGACCACCGCACAGGAGGTTATCGAGGCCGTAGACGGTTTTTCCAACCTCAAGGGGCTGGTGCTGGACCTGCGCGGCAACCCCGGCGGCCTGCTCAGCCAGGCTGTCGAGGTCTGCGATCACCTCCTGGCCAAGGGCCAGACCATCGTTTCCCAGAAGGGCCGCGCCTACCCCGACGTGGTGTACACGGCTACGCACGGCAACGACGGCCGCACGTTTCCCATCGTGATTCTGGTTAACCACAATACGGCTTCGGCGGCGGAGATTGTGAGCGGCGCCTTGCAGGACCACGACCGCGCGCTGATTGTGGGCGAAACCACCTTTGGCAAGGGCCTGGTGCAGACGGTCTATAACCTGAGCGAAAACACCGGCCTCGCCCTGACCACGTATCACTACTACACGCCCTCGGGCCGGCTCATCCAGCGCAACTACGCGGGCGTTTCCCTTTACGACTACTACTACAACCGCGGCGGGGCCCTGCCCTCCGACTCGACCAACCGCGAGGTCAAGCTGACTGATGCCGGACGGACGGTCTACGGCGGCGGCGGCATCACTCCGGACGAGAAGATCGAGTCTCCCAAAAGCAACCATTTCGAGGAGGAGTTGCTACAAAAGGATGTTTTCTTCCTTTTCGCGCCTGTGTATGTATCCAAGCACACTGTGGACTCAAACTTCGAAGTGAACGACGCCGTGCTGAACGAATTCAAACGCTACCTCACCAGCCAGAACGTCCCCTGGACCGATGCCGACTTGAACGGCGTGATGGACTGGTTGAAGACCAGCATCAAGGACAATATCGTTACCATCCAGTTTGGTGAGTTGCAAGGCCTGCGCACGCGGGCCGACTGGGATCCGATGATTCAGAAGGCGCTGACCTATTTGCCCGAGGCGCAGGCTCTGGAAGACAACGCCCACAAAGTGCTGACGCAGAAGGCGGAGGCGCGGAACACGGCGCCGTAGGCTGCGCGTGAGTCAGGCAAGAAGGCCGTCCCCGCGGGGACGGCCTTCTTGCCTTAGCTTCGAGAAACTTCCTATTCAGCTTCCTGTCCGGCTCAGGACTAACTCCAGGTGCGGATGCCGATCACTCCCCACCAGGCCAGGTACAAGGCGGCGATCAGCAGCGCGGAGGTTACGGCGATGGAATACCAGCGGACGCTTCTGCGTATCTGCTGATTTCGCGCGCGCCACAAGGCAAATGCGCTGGCCAGGGAAGCAGCAGGGTAAGTCAGCGAGATCAGGAAGATGCCGACCGACCAAGGTGTCAGGTTCCCCATGCGCGCCATCGCGTCATGCGAGGCGACCAGAACAAAGAAGGTCACAAATCCGAGCAGACTCAGTACGGCGACAAGCGGCCACAGCCGAATGGCGCGCTCTGCCGGGCGGCGGCGCTTCTTGATGATGCCTCCGATCATCCAGAACGGCGCATACAACAGGATCGAAACGAATGCGAACACAAACCAGGCAACCAGACCGGCCTCGACAAAAACCATCCAGGCTGGGATGCGCTTCAACGTCACCTCCCCGCCGGAGGTCATCTGGATGAATCGCCCCTCCGCGTTGGGCGCCACCAGCATGACCGTCGCAGCCGGCTCGGCAGAACCCCACTTCGGAACGGAGCGGAACTGCCCGCCACTGACGGGAACGAAGACCTGATCTCGTTCGCCCAGGTCCGAGAGCAGCATCCTGCCGCCCTCGAAGCGGACCCAGGTTACGCCGACCAGGCGATTGATAAACTCCGAACTGGCGTTGCGCACCGCGTCGACCTCGTACCAGCCAGCATATTCAGGAGCGTTCGCAGGCAGCGACGCAGCGGCGGGCACGGCGGGTCTGGCGAGTCCCCGTGTAATGTATTTGCGAATCGCATCGCCGATCTGCCAGCAGGCGCTGCCGTTGCCGCTGTTGATGCTGTAGGCGTAGCCCACGCCATACTCGGGCATATACCAGATCTCGGTCAGTCCGCCTTCCATGCCTCCATCGTGGCCGTGATATACAAAGCCATCGTCGATGCTCCAGAAGTTGCTCAGGCCATATCCGGTCTTCAAGCCCTGTTGCGCGGCCCAGGTGCGGGTCGGAAGCTCCATGCGATCGATGGCGGCCGCCGGCATCACTTGCGTTCCGCCGACGGCGCCGCGATTCAGGTAAAACTGCAGGTAGGCTGCCATATCCCTGGCGGAGGCGTTGATCGCCCCGGTGGGACGGAAGAGAATGTTCCAGTAGGGGACCGCCGTTTTGCCGTCCTCGCGGTAGAGGGTTGTCAACTGCGGCGAAGGCTGTTGAAAATAGGAGGCCGTCTTCATGTCGATCGGCTGGAAGAAGTTCTGCGTTACGTAGTCTTCATATCGCTCGCCCGCGATCTTCTCCACGATGTAGGCTGCGACGGCGGGTCCGGAGTTGGAATAGGACATGCGCGTCCCCGGCCGCCAGCGCGAGATGCGCGAGTGGTGATCGTAATCGAGGCATTCGCGCAGGCTCATGCCAGTGGAATCCTTGGCTCCGTCATGCGCGCCCATATCGTCCCAGCCGGTGGTGTGTTCCAGCAGATCGACCACGCGTACCGGGTCGGTGGACTCCCAGCGATTCTCAAACCATATTTCGGGCACGAGCTTGCGCACCGGGTCTTCCAGCGACAGCTTGCCTTCGTTTGCGAGCTTGAGAATGGAGAGCGAAACGAATGCCTTGGAGGCAGAACCGATCCGGAAGAGGGTCTCGTCTGTCGCGGCGTGATTCGAAGCAACATCGGATTTGCCCAGCCCCGCAACCCATTCGGGACCTTCGCGGCGCACGATGGCGACCGACATGCCTGGCGTACGTGTGTCCTGGAGGATCTTCTCCAGTTTCTGGCGCAACTCCGGGATCGATTGCGGGGGCTTCGGCGCACCGTCCTTCTTGCCCTGCGCAAAGCAGACGGATACAAGCAGGGAACCTGCAAGCAATGCTACGCTGGATCTCATCACTTTAACCTTTCAGTTTTGGAACCGGACTCCCAAGAGCGGAGGCAAACAAAGCTTGCTTGCGCACGAGGCCGCCTTTCTCACATGAAATGCAAGAAGCTGGGATTGGGATCAATGCCTGAGATACGCGCGCCGCTTTGAATCGGTTCCCGCAGTTGAAGTTAGTGCGCCGTCGAAGCCGCGGAGGCGCTCCGCGGCCAAGACCGGAAAACGACCCTCATATTCAGGAGTGCCGGATAGGGAGGAAAGTCAACTCCCTCCCTGTTCAGGTTTCAAAGACCAACCGCTCAAGCCGGTCAGCCGATTCAATTCCCGCCGCAGATCGCTGCGCACACGAATCTGACGGGCCTCTCCGGCAAGGAGGCTAGCTCCAGGTGCGGATGCCGATCACTCCCCACCAGGCCAGGTATAAGGCGGCGATCAGCAGCGCGGAGGTTACGGCGATGGAATACCACCGGACGCTTCTGCGTATCTCCTGCTTCCGTGCGCGCCACAGAGCATATGCGCTGGCCAGGGAAGCAATGCCGAAGATCGATGTGGTTACGGTCAGGCCGAAAGACCAGATGGTCAGGTTCCCCAGGCGCGCGATCGCGTCATTGCCCGCCAGGATGACGAAGACAACAAATGCAATCAGACTCAGTACCGCAATGAGCGGCCACAGCCGCATGGCGCGCTCGGCCGGGCGGCGGCGTCTCTTGAAGAGGCCGCCAACGATCCAGAACGGCGCATATAAAAGGATCGACACAAACGCCAGCAGGAACCAGGCCACCAGAGCGATTTCAGAGATGGCAAACCAGGTGGGGATGCGCTTCAGCGTTCCACCGATGAAGACAAACCGTCCCTCGGCATTCGGCTTGAGCAGTATGGCGGTAGCAACCGGCTCGGCATTTCCCTTCTTAGGAAGGTAGCGGAACTGTTCGCCGCTCGTGGGCACGAAGGGCTGATCGATCTGGCTGAGGCTGGAAATCAGCAAGTTGCCGTTTGCGAAACGGACGCGCTGCATCCCGACCAGGCGCTCAAGGAAGTGGGTCAGTTCGTTGCGCGAAGAGGCGAACTCATACCAGCCCGCATACTCCTGTGCATCAGCGGGTAGTTTTCCCGCGGCGGGCACCGGCTGGCGGGTCAGTCTGCGGGTCACATAGGCGCGAATGGCGTCGCCGATCTTGCCGAAGGCCCCGCCGTTCCCGGCGTTGATGCTGTAGAAGTAGCCCACGCCATATTCCGGCATGTAAGCCATCTCGGTCAATCCGCCGTCCACGCCTCCATCGTGGCCATGATAGACAAAGCCATCGTTGAAGCTGGTGTAGTTACTCAAGCCGTATCCGGTCTTCAAGCCTTCCTGCGCCTGCCAGGTGCGGGTTGGGGTCTCCATGCGATCGATGGAGGCCGCCGGCAGGACCTCGGTCCCGCCCGCCGCGCCGCGATTCAGATAAAACTGCACGTAAGCCGCCATGTCTTTGGCCGAGGCGTTGATGGATCCCGCTGGACGAAGCAAAATGTTCCAGTAGGGATAAGGGGTCTTGCCGTCCCCGTGATAGAGCGTCGTCAACTGCGGCGAAGGTTCCTCGAAATACGTGGCCGTCTTCATGCCGATGGGCAGGAAGAAACTCTGCATCACGTAGTCTTCAAATCGCTGCCCGGTAATCTTCTCCACGATGTAAGCGGCCACCGGAGGGCCGGAGTTGCAATAGGCCATGCGTGTGCCTGGCCGCCAGCGCGAGATGCGCGAGTGGTGATAGTAATCGAGTCCTTCGCGCAGGGTCATGCCCTTGGCGTCCTTGGCATACTCGCGCAGGTGCATGTCATCCCAGCCGGTGGTGTGTTCCAGCAGGTCAACCACGCGCACCGGGTCGGTGGCCTCCCAGCGATTCTCAAACCATATTTCGGGCACGAGTTTGCGCACCGGATCCTGAAGAGACAGCTTGCCTTCGTTGACCAGCTTGAGGATGGAGAGCGAGGCAAAGGCCTTGGAGGTGGAACCGATGCG
>JBEKDH010000190.1:0-7290 GCA_050014455.1 Occallatibacter sp.
TTCATTGTGGCCTACGGGTATGGGATGGAAGTCTTCATGGCCTGGTACTCGGCCTCGCACTGGGAAGCCTTCATGATGTGGAACCGGATGTTCGGGCCCATGGGCTGGGCTTACTGGGTGCTGATCACCTGCAACCTGGCGATTCCGCTGACGACCCTTTGGTCGCGCAAGCTGCGCACCTCGATTCCGTTCATGTTCTTCATCTCCATCGTGGTCAACACGGGCATGTGGTTCGAGCGCTTTGTGATTGTGGTAACGAGCCTCTATCGCGACTTTCTGCCCTCGGCGTGGGGAACCTACCGCGCAACCAAGTGGGATTACATGATTTATGTGGGCACGCTGGGATTGTTCACGGCGCTGTTCCTGCTGTTTGTCCGCTTCCTGCCCATGATTCCCATGTCTGAGATACGGATGATGCTGCCGGGGGCCAAAATTCTGCCCAAGAAGGCATCGGAGGCTGCTGACTGATGCCCCCACGCGAAGGAACTTACGGCCTGCTGGCCGAATTCGATACGCCGGGCGACCTGGTGAGGGCCGCTCAACAGGCGCGGCTTGACGGCTGGCGGCGCATGGACTGCTACACGCCCTATCCGGTGGAGGAGGCGGCCGAGGCCATCGGCTTCCACCGCAACAAGGTGCCGCTGATTACGCTGATTGGCGGGCTGATGGGCCTGGTGGCCATGTTTGGGCTGGAGACTTGGGTCTCGGTGTGGGCGTATCCATTGAACATCGCCGGGCGTCCGCTGTACTCCTGGCCTGCCTTCATTGTGCCGGCTTACGAGTGGACGATCCTCTTTGCCGGACTTTCGGCTGCCTTTGGAATGCTGGCGCTGAACGGGCTGCCGGCGCTCTATCATCCGCTGTTCAACGCTCCGAACTTTCGCGACGGAGCGACGACGGACAAGTTCTTCCTGTGCCTTGAGGCGCTGGATCCTAAGTTCGATTTGGTGGAAGCAAGGGCTTATCTGGAAAGCTTTGAGCCGGTCTCAGTGGTGGAGGTGGATTACTGATGCAACTTCGCCGCCTCAATCCGACAGGATTCCAAGGTCTCAGAATCGAGACCTGGGGCGCCCGCAATGCGCTCGTGCGCATTACATCGGTGGGAAGCCTGGCCGCGCTCTTGCTTCTCGCAGGATGCCGGCAGGATATGCAGGACCAGCCGAAATTGATTCCGCAGCGCGGATCGGATTTCTTTGCCGACCATCGCGGCGCGCGTCCGCAAGTGGCCAATACCGTGGCGCGTGGGCAGTTGCGCGCGGACAGCTATTTCTATACCGGCGTCGTTCAGGGCCCGAACGGCTATCGCGAAGAGCAAAACGCAATGCCTTTTCCAGTGACCTTGGATGTGCTGAGGCGCGGCCAGGAGCGGTTCAACATTTATTGTTCTCCATGCCACTCGCGGGTAGGCAACGGACTGGGCGCGATTGTGGAGCGGGGCTTCAAACCGGCAGGGAATTTTCACGACCAGGTGCGCCTGGCGCAGCCGCTCTCGCACTACTACTACGTAATGACGCACGGCTATGGAGCGATGCCGGACTACTCCGCGCAGTTGACGCCGGTTGACCGCTGGGCTGTGGCGGCTTACATTCGCGCATTGCAGTTGAGCCAGGCGGCTACGGAGAAGGATGTGCCCGCGGGCGTGCAAGTGAAAAGTCTGAAGGAGTTGGCTCAAGAGAACCATCTGCCGGAGGGCTTTGCCGAGCCCTGGACGCTTCCGGCGACGGCGATTCAAGCGTATCCGCACGATGCAAGGCAGGGAAATCCCGCGCTGGCGCCGGCCAACCCGGCTGACCCTGCGATCACGATTCCACTCACCAAACCGGCCTCACCGGCCGCCAGGTAAGGACGAACGGAATGGCTCACGAGAATCACGCCAACACGCTCCCCGCCGATTTGAGCGCCCCGGCCTTTGTGGACGGCTGGCAGACGCGGGCGCTGGCCATCGGGTCGGTCTTCGCGGTCGTGGCTGCCGCTTTGGCGGTCGCCGACGGGTCGGTGGACCACGTGCTGCGCGCCTGGCTGCTCGGTCTGATGCTCACCTTCGGCTTCGCGGTGGGCGGGCTGGCCCTGCTGATGGTCCAGTACGTAACCGGCGGCAAGTGGGGACTGCTGCTGCGCCGGCCTTTGGAGGCCATGAGCCGCACGCTGCCGCTGGTATTCGCCTACTGGTTGGTGATTGCGTTTTCGCTCAAGAGGCTTTACTTGTGGGCGAATCCGGCCATGGTGGACGATGGCGTGAAGCGCGGCTTGATCGGCGCCGAGCAACTGGAGGCGATCGAGCACGCAATCCGCTTCAAGCAGCCGATGCTCAATCCGATGGCCTTCGTGTGGGTGAGTCTGGCCTGTTTTGCCATCTGGGGTTTTTACGCCTGGAGGCTCAACTCTCTGGGCCTGCGCCGGGATACGGAGTCGCCCGCTGCAACTCCAGAATGGATCAAGCGGTTGGAGAACATCAGCGGACCCGGCATCGTTGTGTATGCCATCACCATGTCCGCGGCGGCCATCTATTGGGTCATGTCGCTCGATCCCACGTGGTACTCGTCGGTCTACGGTTTGCTGTTCCTGGTTGGGCAGGGCTACCAGGTGCTGGCGCTGGGCATCGTCGTCGCGGTTTCGCTTTCGAAGAGCGAGCCCTTCCGCACCATCCTGCGCACCACCGAGCAGCACGATCTGGGCAAGTTCACTTTCGCCTTTGTGATGTTGAATATCTACCTGGCCTTTTCGCAGTTTCTGATTATCTGGTCAGGGAATCTGCCCGAGGAGATTCCGTGGTACCTTGACCGCTTTCAGGGCGGCTGGGGCGTGATTATCACGCTCGATTTTCTCTTCCATTGGCTGATTCCGTTTACGCTGCTTTTGTCGCGGGATTTGAAGCGCAACAAGAAGCGGCTGGTGCGGGTATGCCAATGGATGATCTTCGCCAAGGCCTTCGATCTCTTCTGGCTGATCGAGCCGAACTTCAAGGACGCGGCGCGCAATCTGCACTTCAGTTGGGGGATTCTTGAGTACATTGCCGTGCCGGTGGCGATGACAGCCTTCTGGACGGCCTTCTACTGCATGCAATTGAAATCGCGGCCGCTGGTGCAGACCAACGATCCGCATGTTGCGGAGATTCTGGAGCCTGAGCATGTCCACGCATAAAGACGACGAATCGGAGCACGGCATTTGGCAAAGGCCGGAAGACCACTCAGGCGAAGAGGTTGACGCCTCCGCCGGGTTCGAGCGCTCCGACGTGCGCGTCTCGGGAGTGCTGGTCTTTCTGACCACGTTGAGCATCTTTGTCGTAGTGACTGCGGTGCTTTGCTATGGAGTGGGCAAGGTGCTCTTCACCCACATGGCGAAGGAAGACGTGAAGGATTACGGGCCGAAGAGCAAGTGGGCGACGACAGCGGACGTGCGGCCGCTGGGCAACATGCCCTCCAACCCGGAGATGCGGAGCAAGCTCGACCAGATGACGCAGCAGTTCCCCACGCCGCGCCTGCAGACCGACGATGGCAGCCAGGATATCGCCGATCTGCACGCCAAGGAGGATCTGCTGCTGGAGCATTACAGCTGGGCCAACCAGTCGCAGGGCTCGCCGCGGCGAGTGAGAATTCCCATCGAGAGGGCGATGGAGTTGATTGCGCAAAGCGGATTGCCGGTGGCGCCCAAGGTGGAAGAAGCGCCGCTGCTGACCGGAGAAAGCAAGCCGGTGGTGGCGGTTCCATTGACCGGCGGGTTTGCGCGCACCGGGTATGAGCAGGACGAGGCGCAAGCGTTGGCCGCGACGGGCAAGCGGAAGTAGATGGCGGTGAAAGGCGCGGCGGGCTGAGGCTTGGGGTCTCCCATCCTTTTCGCAAAGAACGTGAAAAGGATGGGGCACCCAGGCGTAGCAGGGAGAATAGAGCGCGGCGCGGGTTGAGGTTTGCGATTTCCCGGGTCTCAAAATCGAGACCTGGAGCGCCCAGATTTGGCGTCGGATTGGAAGTGAGAACGATGCGGTACGAAGGCAAAATCCGTGGAGGTTGGCGAAGCGCGGCGAAGTTTGCGCTGCTTGCGGCGCCGTTTTGTGCTGCTGCGCCGTCTCTGCTGGCGCAGGTTTCGCGGTACGACGAGAAACAGATGGCGCCGGTGAGCGACAAGCCGCCGGCGATTCTGAACGGCGTGGGCATTGCGCAGAACCTGAATCAGCAACTGCCGCTGGGGCTTACGTTTACTGACGACGCCGGCAAGCAGGTGCAACTGGCCGGCTACTTCGGCAAGCGTCCGGCGATTCTTGCCCTGGTTTACTATCAGTGCCCCATGCTTTGCTCAGAGGAACTGAACGGGCTGACCGGCGCATTGCAGATGGTGAAGTTCGTTCCCGGCAAGGACTTCGACGTGATTGTCGTGAGCATCGATCCCACCGAAGGGACGGAGCTGGCGGCGGCCAAGAAGCGCACCTATCTGAAGCGCTATGGGCATCCCGAGACGGCTGCGGGCTGGCACTTCCTCACTGGCACTCAGCCCAACATCGATGCCCTGACCAAGGCAGTGGGCTTTGGCTACGTGAAGATTCCAGGGCCGGATGGCAAGCTGACCCAGTTTGCGCACGCCAGTTCGATTCAGATTGTGACACCGGAAGGCAAGCTGGCGCAGTATTACATGGGCGTGGAGTATTCGCCCAAGGATCTGCGCCTGGGATTGGTGGATGCATCGGCCAACCGCATCGGCTCGCCGGTGGATAACATACTGACTTACTGCTATCACTACGATCCCAAGACCAACAAGCACTCGCTGATTGTGGCGCGGGTGGTGCAGTTGGGCGGGCTGGTGACGGTCTTTGGCCTGGGCGGATTCATGCTGGCAATGTTTCGCCGGGACGCGCGCCAGGGCGGCAAGACAGGATCGGGAACAACGGGGACAGGAACAAAGGTGAACGGATAACGGCATGGACCACATCAGCCCAGTACTGTGGCAGTTTCTCGTCAAGTGGATGACGAACTTCCCTCTGTTTCCGCCGGAGGCGTCGCGCATTGCGCCTCAGATGGACGCGCTGCTTTTTTTCATGGTGCTGGTGAGCCTGATCGGACTGACGGTGGTGGTGCTGCTGGTTACGAGTTTCTCCATTCTCTACAGCAAGAAGCGGCATCCGGTGGCCGTGCAGGTGGAGGGCTCCACGCTGCTGGAGGCGACCTGGACCATCATTCCGCTGGGGCTGTTTTTAGTGATGTTCGTCTGGGGCGCGCTGATCTATTTTCGCGTCTATACGCCGCCGGCCAACGCCATGAACATCTATGTGGTGGGCAAGCAGTGGATGTGGAAGGCGGAGCATCCGGGCGGGCAGCATGAAATCAACTCGTTGCATGTGCCCACGGGCCGGCCGGTGCAGTTGACGCTGATCTCGCAGGACGTATTTCACAGCTTCTCGATTCCCGCCTTCCGGGTGAAGCGCGAGGCGATTCCTGGCCGCTACACGACGGTCTGGTTTGAGGCGACCGTGCCGGGAACCTATCACCTTTTCTGCACGCAATATTGCGGAACCAACCACTCGCAAATGATCGGCGACGTTGTGGTGATGACGCCGGAGGGTTACAAGCAATGGCTTGCCCAGTCCACCAGCGGCATGTCGCTGGCGCAGAACGGCGAACGGCTGTTTGCCAGCCTGAGCTGCGCGGCCTGCCACAATGCGCGGCCGGATGCGCGCGGACCGAGTTTGGCCAACGTCTACGGATCGAAGCTGCCTTTGGCCAGCGGAGGCGCGGTGACCGCCGATGAGGCTTATCTGCGCGAGTCGATTCTGAACCCGTCGCAGCATGTAACTCAGGGTTACGTGCCCATCATGCCCACTTACCAGGGGCAGATCAGCGAGGAGGGCGTTATCGCGCTGGTCGAGTACATCAAGAATCTCGACTCCGACTACCGCATCCAGCAGACGCTGAATACGACAGATATGCTGCCGGAGAGCGAACGCAGGGCCGCGGCCGGCCCCGCTGGCCAGAAGTCCGCTGTGCAGGAGCCCTCTACCCAAGGGATGGTGAAGCAATGAGCGCCACAATCGTGAGTCTTCCCGACCAATCCACGGCCAGAATTCCGAAGGTGAACTATCTCACCAAGGAAAACGGAATCCTGAGCTGGCTGCTGACCGGCGACCACAAGCGGATTGCGATTCTTTACCTGATTTCGCTGAGTTTCTTCTTCTTCATCGGCGGGGCGCTGGCGGGGCTGATCCGGCTGGAGCTGCTGACTCCGCAGACCGATCTGATGGCCACTGACACCTATAACAAGGTGTTCACCATGCACGGCGTCATCATGATCTTCTTCTTCCTCGTGCCGTCGGTGCCGGCCACGCTGGGCAATTTTTTGATCCCGATGATGATCGGCGCCAAGGATCTGGCCCTGCCCAAGATCAACCTGCTCAGCTGGTATCTCTACATTGCGGGCGGCATTCTGGCCCTTTACACCATGGCCACGGGCGGCGTGGATACCGGCTGGACCTTCACCACTCCACTCTCGACCCATTATGTAAACACCAACGTGCTGACCACCGGCCTGGCCGCCTTTATCGCCGGATTCAGCTCCATCTTTACCGGCCTGAACTTCATTGTGACCATCCACAAGATGCGCGCGCCCGGGATGACATGGTTCCGGCTGCCCTTGTTTGTGTGGGCGCACTATGCGGCCAGCATCCTCATGGTTCTGGCCACGCCGGTGGTGGCCATTGCAATTGTGCTGATCGCGCTCGAGCGCACCATCGGCATCGGCGTCTTCGACCCCACCAAGGGCGGCGATCCGCTTCTCTTCCAGCACCTGTTCTGGTTCTACTCCCACCCGGCCGTCTACATCATGATTCTGCCCGGCATGGGAGTGATCTCGGAGGTCGTCTCCACCTTCAGCCGCAAGCGCGTCTTCGGCTACACGGCCGTCGCGTTCTCCTCTGTGGCCATCGCGGTCTTCGGCTTCTTTGTCTGGGCGCACCACATGTTCATCATGGGCATCTCCAATTACGCGGCGCTGGTCTTCTCGCTGCTCACCATGCTCGTCGCGGTGCCCTCGGCCATCAAGATCTTCAACTGGGCGTTCACGCTCTACAAGGGTTCCATCACGTTTGAGACGCCCATGCTCTACGCCTTTGGCTTCATGGGCCTGTTCACCATCGGCGGCATGACGGGTGTCTTCCTCGGCTCGACGGGAACCGACATTCACCTGACCGAGACGTACTTCATCGTGGCCCACTTCCACTTCGTCATGGTGGGAGGCATGCTGATGGCGTTTCTGTCCGGCATTCACTTCTGGTGGCCCAAGTGGACTGGGCGCATGTATCCGGAGAAG
>JBEKDH010000191.1:0-7274 GCA_050014455.1 Occallatibacter sp.
AGGATCACCGCCGTGCGCAGCGCCTTCATGCGCGTGGCGACGGCGTTGGAAAGCTCGACCATGGGATAGGCCGTGGCATACAGGGCGTCCTCGTCGAAGCTGCCGGCGGTGTAAACCTCGGTGTCGTAGGTGACCAGATAATTTGCGCCGGCCGCGGAATCCACGGTGCGCGGCGTGCCGTGCGTCGCCACGTAAATCAGCACCAGATCGTTGGGCTGCGCGTGGCGCGCGATCCAATTCAGTTCTTCCTTGATGTTCTTGGTGGTGGCCTGCTCGTCGGTGAGCAGGTGGACATTGGCCGCCGGAAACCGCCCGACGGCCGGATCCTTGAGTTGCGCGGCAAAGGCGTTCGCGTCCGCGGTTGTGTAGTTGAGGCGCGGAATGCTCTGATCGGTGAAGCGGCCGATGCCCACCACCAGCGCCCACTTCCGCTGCACCGGTCCGGGCGGCGACGCGGGAGCGGGCGGCGCGCCAGTCTCGCCCGGTTCGGCGGCGAGGCCGCGGCGGGCGGGCGTGGCTAACACCAGGGGATTCAAACCCTGCGCTAGAGCTTCAGAGCCGGTGAAGCGGGCCTTGTCGAGGGCATATTTGGCCAGCGCATCGTGGCCGAGCCGCTGCTCGACGAGGCTGCGGTAGTACCATGCGTCACCCAGTTCTCCGCATTCCGAGATCGCATGTTTGAGCAGTTGCAGCGCGTCTTCAAATGCGCCGTTATCGCTTTGCGGCGCGATTCGCTCCAGCGCCTGGACTACAAGGTCCTTGCCCGCGCCACAGCGTTCTCCCTGCCCCCACGCCGGCGCGCTGAAGCCTGCCCATGCGGCCATCAGCGCCGCATACGCGCATCCAAGTTTGAGCCAGTGACTCATTTTGCTGCCGCAGGGGTTGCCGCCGCCGGCTTTGCAGCAGCCGGCTTGCGCGCCGCCCTGGATTTCATAGCCGCCAGCACCTGGGCGCTGACGCCGTTGCCGGTCAAGTCTTGCTGGCCGCCGGCGCTCAGGTCGAAGTTCACCGCCTTGGCCGCGCGTATGGTCTGCGCCACCGTGTCGTCGTCCACGCCGGATTTCACCAGTGCGATGACCTGGGCATTGCTAAGCGCTTTTGCGGCGGTTGCAGCCTTGGCCGCCGGCGGTGCGGCAGGCGGCTTCTCGCTTGCCGCCGCCGCAGTGGCCGCCTCAGCCTTTCGATTTTCCTGGTCTTCAAGCTTCTTATAGTGCGCGATTGCTGTTTCTATGCGCCTCTGGGGCTCGCGGAAGTACTTCTCCGCTGGTTTTGCATCGATGGCTTTGCCGTAGTTGATGGCTGCCTCGTCGAGGAACTTCATCGCCGACTTCTCGTCCTCGGCCTTGTATGCCAGCGCCTCATAGGCCACACCGATGTTATAGAGCCGGTAGGCATCCTCGGCCTGCTTGGAAAGTGGCCGCGCGGTCTCAAAGGTCTCCAGAGCTCGTTGCCACAGTCCGGCTTCCGCCTCCTTGTCGCCCTCGTCCAGCGCCCCCTTTTGCCGCGCCAGATAAACCTCCACCATCTCGCTGGTATTTACGATGTGCTCGGCAATCCGGCGCACCGCCTCGTCCAGCAGATGGGAGCGAAGCTCGGAATCGGTGGGTGGATTGAAATCCTCGCCGTTTGTTCCGCCCACCACCCGCTTCCAGGCGCTGGTTACCGTTCCCTTCACGCCCTGGGAGGTCGCGTTCCCGGAGCTGTCGAACTCCTGGTCGTAATTCACGGTCACATTGTCAGAACCCAGCATCTCCCCGCCCGCGCTCCGAGCCTGGAACGAGACGCTGAGCGCTCCCGTGACGCGGGTATACGCCTGGCTTTTCTGCGCGCCGCCGCTCGCGCCGTAAGACGGCCTTGTGGTCACCGTGGGCTGAGGCTGGGAGTAATTGGTGATCTGGCATGTGACCACGGCGGATGGATTTCTGTCTTCCGCCGTCAGGCGAGGATCGTCTTTCAGCAGTTCTGTCTCCAGCAGCGCCTGCAAATCGCGCGCCAGGTCGCTCTGGTCGTCGTGCCCCGTCACCTTCACCTTGATCGTAGTGCCAGTGAGACGCACCAGGGCGGGGAGCTTGCGCTCCAGCGTCACTTTTTCCTTTGCCGCTCCGAAGTTCTGCGCGCCGGCCGTTGTGGCCGCCAGCATTCCGATGCCCAGGCACGACGTAACCAGCCCATTCAATGCCCGACCCATCCCGCCCCCCTAGCCGTAAGCCGTTATCGACAGCATAATCCGCCGCGGCGATTCCTGCGGCAGGTATTCAATGAAGATAATTCACGGCGGGCTATTTCGCTGTGCTGCTCTTCTTCTTCGCGGTCGCTGTTGAACTCGAAGAAGCGGGGTTGGCCGCCGCGGGCTTGCTCACGAACGAGGCGTCGAGCGGCTGCACGCTGACGCGCATGGATGCATAGGTCACTCCGGGAACCGCGGACTGCGCGCGCACCTGCAAGGGCAGATTCGGATCGGCATCCTTGCGCACCAGGTAGCCCTGGATCAGATCGAGATTCGGCAACTCCTTGGCCAGCTCGTCGGTATGCACCTGGGGAAGCATCAGATAGTCGCCAGAGAGAAGGCCGATGTAACGGTCTTCGCGATCCGGATCGGCATGCGCCTGCTGCGTGGCTACGGCTGTGGTCAGATTGCCGGCCATAACGAACCGGGTGCGATCCTCCCAGTAACTCAGCACTTCACTGAACGCGCTGAGCGCGGGTACGCTGATGGCCGGCAAGGCGACCAGGGGAACCGCGATCTTGGCGCCCGCCATGATGATATTGAGCGCTTTCACAAACCCCGAGGTCGAAGGGGCCCTGGAAACGTTGACCGCGAGCTTGCCCGTGCCTTGTGTAAGCAATATCTTGCTGGTGCCCTGCGTCGCCTGGGGCGTTTTGAACCCAAGCTGGTCGAGCGAAACCTTTCCTGCCTTGTCGGGCGTCAGAGATGCGATCGCTGTCCACGCCAGCGGAGCGATGATGTTCATGTAGGGGTGAATCTGAGTGGTGTCAACGCGAAGCTGCGAGGCATGGACATTGGTTTCGCCGCTGCCGGGCCGGAATTGCGAAAGAGCGATGCTGACGGCCACGTCGCCGTCGTGGTCCAGCAACTCTTCCCTTTCAATGTCGGTGGCATAACGGAGCCTCTTGGTATCGGTCTTGTAGTGCAGGTACTGGGTCTCGGCACCAGGATCGGGAAGCTGGTCCTTGGGCCCGCGCGAAGCCGATTTCTTTCCATAGTTGCGGCTGTATGGGTTGACGGAGTCATAGAATCCGTTCCAGAAATCGTAGGAGTCGTGCGGCGTGTCTTCCGCGGGCGGCTGCGGAGCAGAGGCTTGTCCGGCTTGTGCAGCTTGGGCGGCGGCGAGCTCGGGCATGAGCGCCGCGAGCAGGCCAAAAACAGATGCTTCGGTTACAAAACGGCGGCGGGATACTGACATGATCGTTCTCCTCCAGGGGAAACTTGATTGCGTATTCGGATTGATGGACGTTGGCGCCAATTCATGGGACTCATTTGGCCACGTCTTTGGGAACACTGCGAATTGTAATTAGCCCGATACCCCAGTTGGTAGGAACTTCGCCGGAAAACCCGCGGGTTCCACCACTGGTTTCATTCAACAGCCTTTCGAGGGGCGATTCCATGCCCCGCGCGCCGCGCTGGGCGACCCCCTCAAAGTTGAGCGCGTAGGGATCGGGCAGCGGCTGCGCGGTGCTGAGCAGGATCAGCGTGTCTACCCCGTAGGGCGGGCCGATGCGCAGGGTGCGCGATCCGGGCAGGACGAATTGGCGGCCGTTGTCGGCGGCGTTGGGGAACTGGTTCTCGGCGTAGTTGCCCGGATAGAGCACTGAACCTCTGCCGTGGCAGTCGATGTCGAGAACGTAAACCCAGCGCTTGTCGACGACCCGGTCGATGGACTGCAAGGTCATCTTCAGCAGGTCGCCCTGGTGAGCGGGCTCATCGGCGGTGTGCGGCGTCTGGCCGGATGCGGGAACCACGGCCAGAGAGTAGTAGCCAGCCGTGGATGCGTCGGCGGGGCTGTCTGCGAGTTCCAGCCAGCCATGCACCTTGGCCAGCAGCGATGCGAACTTGTTTAGCGCCGCGCCGCCCTGGGCGATGGCGCTCGCGTCCATGATCGGCACCCAGTCGCTGCGCACCGGGTACTGAGAGGTCGCGGAGCAGCCGGGGCTGTGGAGGGTACTGACGGAAGCGGGCGGGCCGGCCGCAAGCTCGCTCTTGTGGAACCATGCGTAGGCAGGTCCATCCGCGCTGAGCACGCCGGTCAGAGCGTAGTGCGCGTTGGCCAAATCGGATGCGGCCTGGACCGCGCTGTTGCTGTCGTCCGGCGCGAGTTTTGCCGCCAACTCCCGCGAGGGCGGCAGGTTGGCCCAAAGCTTGGCGCCGGCGGGAAGATGCTGCTTCAGAGCCTGCGCGGTCAGCGGCGCGCCGAGGCTGACGGCGGAAGCCGCGCCGGCTTTTTGCAGCGTCCAGTTTGCGCCATCCCAGCAGAGGATGTGGGCCCACGGCTCCTCGGCTGGATCGGAGACCAGGGCGGCTCCGGAGGCTCCAATCTGGGCCGCGGCGGCAAGGATTGCATCTTGAGAGAGATTTGCGGGCCAATGCCACACGCGCAGCGGCGCCGACTCCGCCGGACTCCATTTGGTCAGCTCGAAGACCTCGCCAGGGGCAACCTTGGCGTCCGCCGGGCTGACGACCGCAGCCGAGGAGCGGGCGATACCCTCAAGAGAGGCAACGCGCAGCGTGACGCTGCGCCCTTTGCTGTCTGGAATCATGGAGGTGAACTCGCTGCCCACGCCGACGCCGGAGACGCTGCCGATGTCCAGCCATACGCTGCCGTCGTCCTCGGTCTGAAGCGCGGCAGTGCGGACCTTGCCGGAGTCCGCCGCCGTGCCGCCGAAGAGCGGCTGCTGGCGTCGAGCAGCGGTGGCGTCCAGATCGGGCTCCTGATCGGGGACGCTGCCGCCTTCGAGCACGGCCCTAACGCGCTGGTAGAGAAGCGAAGCCGGCGTATCGGCGGGCAGAGCCTGGAGGGCCTCGACCAGTGCGGAGGTAAAGGCTCCATGCGGCTCGGTCGCGGTGCCGGAGACGGGCATCTCCTTGGCCGTCTGATCCTGCTGCGCGGCCGACAGCACCAGCGCCGGATTGTCGGCGCGCTCGGTGGGCACTGGCCGCGGCTGCCCGTTGGGAAGCAGGTCGGGAGCCTCGGCGATGTCGCGCGGATCGAAGGCCAGGCTGCGCTCGTGGTACTTGGGGCCGATGCCGCGGCTGATGCCGCCGCTGTGGCAACTGTCGAAGATCGCCGTGAGATGAATCCCCTTGTCCAGCGCGGCATTGAAGATGCGGGTTATCTCGCGGTCGCGGACGTCGAAGCCGCCCTTGTAAGCGTCGGCGGGCACCAACGTGCTATCCGCGTGGAGGTAGTTTCCATTTACCAGCACGGTGAGCTTGTTGCCCTTGCTATTGACGCGCAGCGAGCCATGACTGGCGTCGTAAAAGACTACCGTGTCGCCCCGCTGCGGCAGATCGACGAGATACTTTTGCATGGCTGCCAAAATGCCGTCACGCGAGGTTTGCTCGGCAGGCAGAACCGTTACTCCAGGCCGCGGATGCGGCGCGCCGGGGTTGGTGAGCAGGACCACTTTGTCCGCCGGAAAACCGAACTTGGGACTGGTAAGCAGGTCGGCCATGGCCTGCGCATCGTTGACCGCTCCCTCAAGATTCTCAAAGGCGCCCAGCTCACAGCGGCCATACGTGCATCCGGCGGGGTGCGCAGCCTGAGTCCCGGCGGGCTGGTAGGTATTGATGCCGATCAGCAGCGCGCGGTTGGTTTGCGCCACTGCCCCCGTCCCAGCGAGAACGGACAGCAAAACGAAAAGAGCGGCCAAGTAGGCTCTCATACTCGCTCCGAAAGGGGAATCGCTATGGAGTATAGCTCTTCCCCAGAATGCAATAAGAATGCGCCTCCTGACAAAGGGATACGGAGTTTCAGCTTCGGCATCCTGCCGTATCGCTGAAATTCCCCGGTTGCAACTCGCGCGCCGCCTCGAGCCGACGGCGGTTATGACTTGGTTTACGGGACTCCGGATTACAGCCTTTCTCAAGCACTTATTTAAATTCATCCGCCCGGAGAAAGTTGCGCTAACTTGGCGGTTCAATGCGGATCGATGAGCGGCAAGAAACAAATATCGAAGCCGCCGCCGTCCGGGATTGCGGTTCCCATTGAGCCATGAAAGTTATTCAAGCTGGGCAAGATCGGCGGGCAGGTCGATATCGACTTCTCCGCCGGGGAAGGGCAGCGCAATCAGCGGGCTGGCTGGCTGCTTCAGCAGTGCGCGCGCACCCTGATCGCCGCGGAGCGCAAGCAGATCGGCGAAGACCGCGCGGGGAAACACAGCTGGAATGCCGGCGATGCCCGCATAAGCCGAGGCCGCGATGGCGGGTGCGGCGTGCGCGGCGAAGGCCTCAAGCAATGCGCGCAGGTGCTCGGCAGTGAGCCGGGGCTGGTCGCAGGCCAGAATCAGCGCGCCCGAGGCTTGCGGCGCAAGGCTCTCCAGAGCGCGCAGCCCGGCGTGGATGGAAGTCGCAATACCTTGCTGCCAATCGCCGTTGACAACGGGGATCGCGCTCCTCATCCTGTCCCGATTGATGGCCGCGCCTATGCGTTCATGATGAGCGCCAAGCACCGCGATCACCGGCGCTGCGCCAGCCTCGTGGGCCAGCCGGATGGCGCGCGCGACCAGGGTTTCGCCGCCCAGCATGAGCAGTTGTTTGGGCTGGCCCATGCGGCGGCTGGCTCCGGCGGCGAGAACGATGGCGGCAACAGGCATCGGCACCAGTGTACCGGGCGGCGCTTGACTTCCGGCTCGCGTGCAGACCCTGTGACCATCGCAAAGCCGCGCGGCCTGAGCGAAAATGGAAGGATGATCGATATCGAACGCATTCTGCCGCTGGGCCGCGAACTGGAAGCCGCCGGGGCGGACTACGTTCTGGGCACGGTGGTCGCGGTCGAGGGCGCGAGCTATCGCAAGCCGGGCGCTCTCATGCTGCTGGCGCCGGACGGCCGCCGCGCGGGCACGGTCAGCGGCGGATGCCTGGAGGCCCAGGTGGCCAGCCGCGCCTGGTGGCTCACTGCCAACGGCCCATGCGTGCAGCGTTACTCCACTGCCGAGGAGGACGGCGAGCGGCCTTACGGCTCCGGCTGCGGCGGCGTGGTCTCTCTGCTGCTGGAGCGCCGCGCAACCGCCAGCCCGCTGCTGGCCGCGCTGCAACA
>JBEKDH010000192.1:0-9749 GCA_050014455.1 Occallatibacter sp.
AGTGTAGCGACCAGCCTTCGCCAGGCGGGCGATCCGGTTCCGACGAAGTGGTGTAGCTTCCCGCACATTCCGTTCCCGGCAGTAAGACGAGAAATCCGTCACCATCCGCATCTGTAACGATGAGTCCGCGCGAATCGCGGGTCTGGGCTTGCGTCGAAGCGAGATTATCAAAAGTCCTTCCATCGAAAAAGCCAGACGGCTTCCGATCCAAAGCAAGAAGGCAACCCTGTTTCAAAATCAGTAGTCCGTGCGGTCTTTCGGCAACGGCAAGCAAGGGTGGCTTCCCATCGGGAGAAGAAAAACAAGGGAGTGAATCCAGCACGTATGGACCGAGGAATCGCTCTTTGCGAAGCAGCATTTTGGCGGATGCGGCCGAAACCTGATTTTGGAAGTGTTGAATCTCTACCATCGCCACGCGCGTTTCGCTGCCCTCGATCACCTCGGCCACCCACAGCCGCTCGCGCAGATTCTCGCTGAGAGTCACGCGGATGGAATTGGCGCTCTCGACGCCCGAAGCCAGAACCCCATGAGCCTTCAAATCCTGTTCCAGTGCCAGCCGAATTGCTGGGATTTCTTCGCTGGGAACCGTGGAGAGGTTGCGAATGGCGAGATGCGCCTGGCCCGGACCCAGGATTCCGGCAATCTGCTCGGCCAGGCTCGCGGCGGGCTGCTCCCATTGGCTGGGTGCGGGCGCGGCGCTTGCCGCCTGACCGACCAGGCCGCTTGCAACTATCAGGACGACGGCTATCGGCCAGACCAGCTTCATTGAATTCAACTTTCCTCGATTGTTTCGCTTGCGCGGATTATATCGGTTTGAGGCGGCGAACCTTATGAGTGAATTGTTGCACGCGGATTCGCTCCGGCGGGGCGGGCGTCTCAAACTCCCACCCCGCCGGAGCCTCTCTTCAATGCCCCGGCGCCGGCGCGTCCTGGCTGTCCATCTCCTGCTTGACCACCGGGCTGTTCGCCATGCTCTTGAAGACGTCGTTGGCAAAGAAGAACTTGCCGTCCGAGGGCACCATGAGCACCTGGATCTTGTCCGAGAGCCGCTCGGCCACGATCTTGTTAATCAGCAGCGGCGACTTGTTCAGCAACTCCGCCTCGCTGGTCATGCGCTCGGCGTTGGCCCTGGCCATCAGCCGAACGCGGTTGGCCTCGGCATCGGCCAGCAGGTTGCGCCGCTCCAGCTCGGCCTTGCTGTCGATGACCTTGGCCTGGGCGTCGGCCTCCGCGTTCTGGATGGTCGCTTCCTTGCGAGCCTCGGCCTCCAGCTTGCTCTGCTCGATCTGCTTCTCCTTCAGCGGCAGCGTGTATTGCATGGCGTCGGCCTCGCCCTTGGCCTCCACTACGCGCGACTGAGCGTCGCCCTCGGCCTGCTTCACCTTCTGGCCCGCCTCCGCTTCGGCTTGCAGCTCGGCAATCTTCACCTGCTTCTGCTGGATGTCGGTCAGCACGCCCATCTGTTCGTCTTCCTGCTCCTTGAGCAGCAGCCCCTCCAGGCCCTTGGCGTACTCTTCGGGCAGTTGAATGTCCGAGAGCATCACCTCTTCCACCACAATGCCGTCGGCGTCCAGCTTGCGGGTAATGATGGCTGCCGCCTTGGCCCGTACCTCCTCGCGCTTGGTGCTGAAGATCTCGCGCACGGTGTACTGCGGCGCCAGTTCGCGCCACGCGCTGGCCACCACCGGCGGCACCAGCTCCCTGTCTACCGGCTGCGGCATGTGCGCCTGCACGCTGTCCAACTTGTTGGGATCGAGGCGATAACGGACCGTCACCGCCAGCCCAATGTTGAGGCCTTCGAGCGACTGCACGGTAAGCCCATTCTTTTGCGTCGCTGCCTTCTCGCCGGTTTCCGCGATGCCTGCCGTGAACAGGTGATCGCGCAGGTCGAAGATCTCAACGCTCTCAATGAACGGCGTCACAAAGTGCAGGCCCGGATAGAGCGTGCCCGGCAGCGTGCCGCCGATCTGGCTGACGCGCACGCCGCCCATTCCGCTGGGCACCACCACGATGCTGGATGCCGCCAGCAGCGGCAGGCAGGCCACCAGCGCCAGCGCCAGCGGACCGCGCCACGGAATCTCTTCCGGCGGCAGCAGTTCGGTTGGGGCCAATTCGCCTTGGCCCAATTCGCCTTGGCCAAGCTCCGTCTCGTTCGCGGCCTTGCGGCGCGCGCTCAAGATTCGGATCGCGAGTCTATACAGTGGAATTCCCAACGCGGCAGCCAGCAACAGCACTCCCGCAACCGTCAGCAACATCTTCAGTGCGATCATTTTCCTTCTCCTTTTTGCTCCCTGAGCTTGTTCAACTTGCCCGGTTTGTTCAGTTTGTTGGTTTTGTTTAGCCTGATTCGCTCCCGCAGTTTGCGCCTCAGCAACAGAGAGGCTGCCGGGTTTCCCTCCGGGGTCGGGTTATCGTTGTGCTCCACTCGTTTTCCGGTTCCCGGCCATGGAGCCACCAGCAGCCTCACCAGTCCTCCGTACGTCAACTCCTCCAGCAGCAGTGCCGCCACCACCGGCAGCAGCGCCGCTCCCAGGCTGTTCATTGCTTCCGTCAGCAGGTTCATCTCGCGGCCTCCTTACAGAGCGGCAACCAAGGTCGCAATTGCGCTGGCTGCCGGATTCGTCTTCTGGTTGTTCATGGCCGTAGCCTGCGCCTGAATCTCACGGGCCGCCGGCGCGGTTTGCGCCGTCTGCACCGGCTGTGGCGCGGTTGGCGCGCCGGCTGGATTCTGCCCATCGCCGAAGAGTTGCGCCGTCTCCTGGTTGCGCTCGCCCACCAGCTCCACCGTGTCGCCCACGGCCACCAGCTCGTAGAACTCTTCCAGGTCGGTCTGGCTCATGCGGATGCACCCATGCGAGGCGGCCTTGCCGATCGACTTCGGCTCGTTGGTTCCGTGGATTCCGTAGCCTTGCTTGCTCAGCCCCATCCAGCGCGTGCCCACCGGATTGCCCGGCCCCGGCAGAACGGTCTTGCCATTGTGGTGATAAGTGGGGTTGGCCACGCGGCGCTCAATGGTGAAGGTTCCCACCGGGCTTGGCGTCGAAGGCTTGCCCACCGCCACCGTGTAAACCTTCTTCAACTGCCCGTCCTCAACCAGGGCTAGCTTGCGGTCTTCCAGGCTGACAACGATGACGCGCTTTGTTGGGGTAGTGGCAACAGCCTGCTGCTCGGAACTCTGCTTCTCCACTTGTTGATCCGCCGCGCCCAGCGCCATCGCCTGCGCCGCCAGAACCATCGCCGTCCCCGCCACAGCCGCCATCCTGCTGAGTCTCTGAGCCGTCATCGCATCCCCCAATCTCGCTTTCAAATCGCCTGCGCCCAGACAAAGTGCATCCGGCCAGCCAAACGTCGGTGATTGAAAACAAAGAGGTTATGGATGGAATGGAGAGAGAACGCCGTGTCACTGCTTAGACGCTGTGTGTGCGCTGACACGCGCCGCGCCGGGAACACGCAGGTGAGTGATTCCCGGTTCAGGTCGGTTCCCGCTCATCACGCACAAGCGTGACCGCAGTCACTGAGACTATGAGTGGTTCAGGAGCCATGATCGCCGCTGGCGAGCTTGAGAGCCATGGGGAACGCGTGGCGAAATTGAGCTGCGCCTTCCCATGGAACAGGAGCGGCAAGTCTCGCCTGCGGACGCGACACAGGAATGTCTAGTCCGTGGCCCAAGCCGTGAGAAAAGGGAGCGCACATGAAGAAAGCTGTCATCGTTCTTGGACTTTTCCTCTGTGGAGCAGCATGCGCATCCACCTCGAAATCCTACGTCGATACGAGTTACGGAAAGATCCAGTACAGCGATATTGCCAAACCCGCGCAGCCTTACAAGCTGAAGCTCAAGGTGGAGTTCCAGAGGAATGGGCAGCACCTTCCCGCGGTCGATAGTCAACTCCTGCAACAAGTCGATAGCGTCGTCAGAGCATCCGGCTTTGCGGCGCCCGTTGGCGACACTGAATCCGCCTCTGACTCGCTCACCATTGTGGTCAACAATATTGCCGATCTCGCAGAAGCACGGAAAAAGGGGTTCGCAACGGGATCGACTTTCTTTTTGAAAGGCTCAGTAGTCACCGACAACTACGAGATGCAGGCTACTGCCACAATCGGGGGGAGGACCGTTTCCAAGTCCGGCTACAAAGGAGCAATCCTGACGGCGATCGGCCATGCCAGCGGCCCGGAAGGCGTCGCCCCGATGACCGTGACGGAGGCCTTCAACAAGGTCGTCGAGCAACTCATCCTGCAATTCATTCGCGACCTGCCGACGACCGAACTCAATCAGACCCTTAACCCGGCCGCCAATGCGCCGCAACCCTCGCAGGAATCTGCAATTGCGCCGCTGCCGTCTCACGACTCCGCGCAAGAAGGTTCGGCAACAGTGACCATAAAGTCGACACCCGACGGCGCCGACATCCTTTTGGATGGAAAGTTTGCGGGGAATACTCCGTCAACCATCCGGGTCAAGGCCGGCGACCATACAGTGCGGATTGAGCTAAAGGGCTACAGCGCGTGGGAGAAGTCTCTGACGATAAGCGCCGACGCGCAGTTAACATTGAACGCAAATCTCAGTCAGTAGCCATTGGTGGGTGGCGCGCCCTGATTTCGTGGAATCTTATCCTTCCCACAAAAGGGGGGCCCCATCCTTCGCCTCTTTTCTGGCGAAGGGTGGGAGAGCACGCTCGCCTTGCAGTCCTTGCGTTGAATTGGCTCACGCCGGCGCACACTTGCAGATAGGAGAAGAGCGTACCAAGCCCCAGTCCAATCTGTCAGGGATATGGCCGGTCTGTCCCCCCATGCCCCCCCCTCCCCCCAGTGGAGGCCATCTTTTGACCCTTGCACCGCTTGTAACTTGCGCGCAATAAATTGTTTGTAATTCCTGCCCAGTGACGGATCGGTAACTGCAAACCCCGGATTTTGCCTGTTTTCCAGCCAGGAAAGGCCGCCATTTCAACCGGGAAAGGCGACATTCCCGCCTGCTGGCCCGCGATTTTGAGATGGCATACAGAGAACCTCAACCATCGGCCGCCGGCGAACCAAACAAGTCTGACAAGTAGGCCAGGCGGCCCATCGCGGGGTCTTCACGCGTGGGACGCTGCGAACTGCCAAGCAGCGCAACCTATGGGAGGTGGACAGAAGAGACGCCTGTCACACCTGCATCGTTTCTGCCGCCCCCTCATACTCGCCCTTCAGGCGTATTCCTTGATTTGCAGAGACTATGGCTCAGCCCCCCGCTTGCTTTGGTCGGCGGAAAGCCGGACGTTCTTGAGTCTCGCTCTGCTGCAAGGTTGTGACCAGAATCACAACGGGGGGTGAATGGGGTCACTGCCGTTGCCTCCACGGGAAGCGCAGACTCTGAGGTCTACAGGTATAAACCAAGTCGCCGCTCGGCGGCGGGAGGCATCCATGAGCTTTGCGGCCGGCATCAAGACCATCGTCGTGGCCACGGATTTGAACGGCCAGTCGGAGGCGGCTCTGGAATATGCCCGCAAACTGGCGGGGGGGTATGGGGCGCGCATTGTGCTGGCCCACGGCATTGACCCGCTGGATTATGCGGCTGTGGATTCGATTCCCAACCCTGTGCTGAAAGGGCTGAGCGAAAAGGCGCGCGCCGCGCTGGACGCTTTGGCCGGCGATCTGCTGCGGGAGGGCATACACAGCCATTCGGAGATCCGCCAGGGCGCGGTGGCGCAGATGCTGGTGGATGTGGCCCGGCAATATGAGGCCGGACTGATCGTGATTGGCACCAAGGGGATGGAGGGCGCCGGACCGGTGGTTGTGGGCGCCGTGGCCGAACAGTTGGTGCGGCTTTCGCCTTGTCCGGTGCTTGCGGTAGCGGCGGACTGGAACGCGGGCGCATTCCGCCCCGCTCCGGGCGGTCCGGTGCTGCTGGCCATGGAACGCAATGAGTGTACTTCGGCCGCGGTGGCCATGGCGCAATCTCTTGCGGAGACGTTCAATCGCACCTTGCTGGTGCTGCACGCGCGCCCGTCAGCCGCCGCCGTGGCCTTTCTGAACCCTTGCTCCACCACGCTGGAGGAGTTTGGTGTGCAGGCAACCGGGCGCTTTCCGGTGCGCTGCATGGTCAAGGACGGCAACCCGGCAGACGTAATTGTGGAAGCGATCGCGCAGTATCACCCTTGCGTCTTGGTGGCCGGGGTGAAGCGCGCCAGCGGCACGCCGGGACCGCATGGAACAGCCTTTGCCCTGCTTGCCCGCTCCCGTGTGCCGGTGCTTTGCGTCCCACCGGACCTGGCGTCCGCCGACTCGGACCGGGACCAGGAGCCCTGCGCCGTGGGACAGACCCTCTAGCGCACGGTGAGCGCGGGAGCTGAAACTTCGCTTTTGACGGGAGATGGGCAGGCGGAACAGGAGATTCCGAACTCTCATTTCATGGATCTGTTTCTCGGAAACTGTTGCATTGGCAGCGATTTGCAGGATAGGGGGTTGGACCATGAAAGCCGGTTCATCGCAGATTCGCGGCGTCAAGCGCGCTCGCCAGGGAAAGCCAGGCAGGTGGAATGGAGACGGCGTTCACCGCAGAGCTAGATCCGAGGCGGATGCAAGGAGAGTTGTGGCCATCGAACCGGAGGAGATAGCCAGGCGGATCGAAGCCGTCCAGCCGCATCCGCTGGCGGAGTTGCTGGCGTGTCCTTCAGCGACAGCAAATCTGCTGAACGCCGCGGCCCAGTGCCTCGACTTCGATGAAGGGGAGACAGTCTTTCGCCAGTCTGGACCATGCCTCGGGCTTTACGTGGTGGTTTCGGGTCAGTTCCTGCGCAGGACCGAGCGCATGGAGATGCGCTTGACGCTGGGCCCGGCGCGCACCGGGGATCTGGTCGAACTGGCGGCCGTCCTGGGCGACGGCCATCATACCTATTCCCTGGTTGCGCAGACTCCCGGATCGGTGCTCTTTCTGCCCGCTGAAGCTCTGAATCTGGCATTTCAGGAGTATCCGCCGTTGCGGATGCAGTTGTTGGAGGAACTGGCTCGCGAGGTCTCCCGCGCTTACATCGCCTGCTGCCTGTGCCGCACTGCCAGGGCGCGCCGGCGGAGTTCGGGAGAGACGCTGGCATAGGAGAGAAGTTCTGCATCGACAGGTTTCCGCGCGGGGTGTTTCCCAGGCCACAACGGAAATTGAGAGTAAATCCCTGTCTTGTGCCTCAGGAATGTGCGCTATACTGCAATTTGACCAACGGAACAAGTATGGCCACATTCCATTCCCATCACCCTCCGGAAGATTGCGTTAACTGTGAGCATCGCCATCTGCGAATGTTCTGCAATCTCACACCCGAGGCACTGCGCGACTACGACGGGATCGGCATCATGATGAGCCATGCTCGAGGCGCGAAGCTCTTTACCGAAGGCGACCCGGCCCGCAACGTCTTTGTCATCTGTTTTGGACAGGTCAAAATCTCCTCGACCTCACGCGACGGCAAGACCATGATTCTAAAGATCGCCGGCCCCGGCGACGTCATGGGCCTCAGCGCCGTTCTGGCCAACGTTCCCCACGAAGTCACCGCCGAGGCCATCGAGCCTTGCCAGGTGAAGACGGTGCGCAAGCAGGAGTTTGTTGACTTTCTGGGCCGCCATGGCATTGCCAGCATGCACGCGGCGCAGTCTCTCTCCGGCGAGTACCTGACCGTCTTTCACGATGCCAAGCGCCTGGCGCTCTCCGGCTCCGCGGCTGGGCGGCTGGCCCGTCTGCTGCTGGACTGGGGCCGCGCTTCCGCCAACGGCAAGCCGGAGATCCGTTTTACCATGGCCCTGACGCACGAAGAGATCGCCAACATGGCCGGCACATCGCGCGAGACAGTGACGCGGCTGCTGAACCAGTTTCGCCGCGATCAGTGGATCACCATCAAGGGCGCCAGCCTGACCATCGTCAAGCCCGACCAGCTCGAGCGGCTGACCGCTTAGGCTCCTTCTGGAGAGTTCCTGTTCCTGCATTATCTCGAAGCCAAACCAAAATCGGACTGCCCAATCTCAACGATGGGCCGCCAGCGACTCGGCCTCGGCCGCGGCTGGGTTCGCCACAGGTTCGCGCAGCGTGAGCACCGGGCAACGCGCGTGGGCGAGAACCCGGTAAATGACGCGGTCGCGGGTGAGGTTTTCAAGAGCCGAACGCTCGGTTGCGCCCAGCACGATCAGTCGCGCGCCGTGCTCGGCAGCCTCGGCCAGAATTTCGATGGACGGGTTGCCGTGGGCCACGCGCGGCTCGACGGGGGAGGCGCAGCCGCAGCCGGTCTGGGCGGCCAGCAGGCGCAGCTCATGCATGGCCGCCGAATCCAGGCCCGTCGGCAAACCCTGCCGCTCCATTTCATCCATCGGCGGCAGCACATGCAGCAGCACCAGCCGCGCCCCTTGACTGGCAGCGATCCTGCAGGCAAGCGCCGCGCTCGGGCGAGAGGTCTCTCTAAGTGTGGTGGCATGCAGCACAACGCGATCGCGATCGCGGTCTTCCACCAGGAGATGAGCCTCGGGTCCCACGGTCATGACCGGGAGGTAGACCGAGCGCAGCACTTGTTCTGCCACGGAACCTAGAAGCAGCTTGCCCAGCCTGCTTCGGCTCCGGGTTCCGAGAAGCACTCGATCTGCCTGGAACTGGCGGATCGAGGCTTCAATCTGCCGTGCGGGCTGCCCTTCGCGCACCAGGGCATCGCAGGCTATGTTCTGGCCACGCGCCAGCGCGCACCAAGGTTCCAGTGCCTTGGCCGCCATTTCCACCGCGCCAGCCGGATCGTAGTACGGCATTCCCGCCGCATCGGCCGACATGGCCGCGGCGGTGGGCAGCACATGGAGGAGAATCAGCCGCGCCCCCGACTCCGATGCCTGTTCCAGCGCAAACGGCATCAGCCGTTCCAGGTCGGTCAAGTCGGTAGCCACCAGGATCGCCGCCGGATGAATCCAGCGAGCCATGCCTGTGTAGGGAGCTTCATCCGGCATCGTTCACCTCGCACTGGACAGCGTTGCACCGATCGCAACCCGGTGATGTGCCACGGCGCACCCCTGAAAGTGATTTGAATCACGCTGAGCCCGTCCAATGACGATTCCTCCCGCCCCGCTGCCGGAGACATTATGGTGCAGCAGGAAGGCGCGGATACTCGGGGTTTTTGGGGCGGAAAGGCGTTGTTTCCGGCTCAGGACCAACTCAAAACGGGCCAAAATGCGCCGTTTTTGTTTACCGATAAGTTAATGGGGTGTGTTTCTAAGCTGCTCATTCATAGCGACTTACGAGCAATGACGGGTTGAAAAGGAGGCTCCCGGAGGGGTAGGGGGGGCCGGAGCGCCGGGCAGTTGGCTGGATATTGGCTGCCGGCTGGCTGGCGACCGGACCGGAACTCAGGGGTCCGCTCTATTGCTGAACGTATTCTTACAATAGACGAGCAGTTTTTGAGATTTCTCTACGCAAACCGATATTTCGCTGTATCATTTCGACATGCTGCTAGAATTCCGTTTTAAGAACTTTCGCTCCTTTCGTGACGAGCAGAAGATTTCTCTCGTTGCGGCTCGGTCGCGTTCCGAGGAGCCGGATCTGCGACTGATAGAATCCAAGCTCAAGGGCGTCGCAGGGCTGCGTTGTGCCGCAATTTATGGTCCCAACGGATCAGGCAAGAGCAATTTGCTTAAGGCGATGGCTGAATTTAGCGTCATCATTTCAGCCTCGCAGAAACGATGGGATTCCTCCGATAAAATTCCTATCTGGGATCCATTCATGCTTGACGATGAGTCCAGATCAGGGGTGACTGAATATGAGGCTT
>JBEKDH010000193.1:0-7174 GCA_050014455.1 Occallatibacter sp.
CTCAATCACATCGCAGCCGGCCTCAAGAAACGAGGCATGAATCGCGCGGATCACATCCGGCCGCGACAGCACCAGCAACTCGTTGCACCCCTCCTTGCCCCAGAAATCCTCCGCGGTAAGGTGGTGCTTCTGCACATTGGTCCCCATCGCGCCGTCGAAGACCAGCACGCGCCGATCCAGTTCTGAAAGGAAATCCGCCAAAATCGCTCCTGACCTCGCTGGCCGCACGGAAAACGGGAAAGCGGCCTACTCTCAAGGATATACGATTGATAAACGCGGAGGAAGGCGATGGCCAGCAGGATTAGCGCGGTGACTCACGTGACGCGGGGGGATGTGCTGGACGATCTCGGTTTCTCGCGTTCCGAGGCGACGGCGTTGAAGTTCAAGGCAGGCGCTTCGGAACGCCATCCGCTTCTACTTACTGATTAACGTCTGGGTCTTCGCCGTAGGTGGGATAAGGCGTCGGCTCGGTGCTGGTTGGCATGGCGGCGAGGGTGACTAGGTCGGCCTGCACCTCAGCCCACTGAGAAGGATTCTTCTTGGTCGTAATCGGCGAGGCGGGATCGGCGTAGTAAGCCTGGATATCTTCCTTGATGCCCGGAGGAATGGGCTGCGCGGGCTGGCGCGTGAGGCGATGGAGGAGATCGGCGTAGGCCGAGTCGGTGAGCGGATACCCACCGGGCTGCACCACGCGTCCGGTGTCGAGATCGCGATTGGGCAGCGGATGGCGCTGATCCCGCGAAGGGTGCGGCATGGGCTTTCCGGCGGCGGAAGGCGTGAAGCGGGCGAGCCTCCGGCGAAGAGCGGCGGTGGAAAGCACGACGCTGTGAAGGTAATCCGCTTCAGTGGCCTCGGTCGGGCCCTTGACGGCAACCAGCTTCAAGGGGCCAACTTTGGGCACTATGAAGATGAGCCCCGCCAAAGCATAAGTTCCTATTCCTGCCTTGCGGCGGTAGGCTTGCCAGTTGTTCTCGGCCGCGATCGCAGCCACTTCCTTATCCAACTCAACTCTCTCCGGGGTACTCGCCTCCGCCGGTTCGTGGTTGCGATGCAGCAATGTGATCGCATAGGCGATACGCGGGATGAATTCACGAACCGCGAAGCGGTATCCGCGCACGTTCAAGCGGCGGCCGCGCGTGCCGGAGAAGTCCTCGGTCAGGCCGTAGGTCTGGTAGTACGCGAGGGCAAGCTGCCGCACAGGCACCTGAAGTCCGACATGGCGGAGGAAGTAGACCGGGGCAACGCGGCGATGCGCGATCTCGTCAATGTCGAAGGCGAACTCGGTTTGAACATGCTGGCGCTCTCCCTCGGCGTAGTTCACCTCGGGGCCGTATTTCGCGCCGAGGCGTGGAAACTCGATGGGCACGGCAAGGTTGATAGCCGTGGAGTGGCCGATCGTGTCGCCGATGTAGTGGGAGAGCGCGCCAACGGCGAAGGCGAGCTCATTGGCGTTGGTCGCATTGCGGAAGAGACTGACGACGAAGTCTCCGGAGCGGACATAGTGGGTCAGGTTGGAGAAGGAGCTGTCGCCAAAGGGGTAATAGCCGATGTCCTGGATGACGCATCCGCCGTATGCGTAGGCGCGGGCAGTCTCCAGATCGGCAGGGGTCAGGTTCGGATAGCGGCTCAGGAGCAGGGGAACGATGGAATCCTGCCAGGTGAGGTCGATGAGCTGCTCGTGGGTCAGCAGGGAGTAGGCTTCCGCCTGCCTTTGCCAGGGAAACAGCAACAGCACAATGAGCGCCATGATCGTTCGCAGGCGGGCTAAACTCATCTTTCCTCCCTGTTAGCTGAACTGGAACCTCCTCGTTCAGCTCCGGGCCTCCAAGATCGGGCTGCCTACTTCGGCGCCGTCAGCGCCTCGACCGGGACCAGCATGTCTTCCTTGCGCATCACCAGATTGGTGGCGTTCAGCGTGGCCAGCTCAAAGCCGTGGCCATGGGTGATGGCGTCGGTGGGGCAGGCCTCAACGCAATAGCCGCAGAAGATGCAGCGGTTGTAATCGATGTTGTAGACCTTGGCGTAGCGCTCTGAGCTGGAGATGCGCTGCTCGGCAGTATTCTCGGCGGCTTCGATATAGATGCAATTGGAGGGGCAAGCCGCAGCGCACAAAAAGCAAGCCACGCATTTTTCCAGGCCGTTCTCGTCGCGCTGCAGCACATGCGCGCCGCGAAAGCGCTGCTCAAAAACGGCTCCGCGCAGTGGGCCCTTCCCGTCGGGGTAATTCTCCACCAGGGTGGGCTGCAGAATCTCCCCGAAGGTAATGCTCATGCCCTTGGCAATGCCGGCAAGGTTGCGCGCGATCGACATGAGGCCAGTATACGATGGATTGCGGGAGAGATTCACGATGCGAATTCTGGGTTGGGCAGCAGTTTTGGCGTTCGGGTTGAGCTCTGGGGCCGCAGTTGCGCAAGCGCCGCAGCCGAGCCAGCAGCAGCCCATGCCGATGGCCGGCATGAACACGGGCCAGGGCCAGAGCATGGGCACGGACATGAGCAACTGCCAATGCAACTGCATGAGTATGGGCAAAGGCTTGGAGACGGGCTCTGGCAAGAGTATGGAGATGGACCAGTCCAAGCCGATGGAGAAGGGCAAGGACAAGGGCATGGAGATGGACCACGCCATGGCCAAGCCTTCCGTCCCGGCTGGTCCGCTGAAGATCGCCTTCGGAGACAAGTCCGCCCAGTGGACCCCGGCCGCGCTGGCCGCCTTGCCCCACAAGACGGTGGCAGTTTACAACGTGCACGTCAAGGCCTGCCAGACCTACGCCGGCGTGCCGCTGATCGATCTGCTGACCCCGCTGGGAGTGCCCGGCAAGCCCCACGGCAAGGATCTACGGCTGTATCTGGCGGCCGAGGGCTCCGATGGCTATATGGCGGTCTATTCCGTGGCCGAGGTCAACCCGGACGTGCATAACGCGACCGTGATCGTGGCCGACTCGCTGGACGGGAAACCCCTGGCTGACAGCGGACCCTTGCAGTTGGTCGCGACGGGGGAGAAGCGCCCCGCCCGCTGGGTGCGCAACCTGGTCGCCATTCGGGTGCTGGCGGTGGAGTAAGGTTGATGCCACCCCGCCATTCTTGGCTGAATCTTGACGTGGAGTAGCTGCGCTTCGCCGGTATAGGATGAACTGCGAGGTCTAACGCGTGACAAAACGGCCAATAACCCAAATTCTGAGAGCCGCCGTCCTCTTCTTGTCAATCGCCATAGTTTCCATCCTGAGATCTCAGACCATACCCGGCGCTGCTGTTTTGGCGCCTTATTCCAGTTGCCAGTTCCAGGACGGCTTGAGAGTCGTTCGCGTCGACCCGCTCAGGCCCGGCGTAACTTCGCGTTCGGTTGAAACAGATTCAGGTCCGCGCCAGATCGATATGCAAGCCGGTCTCCGCATGCTGTTTGCCTATCCCTATACCGACTATTATGCCAACGTCAAGGCTGAGTTGTTACCAGCGGCCAACTATCCCCAGCTCAAGCAGTTCCTGCTCGACCAATTCCAGTATCTTTCGCACAGAGATAAAGTGAATGTCACCCTGCGTCCTCCGATCAACGGTTTTGAGGTTCACGGTCTTGACGGGAAGATTCTCAAAGGCGGCCCACTCGGCTTTTACCTGCTTTTTGACGATTCAGCCAATGTTGTTACAACGATCTACCTACTCAACCAAAGACCGAAACGACGCGAGTTTCAGAGCATGGAGGAGTACAGCGATCTGCGCGATCGCTTCCTCAATTCCTACACCGCTTGTATCCGAACCAATCAAAAGCAACCGCAATAGACTTGTTGAGTCTATATCTAATATCCGGCGACAAATAACTCTCGGCTCAATGCCGCGCGGCGGGCGGCACGGACTTGCCCCGGTTGTTGGCCGGCGGCGTAGTCACGGGCTTTCTCTCCGTGCGCGGCTTCACCAGCTCCTGGCAGAGCACTGAATCCTGCCCGCGAGCCAGCCCGGGCAGCGCTCCCTGCCCGCTGCAAAGCCGCAGCATCATGGCGTCTGCGTCCTTGCCGTTGAGCGGCTGGGTGTGCTCCAGGCCGCTGAAGGCGTCCAGATCGTAGCGGTACAAAAAGTCCTCCGGTGGCTTCTGCTTGCCATAGTCGAAGTGGCTCCAGGTGGCCAGGAACTCCCGCCCATTGGGCTCGGCCATGGCGGCGTAAACCTGAGTCCAGGCCACGCCCGCCGGCGGGTTCGCGCTCCATACCGGCGCGGCCTGGCCGCCGCGCATCCAGCGGGCCGCCCAGCCGTGCTGCGGCAGGTCGTAGTGGAAGGCCGTGAAGTACGTGTCGGCCGCGCACCCGGCGCAACTGTCGTACAGCGCGGCCAGCTCCTCCGGCGTGCTCTCGCCCAGCTTCATCCAGCCGGCAAAGCGCAGGTTCGCGCCCGTAATCAGCGGCGTAATGCCGTGGTTGGTCAGCGACATGCTCCACACCGTGAACGTGTCCTCGCCGGGCAGCGACTGCGGACCGGCCCGCCGCGTGGTCACCACCAGCGCCGCGTCGTACTGGACGCCGATCTCGCGGATGGCCGTCCACTTCTCCGCCGCCAGCGACCGCGTCACCCAGGCGATCACGCTCTGGTCCTGCTCCGAGTGGAAGTCCATCCAGCGAAAGGGATCGGGCTGCTGGGCAGGCAAGGAAGCTGCGGCGGCCAGCACCGCCGCCAGCAAAACCATCCTGTACGTGGGGAAGACGACCCGCATGGTCTAGGTATAGCAGAGCGGCGCTGCCACGCAGCCAGCTAAGGGGTACGACCTCATTCGCGGATACTGCGGCGTCTTCCAAGGACAAATTCTGCCGCTCTGGGAGTTCCCTTTGAGCAGAAGCGCAGACCTTGCTCAATTTCCGTTCGCAAAAGGGGCCGGTCTTGCAGTTCCACTCCAACAGTCGCGAAAGATTCTATTCATAGCGCAACGCAACGACGGGATCGACCTTCATGGCGCGGCGCGCGGGCAAATAGCTGGCCGCCAGGACCACTACAAGAAGAGCCAAAGGCACGGCAGTCAATACCACCGGATCAAAGAAGCTGACGCCAAAGATCGCCCTTCTGAGGACTTGCGAAACTCCGAAAGCAAGCACCGCGCCGATGCCGCCGCCGACGAGTAACAGTTGCAGTGCGCCGCCCGCGACCAGGCGGAAGATTTCGCGGCGCGGGGCTCCCAAGGTTATTCTCATTGCGAATTCGGCCGTGCGCCGGCTTGCCGAATAAGAGATGACGCCATAGAGTCCCGCGCTGCCCATGGCCAAGGCCACAAAAGCAAAGATCACCAGCAGAGACACAACAATGCGTCCACCCGCCATTGGACGCGACAGGCGTTCCTCCATTGTGCTCACCTCCGTCAACGGCAGCTCCGGATCGATGGTGCGCAGGGCATCGCGGACAGACTCCAGAATCTGCTGTTCCGAAATGCTACTGCGAACGGCGAGGTACTCGCCGCTGGCGGGCGCCTGCAAGTAGGATGCGTATATTTGCGGATGAGTCGGTTCCATCAATCCAGAGCTTTTCAAATTAGAGACAATCCCGACGATCTCGAGCGCGACTTGCGACGTGGGATCGCCTTCGCCGTGGAGATGTTCCGCGATGAGCAGACGACGGTCGAGCGGATTGCCGGCAGGGAAGAACCGCTCGACAAACGCCCGGTTGACAACGACTGCACGGGCTGCTCCCTGGCGGTCGTCTTCACTGAGTTCCCTCCCATTCAGAAGGGGCAGGCCAAGGACGCGAAAATAGCTGCCATCGATGACCTGATAGTTTGCGGCAAAGGAGGCGAAAGCAGGGTCTGCATTGAGTCCTTCGATACGAAATGGCTGATTGGCGAAGAAGTGCGAGGGCGGAAGCTCGGAAGAGATCGCTGCGTTCTGCACGCCAGGGATCGCATGCACCTTTGTGAGCAGCTCGGAATAGAACGCCTGAACTCGGGCGGGGTCGCCATACCGCGTACTGGGCAGAGAAAGATGGGCGGTCAGCAGTCCATCGCTGTGAAATCCCGGATCTGCCTCGGCGAGCCTCATCAGTCCGCGAAGGCTCAGGCCCGCCGTAACCATCAGTACCAGAGAAAGAGCGAGATTTGCGACCACCAGCGCGTGGCGAAGGCGGCTGTGTTTCCTATCGCCCATCGGGCTGCCGCCAGCGGTCTTGAACTGCTCCAGCGGATTGACCGCACTGGTCTGCCACGCAGGCACGAGCCCGGCAAGCATGGTTGCGGCGAAGCAGAGCAGCACAACAAATACCAAAACTTCGCGATTGATTTCGATGGGAGCCAAGCCCGGCGCCCGTAGGACGGGGAGAGTTGCCAGGTACCGCATTGCGGCGAAGCCGAGCAGCAGGCCCAATCCTCCGCTCATCACCGACAACACAAGAGTCTCCAGCAGCAACTGGCGCATGATGCGCCAGCGGCGCGCCCCCAATGCGATGCGAACCGCGATCTCCTTCTGGCGTGTTGTGCCCCGTGCAAGCAGTAGGTTGGCCACATTCGCACAAGCCATGCACATGACCACGGAAACAGTCACCAAAAGCAGCAGGAACATCAGATGAACTCCGGGACCGGCCATGGACTCGAAGAAGTCCTGCACACTGGCGCTCCATTGCTTGTTGGTTGCGGGTGACTGACGAGCGACTCGCTCTGTCAGAACTCGCATTTCTTCCCCTGCCTGGGCGGCTTCGACTCCCGGCTTTAGCCGGCCCATCACCAGCAGATTGCGTTCCTGACGGTCGGTGTTTCCCGGAGAAAGAGCCAGAGGCAGCCAGATATCCTCATGCCCCATGAACTCGAAATCGGGCGGGGCCACGCCGATCACGCGATACGGCATGCCATCGAGAGCGACAGTTTTGTCTAGAATCGCCCGGTCTCCCGCAAAGCGCGTCTTCCAAAGCTCGTAACTCAAAACGGCAACGGCGCCTTTGCCCGGTGTAAATTCATCCTGAGAAAAGAAGCGACCCAGTCCGGGTTGCAAGCGGAAGGTGTCGAAGAACTTCGGCGTGACGGAGGCGCCATAAACGAGCGTCGGAGGGTTGCCGGAGAGGACGGCGCTCTCCATGCGAGCGGCAGTCAGACTCTCGAATACGTTGTTCTGATCGCGCCAGTCGTGGTACGTGCCCGCCGAGACGTTGCTTCGACTTCCATCGGGCCGTGTCTCCCACACCATCCTCAAGCGGTTCGCCTGTTCATAGCGCATGGGACG
>JBEKDH010000194.1:0-7117 GCA_050014455.1 Occallatibacter sp.
ATTTGCTTCTCCAATTCAGCTTTAGCCTCTGGCAATGACGTGAACGCTTCTCGAAACACGATGTCCTGTTTCTCTCCGCTGGGATCATATTGATAGTCCCGATCTGTCACTGAGACGAGAAGCTTCCCATCGTCCTGACCGATAATCGTGAGGGTCCGGTTGACGAGTATCGACACTCGGTCCTCGCCGGGTTTGAGCATATAGACGGGAGCAGGAATTGTTGCCATGGAAGATAATTCACCTCTTCCTATCACATGAAAAACGCGGAAACTACTGCAGACCAATATACTATATGCGTTCCACTATGCATCCGACGGGAACTTAGCTGGCACCCATGGAATCGATCATGACGTTCTGCGCCTCCAAAGTGGGTTGGCATATTGTCGCCAACAGCCCTTCCCGCTCATGGAGCGTTCGATGAGGGTGAGCACCTGGAGTGCGAGTGGTCACGCTGCTGCGAAAGCGAGCCTTGTTGCCTCTTGGCGTTTAGCCATTTCCTGTTCCTGCCGGTATTCGGCCAGTCTGTCTACGGCCGCCAGCTTATGCGCCGGCGCAAGGTGCGCGTAACGAACGGTCATCTTGATGTCTTTGTGACCCGCAAGCTCTTGCACGGTTCTCAAATCTACCCCGGCCATCACGAGGCGAGAAATATACGTGTGCCGGAAGATGTGCCAGGTAACGTTCCGAAGCGAACTGTTCTTCTTCACGGCTTCCTGCATGACCAGCTCGAACCAGGCGCGGGGGGAGATCATTGGTTCGCCATAGCGTGTGAGGCACACATGGGGCGAAGTCGAGTTGCGGCGCTGCCATAGCTCTTTGAGGGCGCTGACTGCTGCCTCGGTGAGAATCACCACGCGGGCCGTTCCGTTCTTGGTTCTCAGTAGGATCAACTGCCGGCGCTCCAGATCGACACGGTCCCATTCGAGCGAGTACAGTTCGCCCAGCCGCATTCCTGTTTCGAGGGCCAAGATCAACTCTGGTTCATGGATTGGGCACCTCTCGCGAATGATGGCACGGATGGTCGCCTCTTCCTCATAGGAGATAAACCGGACTCTGCCGTTCTCCTCCTTGTAAAGGCGGACCAGTCTCGCCGGGTTGGCCGTCGCTTTGCCGTTGCGGATAGCCTCCTGAAAGATCATCGATAATGTCCCGCGATAGCGGTTGATCGTCGTCTTCTTCAGATCGTCTCGCGTGTCCAGGTAGGCTTTGATCGTCTGTGGCGTGATCTCGTTTATGGGAGTCTTGCCAAAGACCGGCAGGAGCTTGACGACAGTCGCACGGTCACCGCGGTACGAGGCTTTATGCTCCTTCGAGTAAACGAGGGCATCCGCCGCGATCTCCTCGAAGAGCACAGCGCGGCGAGGGCGGATCTCTGGCATTTTGATCCCCATTCGGGCATCGGTCTTCCGGCGTTGATAAAGAGCAACCGCGTCGGAACGGCGTCCGACCTTCTCCCGGTGCCGTTTTCCTTCGACGTAATAGAGAATCCACCAGATTCCGCTCTCCGGCGGGTTTTCATAAACACCCTTCACTTGCTTAGCCATACGCCACCTCTGTGCGACATCTCTTACATCACATATGTTACCAAATCTGATGGCTGTTTTGGTGGCTGTTCGGATTGGATTTTGGGGCTTTTTTGTGCGAGTCAGTGCAAGGAAAAAGTCTTGTAACCTATTTATAATGAACACTTATGCGACACGGTGCAATTCTATGCAAACGGTCAAATTTCCCCTCTTAACCGACAGGTTGTAGGTTCGATTCCTACCGCGTCCACCAAATAAAATCAACAACTTAGAGCAACTCGGAGCGATCCGGAAACTCCGAAGATACAGCGATTGTGCCCATTTTTGTGCCCACACTGTTTCAAGACGGATCCACTCCCGATAGCAATCCAGCTCAACGTTGTGCCCTTGGATATCGGCTCGAATCCCACCTCCCAATCTGCCGGTCAACTGAACTCCAACTCGCCAATCTGCACGAATCCATCTCCTGCTTCACCCTCCAGTTGCGCCGACCGCGCTTGCGCTGGCGCCTTACGCGGAAACAGGAGGCTAGGCTGCACCGCATCCATCTGGCCGGAGCTTTCTTTGTCACTCGCGCCAAGAGTAACCTCGACGCATCCCGCATCTACTCCCGCCCGGCGGACAAGCAAACCTGCATCCTTGCCGATCAGTCCATTGCGCTCAACGGCTACTTGCGCCGCAAGGATTATCCCAGCCACCTGCGCCGCATCAGCTTCCGCGACCCGGATACCGGCAAGAACCTTGTCTTCCTCACCAACCAGTTCCCCCTGTCCCCTGCAACCATCTGCGCACTCTACAAGAGCCGATGGCAGGTTGAACTGTTCTTCAAGTGGATCAAGCAGCACCTGCGCATCACGGCATTCTACGGAACCAGTGAAAACGTGGTCAAAACGCAACTCTGAATCGCCATCTCGGTCCGCCTGCTGGTCGCCATCGCCAAAAAACGCCTCGATCTTCCCGGCTCGCCCTACACTTTGCTGCAAGCCCTCTGAGTTATCATGTTCGAGAAAGCGCCCATTTCAGAGGCACTTCAGCAGAAAAACTACACAAATCCGCAACTAACTCACTCCAACCAACCTATTCTGTTCGATTTCTAACCGGACAGTAGCGATGAAATCCATTCTCTGGAGCCAATTCTTAGGCGAATACTCCTGATTTTCCCTTTTGCGCCAGGCGCGCATCTTGCGTTCCTCTTTTTTGGAACCCGCAGTGTTAGAATCTGGAAAGTTCTGAGCATCTATAGGCAGCGGGAGGAAAACGGAATGGGAGGCTTGATCCCATTAGGCGATGCGTCCCGGCGTCCTTCGCGCATTCCCTTTGTCACGGCCCTGATCATCCTCGTGAATGGCCTTGTGTTCGTGATGGAACTGATGGGCGGCGATCCGTTCGTGAACACGTGGTCCGCGATCCCCGCCCAGATTACCTCCGGCCATCACTGGATTACGTTGATTACGTCGATGTTCCTGCACGGCAGTTGGTCGCACATCATCGGGAACATGATCTTCTTATGGGCCTTTGGCCCGGAGATCGAAGACGCAATGGGCCGCTGGCGGTACCTCGCTTTCTACCTTGCCGGCGGGCTGGTGGCGATGATTGCCCAGGTCGCAGCCGACCCCCATTCCACAATCCCAGGCCTGGGCGCGAGCGGGGCAATTGCCGCGGTTATGGGCGCGTTTCTGGTCACCTATCCTCGCGACCGCATTCGCTCTGTTCTGATCATCTTCATTTTTGTTCGCACGACGTTCGTTCCTGCCGCGCTCCTGATCGGATTCTGGTTTCTCACCCAGCTCGTCGACGCCGGTTCCGTGGCGGATGTGCAGACGGGTGGCGTGGCGTACATGGCGCACATCGGAGGCTGCATCTTCGGGGCTGTCACCGCGCGCTTGTTCGAAGACCCGCGTCGAATCGGCTGGCGGGGGGCGGGGGATGATTTCGATTGAACTTCAGATGGATGGGCGCGGAGCCGCCTTTGCCGCAGAGACCGGATGCGCCCAACGATTCCGCCGAACCTCAAAGCGTTGAGCCCCGTGTTTCAGCGCAGGAGATGCCGGTAGAGAATCACCGCACAGTACATGCCCAAGCCCAGCAGGATGAGGCCCAGGATCGCGTTGGCGAGGCGGAAGAAGGTCGCGCCGGTGCGGTGGGGAATGAAGCGGACGACGGCGACGAGCGCGGTGAACCAGGCTGCCAGGCCTGCGCCTACCATCAACAATCCCCACCCCGCGGCTCTCAAGCCCAAGACCGAATAGGCAAAGGGGAGCCAACTGGAAGTGACCCCAGCCCAGTACAGCATGGTCAGTGGGTTGAAGACGGTCAGGGCGGCCGCTTTGGCGGCTTCGCCTGCCAGACGCGCGGGGATTGGGCCTTCGCTCCAGCGCCGGCGAGCGCTCGAAAAGGCGTGGCGGGGTTCCTTGACAGCGAGGACCAGAAAGTATATTCCCACCGGAAACAGAACGGCTACGCCAACGGCCGCGAGAATGACCTGAACCTTCGGGTTCGATAGGTCTGACAGGAGGTATCGCCCCCCGATGAGGGCCAGGGAGAAAAAAACCAGATCGCCGAAGATGGAGCCGATTCCGCAAGCAAGGGTGTGACGCCAGCCGCCGGCCACTCCGCGGCGTATGGCCATCATGTTGACAGGCCCCATCGGCGCGGCCGCCGCCAGTCCCATCAGGAATGCTGATGCAAGCACGTGGATGTAAGGGACGACGGCCATGTCACGACTGTGGAATATCTACATTGTATAAGGGCGGGCCGGTTTCATCAGGCGCACAGATAACCGCAAGCCCCTCCTTCACAGCGCACCTTTCTTGCCCTTGTCTGCCATTGCCTGCTAGCGCCTGCCGGCCGAAGCCGTGAAGCCGCACATCTTGGCCTTGTTGTATCCCAATGCGATCATCTCGGCTGCCCGGTCGAATTCCAGCGTCTTACACACGTTCCTGGGGATATTTATGATCGCGTCCGGCGGATGGGCGGTCAGCTTCTGGCGGGCTATGGTGCTCTGCATGGCTTCGAGACTCTGAATCGCGATTTCGTACGGTCCCCAATCCCGGCTGCCGCCGCCTGGCATGGACGGCTGGAGGCGGCCGATGAAATGAGCGATCTTCTCGCGGAAAGGGGACGAAGGGGACTGCGGGGCAGCAGTTACGACAGCCGGCTCTATCGGACTTTCAGCGGGTCCGTTCAAATTCACGGCGATGGTCATGTCGGTTTCATCGCCAGACGCCGGCTCGGTGGGCACGGGATTCAGAACGCCTCCATCGACAAGGTCGACTCCCTTGTACTTGAACGGCGTGAAGAAGAGAGGTATCGCGAAAGAGGCGCGCATGGCATCGAAGAGACTGCCCGACCGCATCCAGACCTCCTTCTGGCCTTTCAGGTCAGTGGCGACGGCCGTAAATGAAATTGGGAGGTCTTCAATCAATTTCTCCCCCACCAGGCCGATCAGGGTGTTGACCAGCTTCTCCCCTCTCACCAGTCCACTTCTATCCCAAGAAAGATCGAGCAGCGTGACGATGTCGACTTTCGTCAAGCAACGCACCCATTGCTCATACACATCCAGCTTGCCGGCAGCGTAAATGCCCCCGATGACGGCTCCGATCGAGCAGCCGACTATCGACTTGATCTTGAAGTCGTTTTCTTCGAGCCAATGAATGACGCCAATGTGCGCCAAACCGCGAGCGCCGCCGCTTCCGAGAACCAGGGAGACGGTCTTGCTGTTCGACGACGACATCTTCTCACCTTATGCCTTTTGGCGAGACGCCGGCATGTGCCTCACAGGCGGCCAACATGCCCATCCAGGCGCAGACTGCGCTTGGACGGGTTCAATGAGTATCAGTGTAATCGACTTGACTCCGCACTCGGCCATTCCGGCGGCCGGGAATGCACCCAGCTGGCTTCAATGAAGCCATTCTGGCGCATTCTTTCTCCTTCGTTCGTGTTCTCGAACCCATGGAGCATCCCTTGTGTGAGGGCGGACCGCTTTCATGAGGCGCGCGAGTAATCGCCAAGCTTTCATTTGGCTGCGGGAGCCTGGTCCATCCGCGACGAAGGATGAAAAACGGCGGATGGTTTAAAATTCGCGCTCCGCCTCCAGCACATTCCTGATATTTGTGAGCGCGGCCTGGAGATCGGAAGCCGAACGGCCCACCGCGACCCGGCGAATCATCTCTCCCCTGAATCCGACCAAGCTGGATTGTTCGGTACCCATGGCCATGATCAGGTAGAAGCCTGGATGCCTCGGGTTGTCACGGCCACGCACGCAGAATGAAAGGTCAAGCGCGGTATCGAAGTAGTGACTCGAATAGAGCTGCTTTTCGGCGATGGCATAGGCCACATCGTCTCCGGGGCCTCCGCGCATTGTAGCCATATGAATCATGCGCAGTGTCGGTCTCAATCCGAATTTTACCTTGGTCCAATAGAACCGGTCTTCGACATTGGCAGGCTTCGCCTCGGGATAGGCGAGAAGGTAGTGGTAGAAATCCGGCAACTGCTCCGGCAAAACCTTGGTGTAGCTGAGCATGTATGCGAATTGTTGGGCCACCTCGGCAAGGTCGCGCTTATCGTTATAGATCCCCAGCGCCCGGTTGCCCTCGCGCTGATAGGCGAGGAGGAGATGCAGCGCCTTGTTCCGCATGAATTGGCCGACTTGCTGACTTGCGCTTGGGGCCGACCAATCGATTGACCGGTGAAGCTCTTCCATGGTGCTGCCAGGCAATTGAATCCTGCAGTCGCCGGGATAGCACTTCTCCAGGTCGCGGATGTCCTCGGGGTCCAGCGAAAGGCCGTTCAAGTCAGCCAGTTGCGGGGGATTCTCGAACACCCCGAGAGCGAGGCATCCGGGAAGCTTGCCAAAACGATCGAAGTCCTGGACGAAGCGGAGGTAACTTTCAGGCATGGCGTGAATGTAGACGGCGCCAAACAGAAAAACCTCGGCCGGCGTACGGGCGGGAAGAACCTTCACAACCGGGATTCCACTCCGGATGTCGTCGATCTGATCCTGACTCAACCCGACATTCTGCACGAAGAATGCTTGCAGGCGCGGATTGGATTGAGCTGAGCCGGGCAGGCCGGCCACGATGATCGAGACCAGCAACAAGAAAGCAGGCATTCCACTCCGAATCATGCCGATCTCCCTGGGGCGTTATCGGAGGGAGATGCTGAACTCGGACTATTCTCCAGCGCCGCCCTCACGTCGCTTCCGCTCACAGTCTCTTGCTTCAGCAGTTGCTGCGCCAATGACTCATGGGCCGCACGGTGGTCCTTCAGCAGCGCTTGAGCACGCTCGTACTGTTCGGTTACCAGTCGCTGGACTTCCGCGTCGATCACCTGGCGGGTCTCCGGACTGATCTGGCTGTTGTCCTCGACCGATCCCCCCAGGTATTGCAGCTGTTGACCCGCGTAGCGCACCGAGCCGAGCTTTTCACTCATGCCGAATTCCGTGACCATGCGGCGGGCCAGCTCAGTTGCCCTCATAATGTCGTCGCTGGCTCCGGTGCTGATGGTCCCGAATTCCACTATTTCGCCGGCCCGCCCGCCCAACATGACGGCGATCCTGTCCTTCAGTTCGTCGATCGAGAGCAGATAGCGGTCTT
>JBEKDH010000195.1:0-7016 GCA_050014455.1 Occallatibacter sp.
GGGAGACCACGAACTACGCCGCCACGTTCACAGCCATCGGCTTCACCTTGGCGCGCTTCTTTCGGGACGCCACCCAAAGATCGCGCTGGGCCTGAAGACGAATCCAGAGTTCCGGATCGGTGTTGAAGGCCTCCGAGATGCGAAGAGCCATATCCGCCGAGATTCCGGCTTTGCCGTTCAGTATCCGCGATAGCGCGGGCCGGCTGACGCCCAAGTGCGCGGCGACCTCTGTCACCGACCGGCCATCGAGGTAATAGGCAAGAATCCTTCCGGGATGTGCGGGGTTGTGCATGCGCATGGTTTGGACTCCTTTCCTCAGTGATAATCCCGATAATCGACGAGAACGGCATCTTCGCCATCGAATTGAAACGTGAGCCGCCAATTGCCACTCACACTCACCGCCCAATGGGCTGCGAGGTCGCCGCTCAGCGCATGAAACTTCCATCCAGGAACATTCATGTGTTCCGGTCGAGTGGCGGCATTTAAAAGGGTCAGTTGCTCGTTGAGCTTCAAGGCATGCTTGGGCTGAATCCCGGCCTTCGATCCGGTCAGAAAAAACTTCTCGATCCCCTTGTGCCGGAAGCTGCGAATCATTCTGGAAACATTGTACTGCGTAACGTCACGCTGCACAACAATCCATCGCGCATTTCTTTGCGGCCCGCAGCCTCCTTACTTGAAGATCGGCCCGATCGATCCCGGATTGTCGCCCAACTGCGGGTCCACGCGGAAATCCCAGACCGACTGGTTGATCTCCGAAGCGGAGATAATCTCCACCAGCGCGTACTCGCCGATTAGCAGCGGCTTTTCCGGTGCGATCTTCAGCCAGTGCTTGCCGGCGAGCACCTCTACCTTGGCGGGAATCACTTCCTCGTCCTGGGAGACGGCGCCGGTGGGGCTCATGTGGATGGCGCCCACGATGCGCATCGCCCTGCGCTCGTCCACGCGCACGATGGCGAAACCCGACGCGGCCGAATGCGCGCCATGCTTGCGGCCGGCCACGTCTTTTGCGCCCCCGGTGCTCACTGTCATGGCGTGCGAGACGACCTGCTCGGCCTTGTCGGGAGCACTGAGCGAGAGGTAGATGACCGGATCGTTCACATGCAGGTGGACCTTGGCATTGGCGCCATCCAGTTCCAGGCTCGCCTTCGCGCCGGCCAGCGGGTTCAGCGTGCTCAGTCCGTGCTTGGTTTTGGCATTTGCGGTCAGCTCGGTGGGCAACAGCTCCACCAGCTCCGGCGTGCCCTCAAAGGTATCCAGCGCAAAGACTCCATCCTCGTCCGGCAACTCCAGGCCTTTGGCTACCTCGGGCATGCGGGACTTCTGCTCCTCGCGTTCGGCGGACTCTTCCTTGTCGATCGCCTCGGCCTCCTTCATCGCGGGCGAAGGCTCCTCCACAGGCGCCCCGGAGTGGTCCCGCTCCCATTTGCGGGTGGCCTCCCAATCGACCAAGTCGGCGGGCAGTTCCTCCCAGTCGCCGCCGCGTTCCACTGAGATGTAGCGCACCCGGTCGCCCACAATCTGGTACTGGCGGACAATCTGATACGTTCCGTCTTTCAGGATGAGGCGATGGTTCGTACCCATGCCTGGCACATCGGGCTTGAGAGGAAGCGGCGTCTGGCTCCGCGCAGCCACCACGGAGCTCCCGGCCAGCAGGATTGCCAGCAAAGCCGTCCGCGGATACCGCATAGGAAAGAAATGAGCCATCGCCCCACAGTTTAGACGAACGAGCGAAGGCCATGTTTGCGACTCTGTTCCGCCAAAAACCGCGCGATTTGCGTAACCCACGCCCGGTCGCGCGCATCCAACTGTGTGTATTCTGAATGAAGAGGATGTTTCTTTGACTGGATTTCAGGCAGGTTTCCGCGGGAGACGCCGCGCAAGGCCAAGCGCTTTGCCGGTGGCCACTGTGGTGTGCATGATCCTGTTGGCGCTGCTGACCGTGGTCCAGGTGGCGCACATGCATCCGCTCGACAGCGATGCCGACCACTGCCCGCTGTGCATTGCCATGCACACGGCGGCGCCGGTCGCGGTCGTGGCCGCTGTGGTTGTGATGGTCCAGCTCGAGGCCTTTGCCCCGGTCTTTGAGCCGCGAACGATCATCCGCAACTGGCATCCCAAGTTTATTACACGCCCGCCTCCAGCCGGCTGCTAGTCCATCTTTCCGGATTCTCGATTGAACGCGCCCGCCGGGCCAGCCCTGAACGTGCCTTCGCCATAGCGAGGCCAGGGGGCCCCGGCAAGTGGTCTCATTCAGGCCGGAAACGATGCTCCAGGACTTCTCAGGCGCGCGGGTCTCCCCACCGCAGCCTGATTCCAGCAGCTGTCAGCCATTCTCAGGAGGCTTCACATGCCATTCATTCGCGGCACGATTCTTCGTATTGTTCCCGCTCTCGCTTTGATCTTCGCGGCGCTTGCCGCGCCTGCCCAGAGCGGCAACGCCGGCGCTGTGCGCGGCACAGTCACCGATCCATCGGGCGCTGTTGTTCCCAACGTGGATGTCCAGTTAGTCAACGGCGTGAGCGGGTTCGGCCAGACCGCAACCACCGACGCCACAGGCCATTTCGTGTTTTCCAATGTCCCTTTCAACCCTTATCGCATAAGCGTCTCCGCGCCGGGATTCGCCCCGTTGAACCGGAACGTTGAGATTCGTTCATCTGTGGGCACAATCCTGAACTTGACTCTCCAAGTTGCAGGCGGCAGCCAAACCGTGACCGTCGAAGCCACGGGCGACCTGGTCGAGGACGACCCCACCTTCCACACCGACGTGGATCGCGACCTGTTTATCAAGGTGCCGTTGGAAAGCCAGTCCTCCGGGCTCAGCTCCCTGGTCACGCTTTCTACCCCTGGCGTTGCGGCCGACTCCAACGGTCTCTTCCACGGACTGGGCGACCATGCTTCCAATTCGTTCCAGATCGATGGTCAGTCGATCACCGATCAACAGAGCAAGGTCTTCTCCAATCAGCTTCCTTCGGACGCTGTTCAGTCTCTCGAGGTCATTAGTGGCGCGCCCCCCGCTGAATTTGGAGGCAAGACCAGCCTAGTGATTGTGGCCACCACACGGTCAGGCCAGGGAGTTACAAAGCCAACCGGTACCCTCAGCACGTCCTATGGTAACTTCGGGTCGGCAACGGCGGCATTCGACCTGTCCTATGGCGGCAAGAACTGGGGAAACTTCATCGAGGCCGACGGGCTCAACACCGGGCGCTTCCTCGATCCCCCGGAGTTCGCCGTCTTCCACGACAAAGGAAATGAGGAGAATCTCTTTGACCGAGTGGACTACAGCTTCAATCCGGCCAATTCAGTTCACATGGATTTCAACTACAGCCGCTCCTGGTTCCAAACACCGAATGCCTTTGACAACCTGAATGTTCAAAATGTCATTAGCGGAGGTGCAAGCGCCAACCCTCTCTTCGGCAATGTGGGAAATGCCGACCAACGCTCGAAGATTGATACCTTCAATATCTCGCCCACCTTTACGCGGGTTCTGAGCACCAACTCCGTTCTCAACCTGGGGGCCTGGATCCGCAAGGATCTCTATAACTATTTCCCCAGCGGCAACCCACTCGCCGATCAGGGGCCGGCCAACCTGCAAACCTCGTCCATCGCCCAAGACCGCACGCTTACTAATGCGGCAGCCCACTCGGATTTCGACTACTCCAGGGGAATTCACACCTTTAAGGCAGGGGTCGTCTACGGGCAGACTTTCCTGCGCGAGAACGACAGCCTTGGCGTGGTGAACCCCACCTATAATGCTCCGTGCGTCGATGTCAACGGCAACCCGCTGCCGGGATACTCCGATCCCACCGCCTGCGACGGAATAGTCTCATTTAGCAATCCCAGCTACCTCATGGTTCTAGGGCCGTTTGATCTGACCCGCGGCGGCAGTTCTTACAATTTCGTCGGCCACACCGACGTGAAGGAACTGGCGCTGTACGCCGAAGATCAGATCAAGGCCGGCAACTGGCTCTTCAACCTCGGGCTGCGCGGCGACATCTACAACGGCCTCACGTCGGCGCAACAGGCTGAGCCTCGCGTAGGAGCTGGATACCACATCCAGCCTTCCAGCACCGTTCTTAGCGTGTCATACGCGCGCACCCTGGAAACACCGTTCAATGAGAACCTTGTGCTCTCCAGCAACGGTTGCTCGAATGCGGTGCTGGCGCCACTGCTTGTTTGCCAGGGAGGCCAAGGAACGCTTCAGCCCGGTTTCCGCAACGAGTTTCACGCCAGCCTGCAGCAGGGGTTCGGGAAGCACGCCGTGGTCAGCGGCGAGTACATTTGGAAGTACACCCATAATGCGTTCGACTTCAGCGTCCTGGGCAACACGCCCATCACATTTCCGATCGACTGGCATAACTCCAAGATTCCCGGCTATGCAATTCGCGCGGAGGTTCCCGTTGTTCGCGGCTTCAGCGCCTACTTCGTAACCTCTTCCGTGGCAGCCCGCTTTTTCCCGCCGCAGGTGGCCGGAGCCGGTGCCACCGTGGGTCAGACCGGCCTGCCCTTCCGCATCGATCACGACGAGAAGTTCAACCAGACAACGCACCTTCAATACACGCTCTCCCACGCCAGCGTGTTCAGCGGCATGTGGAGCGGATTCAATTGGCGCTACGATTCAGGCCTTGTGGCCGGCAACGCACCTTGCTACGGAACGACAGATCCGAATAGTCCGTGTGGCGCCACGTCAACGACGCTCAACGGACAGCCGGCGATCTCGATGGTGAACGCAGTCGGCATCCCGCTCACCGCCGATGAAGAGTTTCAGGCTGGCTTCAGTTGCAACGGTGTTGCGGCGACTCCCACGAATCCGCTGCCGAACGTGTGCCTGGCTTCCCAGTTTTCCTCAAATCTGATTAACATCCCGGCTCCAAACACGGGAGACAACGATAAGAACCCGCAGCGCATTGCGCCGCGCAGCCTCTTTGACGCGTCCATCGGCAAGGACAATATCTTCCACAAAGAGCGCTACAAGGTGAATCTGGATCTGACGGCCATCAACGTTACCGATAAGTACGCCTTGTATAACTTCCTGTCCACGTTCAGCGGAACGCACTATGTAACTCCGCGGGCGCTGACCGCGAAGATTACGCTGAACTTTTAGAAAACCCCTGGACAAGCCCGCCTTGTAACAGGGCACGACTTTAGTCGTGTTGCAAATGCAATAGAACAACCGTGGGGTCCGCCGCAGCGGACCCGTGAGGGGATACCAGCTTCAGGTCGAAGACTGATTCAGAGTTTACCAAATGTTAGACTTTTCTGATTGCTATCCCGCCGGGCGGGGCGCATAATATAGCGCATGTCCGGCACGATGCGTTATTGCGCTCCGATCTGTCTCTTTCTTGCTCTCCAGAATTTGGCCCCCAGCCAATCGGCTTCGCGGAGCGATTCCTCGAAGAACATCGCTGGTCAATTGCCGGCGAATGTCGTGAAAATGCTCGAAGTGCAGGAGGCCTGGGATGCGGGGTTTGGGAATCCGTCGGGGCCGCGTCTTCGGTTCGTGAAGTTTGATGAGTTTAATCGTCCTGATGGGCATTTCACTCGATACCGCGTTTATGCGGAGGGCGCACAAGAGGGGAGACCGTACATTTTCGCCGTTCTGAAGATCGGTACACTTCCAGAGAATGTCCAGATTCTGTCCAGTGCTGCATTTGTCAACCGGAAGGGGCTGCTGTTGACGAGGAAGCCCAATCGGGAAGAAGCAGATAGCGAGGCTGTTGGCGAAGGTGTGGAGTTCGACATAGGGATTCAGGCGGCGAACGGTGAGCCGGTTCGGTTTCTTCTGCGAAGCAGGGACAACAAGGTAATGATCCCCGGTACATTGGTGCCATTTCCGATTGAGTCAACGGATAAGGGCTGTAGGGTTGCGGCGCTGTTGGCAGCGCCGGAAGGGAATGCTGCTCTGATCTATGCCGATGGATTCCCTCCGAACTCCGAGATTGAGGTCGAAGGCGACTCGGCAGGAGAGCTTAAGGAGAGCAAGCACCATATCGACGCAATGGGACATGGGGTGTTTGTGGAATTGCCCTATGTTTTGGGGAAAGAGGCAGGAGTGCTGAAAGATACTCTCTCCACGAAGGATTGTACCGTTTCGGTAACGGTTCCATGGGGCAAGGGGAGTTACCACAAGCATTAAGACGAATGGAAAGCCGACCTCACTGAAGCTGCTCCACGGCCCGCCGGTAGGACGCATAGACAGCCTGGTCGAAACAGGCAAAGATCACCTTTTCGATCTGCCGGTTCGCGTCCAGCTCCGCCACTGTCTCCCGCATCGCAATTTCGACGGCGAGATCGACCGGGAACCTGTAAGCGCCGCAACTGATGGCCGGGAAGGCAAGAGTCCGCAGGCCGTTGTTGCGAGCAATCGCAAAACAGGCAACATAGCAACTCGCAAGCAAGTCCCGCTCGCCGCGTTCTCCTCTGTTCCAAACCGGGCCGACGGCATGGATGATGTATCTGGCGGGAAGACGATAGCCCTTGGTGAGCTTCGCCTGGCCGGTCTTGCAACCGCCGAGCAAGCGGCACTCGTCGAGAAGTTCCGGGCCGGCGGCGCGATGAATCGCACCGTCAACCCCTCCGCCGCCGAGCAGCGAGGTATTGGCGGCGTTGACGATCGCATCGACGGCCAGGGCGGTGATGTCGGTCTTGAGAACTGCTATTCTCCCCATCATCGATTCCTCATCCACTCTACCTCTTGCCGGCCAACGCGCGCATCCGCTTGCCGCCGTCGTGGGTTGCCGCCGGGGCTTCGGCTATTCAGCTCGCAGGCCATTGAAATAAAAAAGGTTCCCGACCAAGAGGCCCGCGTTTTCATCAACCGGGGCAATTTTCTGCTTCCCTCCCATCCCCAACTCTGGCATACTTGATTGTGCCCACCTGGTACGTCCAATCCCAACAATCCAGTCAAGAGGTTGCATCGATGTCGGCAAAGTATGTCTTTGTGACGGGCGGAGTTGTGTCCAGTTTAGGCAAGGGGCTGGCGGCAGCCTCGATCGGCTGTTTGCTTGAGAGCCGCGGCC
>JBEKDH010000196.1:0-6956 GCA_050014455.1 Occallatibacter sp.
ATCGCAGCAAACGCAACTTCGAGAATCAATCTCATTGCTCGTACTCTGTATCTCATAAAACCATCGTTTCTTCGGAGTATTGGGATCGAAGGCGACAATTCCACACGGCTCGCGATTAAACAGGACCAAACCAGGTCACACGCTAGATGGCTAACTCGCTATCGCCACTTCACCGCCGCCAACTAGCTAACACCGGCAACTCCCTGACCCCTGACCGCTGATCCCTGTTCCCTGATCCCTGACCCCTGCCTTTACGGTATCTGCCCCATGGGCATCTCGATCACCGGCGCGCGCTTGCCATTCCTCACTGCATACGCCCACAGTCCGTGGAAGTTCGCCCGCAGCCCCGGCTGGGCCTTGAGCAGCGCGCTCAGCACGGCAACCGCCTCAGTGCGCGCGGCGGCCGGATCGGTCACTCCCGTCGATTCGTAGGTCACGGCCAGATCAGCCTGGCGCAGCGAGGCGTCCAGGCGCACCGCATCGATCTTCCAGGTGCGGTCTCCGTCGGCGAGCGAATAGGGAAAGGCATCCTGCGGCGAGCCCTTGATCTGCGCCTGTTCCGTCCCCAGCTTTTCGAGATTGGTCGAAGAGAGATAATCCACCGGAAGCAGCAACGAGCGGGCTGCCTCATAGGAGTACCAGGCGGCCCATGGCAGGCTGTCCCTGGCGAGCTCGCGGGCGCGCTCCCAGTACCAGACCCCATCGTGACCGTCGAAGATGCCCTGGCGCACGCTCAGGCCAGCCAGTTTCCATTCCGTTGCAGCGCCGTCCCAGGCCAGAATCAGGCTCAACTGGCCGCCCAGCGGCGCTTCCGCGGCATCGGCCAGCACCACCGCATAGCGGCCCGGCGGCAGCGCCCGCATGTTGATGATCACGTTGATTGAGCCGCTCTGGTTGGAGCAGAAGAACTGCGTATCGGTGGGAGCTTTCAGGCTGCTCGCCTCCAGCAGATACACATTCCGCAGTTGGATCTGACCGCCTTTGACCAGGGGCGCGGCCTGCTCAACGGCCTCGCGAATCCCGTCCCACTCGGCGGCCTCGGCCGGCAGCAAAGCGGCCTGCAACGCGGCATAATCCTGCTCCATCACGGCTTGTGACAGCCGTCCCCCGGTTGCGGCCAGCGCATTGCGGTCCGGCGCCAGCAGCTCCGCCTGTGTAGTGCAACTCACCGATGCCGCGGCGCGGCTCACCGGCGGCAGCGCACTGAACATAAGCACAATCGCCGCAACGGCCCAAGACTTCCAGCAGAGGCGCATCTCTTTTTAGAATCCTCTCTGCCCGGCGAATCTCGCCTTTCGAGCGTCCGCGGGCCACTGATAGTCTAGTACAGTGGAGCGGTAACGAACCGCCGCGTTCCGGCGCCCGCATGGAGCCGGACTCCACTGCCGGGCCTGGGAACCGATTCCGATGCGCCTATCGATCCCGCTCAATTCGAAGTGTAACGGCGTCCGCCTGCTCAGCCTTCTGGCGCTGGCAGCGGCTCTGGGCGGATCGCAAATGCTGGCCGCGCAGGCTCCCGCGGCAACCTCGACAACTGCCCCGGCACACAAACCGCTGCACACTCACACCCGTCCCAGCGCAGCGCATCCGCTCACGCCGCCGGCTGCGGCTGCCCTCCCGGCAGCGACCCCTGCAGTGCTTGAAGCGCCCCATTGGCCCGCAAACGACCGCCCGGTTGAGGCCTCAGTGGTGTGGGATAGCCAGGGCCTGAGCATCGACGCTCAAAACTCCAGCCTGGAGCAGATATTGCGGGATTTCTCGACTGCCACCGGAGCCAAGGTTGAGGGCTTGGCCAGCGATGAGCGGGTTTTTGGCTTCTACGGCCCCGGCCAGGCGCGCGATGTCCTTTCTCAACTGCTTCAAGGCTCGGGCTACAACGTGATCATGATTGGCGACCAGGGACAGGGAGCTCCGCGCCAGATCGTACTCAGCGTGCGTCAGGCCGGCGCAGCGCAGCCTGCCGCGAACCACCCGGCAAGCAGCGACGACGATGCGGACGCAGACGAACCGGCGCCGGTTCCGCAGCTTCCGCAACCCATCCCGCCGCCCTTCCGCCCCGGCTTCCCAGGCCGCGCTCCGCAGCAGCTCAACCCGCAGGAGCAGCAGCTGCGCGAACAGCAGATTCGGGAGCAGCAGATGCAGCAGCCTGCCAATCCGCCGAATTAGAGCAGTTGTCAGTGGTCAGTGGTCAGCGATCAGCGATCAGCGATCAGCAATCAGGTTTTGCTGGCTGGCATAGCGACCAGGTGCAGCCAGGACTCGAAGGAGCGAGCTGCGGCTCGAACTTCGCAGCCTGGGACAGATTTCCAAATCCCGCCTTCAGGATCGTAGCAAGGGTCTGACCTTTTCCTGTATAGAGTCGTCCATCAATGCCGGCAAGCGACACTTCGAAATCCAAGCAATATCCGGGTTCAACACTGCCCTTGGTGAAAGTCAAAGCCGCCGGAAAACATCCCTCAGAGGCTGAAGCCAATCGTTTTTTATCAAGCATTTACGGCACGGCTGAAGCCGTGCCCTTTCAAAACCAGACTTTCACCATAGGCTGAGCAGCAATTGACTCTGGAAGGCGATTCAGGCAGCTCCCGCGCGATGGACCGAACGGACTGAAAACCGATCGCTGACAACCGACAACTCGGCTACGACGCCCGCGCCGCTTCCACCTGCGGCTTCACCGCGTCGCGCCGCGCCTGCGGACGCATGAGCGCAAGGCCTACGCGAAGAACTCCATAAGCCGCCAGGATGCCAAACCCCATGGAGCCCGCCGACACGCAAACCAATATCGCAAAACTCAATAAATCCGCCATTGCCCCTGCCTTCGCCTCGGTCCGCTTCCTGAAATCTCCATCCCGTCCGCTCGACTCGCCCGGCCGCCTCTGGGCAAATCCCATCTCTGCGATTGTCGCAGAGACTCGCAGGCGTTGACCCTCGCATCTGTTGACCAGGAGAATACCCCCCGGCACTTCAGTACCGGGGAGGGTTGCCGGGCAACTCGGAATAGCCCGTTGCTCTCAAATTGACTTGCCGGCCGCGCCAACACTCAAAGCGTGAAAGAGCGCAGCCTGCCGCTCAACTTCATCCCAGAGTGTGCAACGGTTGACTGCTCTCGGCGATAATCGCTCCATTGCCTCTCAAGGAGAATTCGCAATGCAAGAAGCAAAGATCGCCCAAATGAGCCCTTATGCTGTCGAAGTCGAAGCGGGGAAGAGCTATTACTGGTGTTCCTGCGGCCAGAGCGCCAACCAGCCATTTTGCGACGGCAGCCACAAAGGCAGCGATTTCACGCCGGTGAAGTTCGAGGCGGCCGAGTCGAAGACCGTTTACTTTTGCGGATGCAAGCACTGCGCCAATCCCGTTCTTTGCGACGGCAGCCACGCCAAACTCTAGTGGCTGCAGGCTGAGAGCCATCGCTCCAGAAAGCCCTTCAGTTCCGCTGGCGGCCGCAGCCATACCGCCGCCGCCGTCTCACGCCGTTCCCGCCGCACCAGTACGCTCAGGCCGCGCCGCCCCAACCGATTGACGGCGCGAAACGCAGCCTCATCGCTCAGATCGTCGCCCAGATACGCAACGGGGCGATGCGCGCGGCTACCGGCTCCCGCTGCGGCCTCAGCCAGAATCGCCTCAACCGCTCCGCCCTTGTTGCGCCCCACGCGCAACTCGATGCCTCCATCGAAGTCCAGCAGCGCCAGCCTTTCCAAGCGCGCCAGCGGCTCAAACAATTCCCGCGTCCGCTGCTCGATCTGTTCAGCCTTCCGGCGCGAAGCTCCCCGCCAGTGCATCACCACCCCGTTGGCTTTGTCCTCGAAGAGACCCCCCAGGCTGTCGCGGCGCAGCAGTTCGCGCAGCTCGTCGAGCTTTGCCTGCGTGGCCGCGGGCGCTTGCTCCAGCTCCCGGCGTCCATCCGGGTATAGCCGCTCGGCTCCATGCAGGCCCCAGACCTCCAGCGGCGGATCCAGCTCCAGCAGGGGCGCAATCTCCGCAGCAGGACGCCCAGTCACTATCGCAGTCCGGGTTCTCCCTTGCTCCTGGATGCGCGCTAACAGCCCCCGCACTCCGGCCCACGGCCCCGCCTTGAAGCGATCCACGCGAATCGATGCCAGCGTCCCGTCGTAGTCCAGCAGCAGGATGGGTCTGGCGCTCCGAGAAAAACCGCAAAAGAACTCATCCAACTTTCTTGCCGCCTCAGGGGTCACCATTTGCTCGCTTTCGAACCCAGTTTACCGTGCCATGGCTGCGCTGCCGTCCCGCGCGCAACCCCGTCCGCCGCCTCATGCGCTATCCTGTCCTTGCAAGGCCGCAATCCAGTGGAGCGGCGCTCCTACCAGTCCAGCGAACCGGTGAACCCATGGCGATCGACACCCTAGATAGAACCGCCAAGCGAATCGTGCTCACCGTCCAGGATTACTCGCTGTTCGCCGCTCGCGCATTTATGAATCTCTGGACCGAACCCCGCTACTGGCCGGAGTTTCTCGTGCAGTCCGACATTGTCGGCTTCGGTTCGGCCTCCATCGTTCTGCTCTCGGGCTTTTTTACCGGCGGCGTGCTGGCGCTGCAATCCGCGGCTACGCTCTCCCAGTTCGGCGCCACCGCCGTTACCGGACAGTTCGTCAGCATCACCATGATTCGCGAGTTGGGCCCGGTACTGACCGGCATCATGGTCGCCGGCCGCAATGCCTCCTCGATGGCCAGCGAACTGGGCTCGATGGTGGTGACGGAGCAGATCGACGCCATGCGCGCGCTGGGCGTCGATCCCATGCGCAAGCTGGTGACTCCGCGTATCTTCGCCTGCATCTCGATGCTCTTCTTTCTCACCATCGTCGCCGACGCCTTCGGCCTCCTCGGGGGCGGCGCCGTCACCGTCGTTCTGAATCATCAGGACGGTACCCAGTACTTCTCCAAGGCCTGGGAATGCCTCCGCTATCCGGACATCATCCAAGGCCTCGTCAAGCCGCTCTTCTCCGGCTACATCATCGCCTCCATCGGCTGCTTCTATGGCATGAGAACCACCGGTGGCACCCAGGGCGTGGGCCGCTCCACGATTTCGGCCGTTGTCACAGCGTCGGTACTCATCATCCTCGTGGACTTCCTCCTGACCCGCGTGCTTCTCGCTATTTTCCCCCCGCTATGATGGAAACTCCCGCTGCTGCCCAGCCCGACCCAATCCCAGTTTCGGCTTCGGTTCCTGAGGCCGCGGACGGCGGCCCGGTCGTGGTCTTTCGCAACGTCTCGATTGCCTTCGACGGCCCGCCGGTCCTTCAAGAGATCAGTTTCTCGGTGGCGTCCGCAGAGACGCGCATCCTGCTGGGACCGGCAGGCGTTGGCAAGAGCGTCCTGCTCAAGCTGGCCAACGGCCTGCTGCGGCCGGACGAGGGCAGCATCCTGCTCTTCGGACAGGAGATTTCGCACATGCCCGAGGAGAAGCTCTTTCCGCTGCGTACGCGCGTCGGCATGGTCTTCCAGGAGGGCGCGCTCTTCGACTCGCTCACCGTGCGCGACAATGTGGCCTACCAGCTCATCGCCGAGGGGGTTCCGGACCACCAGATCGACCGCCGCGTTCGCAAGGCTCTGCGCTTTGTCGAACTCGAAGATACCTTCTCGCTCTATCCTTCAAGCCTCTCCGGAGGCATGAAGCGCCGCGTCGCCATTGCCCGCGCCTTCATCCGCAAGCCCGAATTGCTGCTCTACGACTCGCCCACCGGCGGCCTGGATCCGGTCACCTCCACCACCATCATCGAGCTGGTGATGAAGGAGCGCGATGTCTATCGCACGCCGTCGCTGCTGGTTACGCACAGGTTGCAGGATGCCTTCACACTCTGCAGCCATCGCTTCGACTTAGAGCAGAACCGCATGGTCCCGCTGCCCAAAGGCGTCACCGACCCCAATACGACCTTCCTCATGCTCGAAGAAGGCCGCCTGATCTTCGATGGATCGCTCCATGAGCTGCTTCATAGTGAGAATCGGTTTGTCCGCGAGTTTCTGGAGTGATTGAACCCCGGCTCCGAGAAGCGATGTATACTATACATCATAAAGCGAACCCAGCTCTATCTCGACGAAGAACTGTGGAGTACCCTCCATGCCCAGGCCATTCTCGGCGGCACCTCCGTCTCTGAACTGATTCGCGTCGCCGCCCGTGACCGATATATGAACGATCCGGAGCAGCGCCAGGCGGACATGATGGCAGCGGTTGGACTCTGGAAAGATCGCACGGACCTTCCCGATACCGAAACCTACGTCCGCAACCTCCGTGGGGGAACACGCCTGAAACGACTGGGCATAGCGTGACCGCTCTCATCGATACCGATATCGCCATCGAGGTTCTTCGCGCCAGGGATCAGGTCATCCTCTCGAAATGGTCAGCGCTCGTCCGCTCTAGCGCGGTAGTTTTGTACTCCCCCATGACTGCCGCGGAAGTCTGGGCGGGCGCTCTTCCTCGCGAGCACCAGCTTATCTCTCGCTTCTTCCGTCCCCTTATCTGCATCGCAACGGATTACGAAGCCGGCCGGTTGGCTGGAGAGTTCTTGCGCAAATACGCCAGGAGCCACAACCTGGAAATCCCAGATGCCCTCATCGCCGCCGCAGCCGTCCGGAACCAGGCAGCGCTCTGGACGCTCAACCGCAAGCACTATCCGATGACGGAACTGACCTTTTTCCCCTGAGAAACTGATTTTGCCGGCATCGGCCGCGAAGATGCTCGCGCAGCCGATATTCTCCAGCGCGACGCGCAAGGCGAACCCGAGGTGACGTTCGTCCGCGAGCATCTTGCCGGGGACAGCAAACCTCCGATTCAACCGCGACGAGCCCAATCCCGATAAACGAATCCCCGATGCATGGCGCGGCGAGCGCGAAGTTATACTTCTCCCATGCAACCTGTCAGCGTGATTGCCACCGTTCTCAACGAGGTCGATGAGATCGGCAGGCTGGTATCCAGCCTGATGAGCCAGATTCCTCCTCCCTCCGAG
>JBEKDH010000197.1:0-6788 GCA_050014455.1 Occallatibacter sp.
AGAACACCTCCGTTACAATCAAAAGGGCGGTTGAGGTTCGTGCTCGCCCACCCTTCGCCAGAAAGGAGGCGAAGGATGGGGCACCCTCCAGTTGTGGGTTAGGCAAGGGTGCGCCACCCGCCACACGAAGACGCCATATTAGGCCAGCAAGCGGATGGTGCAAAATGAGAAAGATTGGATTGACTTGCGCACTCGCAACTGTCCTGGTGTGCCTGTGCTCCATTACCTATGGGCAGAATATTGATCTCTGTGATCTCGGGCGAGACCCGGCTAGGTTTAATGGGAAGATGATCAACGTTCGTGCGACTACTTGGCATGGAGAGGAAAATGCCGGATTCAAGAACGATTTATGCAAGATACCTCTCGACTGGCGCACCCCTGGGAATGCCGGCGTTCGCGTCCGCTTCAAGCTGAAGCGAGATGACTCGTGGCAGACATTTACTCATTATGACGCAATGTCCTCGGAGCTTCACACAATCCCATCGTTTGGACCCCAATACCGGGTCACAGCCACATTTCATGGATTGTTCATCACCAAGCCGGGTCGAAGACCATGGCTACTTCTGGTTGTTGAATCGGTTTCTGATGTGAAGGTTGAGTCCGATGTATCTCAGTTGGAAGGCGTAGCACCAGATGTAAGCACCCCTCACGAATCGGATCATGTGTTCGCTCCGCCGAAGCCGCAGTAAATCTACGACTGATGGGAATAACACTATGATGCACTCTGCCGCTCGTGCATTTGATGTGTGTTTTGCACCATCACGCTATACCGGCAAAGAACGCGATGCCGAATCGGGAAACGACTACTTCGGCGGGTGGCGCACCCTTAATAACCCGCGAATGAGGGTGGCCCATCCTTCGCCTCCTTTCTGGCGAAGGGTGGGAGACCACAAACCTCGACCGTCCGCCCAGGGAGTCTCCGTATTGTCTCCCTTCAATGGAGTGGAAAGACTGTGAGTTCCCAGATTCCAGGATCTGGCCCCTTCGGCAAGCTCAGGGCAGACGCCAGGGCACACTCGCTGTGAGTACAAGGGGACACTCGGAATGAGAGGGACGTTGAGAAGCTATATGGTTGGGGCGTGTGTGCTGGGGTTGTGCGCGTGGGCAGCGGCGCAGCAGCCGTCGCCAGTCAAGCCGAGGACCGTGGCGGAGAAGCTGGGCTACGCGGCGGATGCGCGTCTGCTGATGATTCAGGCCGAGGACCTAGGCATGGCGCACTCCATCGACAAGGCCAGCTTCGAGGCATTGGAGAAGGGCTGGGTCACGACGGCGGGGATTCTGGTGCCGGGGCCGTGGTTTCCCGAGGTTCTGCGCTGGTCGCGCAACCATCCCAATGCCGACCTGGGCATACGGCTGGACCTGAACGCGGATTGGTCGAGCTACCGCTGGCGTCCCGTCTCCGGCTTGGAGCGAGGATCGGGACTGACCGATCCGGGCGGGTATCTGTCCAGCAGCTATGTCTACGTGGCGCAGCACGCGACGCCGGCAGAAGTGGAAGGCGAGGCGCGCGCCCAGATCGAGATGGCCAAGCGGGCGGGAATCCCCATCAGCCACCTGGACAGCCACATGCGAACCATGCTGGTGACGCCCGCCCTTCGCCTCGCTCGGCAAGTGCGATATTCTCTCTGAGGGTTCGCTCCGGGAAGAAGGGCTGCATTGCTGGCTGCTTGATTCCCGTCGGCGCTGGGCTCGCCGAGCCGTTTTTGCGTTGAATCCGAACGGAGTTGATTCTGTACCCATGCAAGAACCTGCACGAATTGCCATCGATTTAGGCGCGGAAAGCTGCCGCGTCTCCCTGCTCCGCTGGAGGGATGAAACTCCGGCAATCGATCTCATCCATCGCATTCCCAACGGTCCCGTCCATCGCGGCCCGTCGCTTCACTGGCCCATCGAAACCATCCTCGCCGGCCTCGAAGAGGGCCTGCGCAAGGCGGCGGAACTGGCGCCTGAAGGCATTGCCTCTATCGCCGTCGACGGCTGGTCAGTGGACTACGCGCGCCTGGCGCCCGACGGCCAGCTCCTGCGCGAGCCCTTCTGCTACCGCGACGAGCGCACCGTCCCCACCAAAGACGCCGCGGACGCCATTTTGCCGCCCCTGAAGTTCTTCGAGCGCACCGGCGTGCTCCCCCACCGCATCAACACCGTCTACCAATTGATGGCCGACCCCAAGGACCGTGTGGACGCCCACGCTCCCTGGGCGATGCTGCCCGAGTACGTCCTTTACTGGCTGGGCGGCCGCCGCGTGGCTGAGTACACCAATGCCAGCCACACCGGTCTCGTCGATCTCAAGACGGGTGACTGGGACCAGGGCCTCTTCCGGCTGCTTCACATTCCATTTGAGGCTGCTCCGCCGATCGTGCGCGCCGGGGCCATTGTGGGCTGCGTGCAGGGACCGCTGGCGGCTCTCGACGCCTTCCGCGAGACCCAAATCGTCGCCACCGCCTGCCACGACACCGCCGCCGCCATTGCCGGCATCCCCACCAGTCTCAGGTCCACCGCTTACATTTGTTCGGGAACATGGTCGCTGGTGGGCACGTTGACCAAAGCGCCGGTCACGACGCAGGAGGCCCTCGAAGCCCGCTACACCAACCTGGGCGCGGCCACCGGTGAGCTCTGCTTCCACACCCTGGTCAACGGCATGTGGCTGCTCAAACAATGCATGGAGGCCTGGAAGGCGGATGGCCGCCCCTGGGAGATCGAAGAGCTGATCGCCCAGGCCGCTAGCTCCAGTTTTCCCGGCATCATCAACGTGGACGCCGAGCCGCTGCTGCTCGACTCCGACATGCCCGAGCGCATCAACCATCAGTTGTGGCGCCGCCGCTGGAACACCATTCCCGACGTGGCCGGCAACGAGCCCGTTTTTGCCCGCGTCATCTTTGAGAGCCTGGCCGCCCGCTACGCCTCGGCGCTTGCCAGCCTGGAGCAGATGCTGGGCCGCAAGCTTGAGCGCATCCACATCCTGGGCGGCGCCAGCCGCAACAAGCTGCTCACCGAACTGACCGCCCAGCGCACCGGCCTGCCTGTCGAAACAGGCCAGACGGAAAGCTCCACCATCGGCAACCTGGCCGTGCAACTGGCCGCCAGCGAGGCTGACGGCGGGCCGCTCAGTTCGGAGTCCGTGCGCAAGTGGGCCGCGGTTCTCTGCCAGAGCTCGACCCTCAAATAGGCGTCCCATCGCCGCCGCGTTCGCGCAGTTGCGTCCGGACCGGGTGCCGGCGCATCAGCGCCCGGTTTGGCGGTTATTTAACCATAACTGATCCTGGCAAAAGGTATTAACGCTTGACCGTCAGCCTCACCCGCGCCCCGTCTGGCATCGCTGCGATCTGTCGATGGAGGTCGCCAAGGAATCCAATGTGGTCGTAAATGTCGGCTATGTACGCCGTTTCTGGAGAACCGCTTTGGGCGAAAACAAGAGGTACGCTGAACCCGATGCACTGACCTGGTCCGGGGATCAACCCGCGCTCTGCTGCGGCTCGCGTAGCAGATTCCGCAAACCACTCCTCCAGGTTCTCGACTTCCGTAGATAATTCGAGGAATTGAGATTCGGATTCGGCAATCCGTGAAAAGTTCCCGGAAGCGACATCGAGCCGGAAGATTTCGCCTTTTTCATCGCGAAGGAACAGATCCCCGAACGCATTTCTATTGATCAGCGTTACTTTCTGAGGACAAAGCCAGCGCCAATCTGCGAGCAGCCGCTCTCCGTCTAGATCGCCAAGTGGCCATTGGTATGCCATTGACTGATCATGCCACATGGAAGTCGCCAATTTCGAGATTGAACCACTACTGGGCTAGGCTCGCCCGTTATATTCAATTCGGGCCAGATAGACAGTGCTTGCCGTTGACCGCCTCACCCCCACACCACCACTCCGCCCACCGCCCGGTCGATCCGCTCCAGTGCCTCGGCCGGTAGCTTGACGCCAACCGCGCGCACATTGTCGGCCACCTGCTCCGGTCGCGAAGCGCCGATGATTGCCGAAGCCACCTCCGGCCGCCGCAGCACCCAGGCGAGGCCCATCTGCGGCATCGTCAGCCCCAGATCCGCGGCAATGGGCTTCAGCTCCTGCACAGCCTTAAGCAGGAAATCCGAGCGGAAATGCCGCCCGGCCGTCTCCATGAAGACATTCATCTCGCTGCTGGCCGCGCGGCTCCCCGGCGGAGGCGGCTGCCCCGGTGCATATTTCCCCGTCAGCACGCCATGCGCCAGCGGAGAGAACGCCAGGTTTCCGATTCCATGGCGCGTGCAAGCCGGAAAGACCTTGCCCTCCGGCTTCCGCCACAGCATCGAATACTGCGGCTGGCTCGACGAAAAACCCGTCAGCCCGCCAGCGCCAACGACCGCCGCGCTAGCGTCAATCTGTTCCGCCGTCCACTCGCTGAAGCCGATGGCCCGCGCCTTGCCTGCCTTCACAACCCTGTCCAGCGCGGCCATGGTCTCTTCCAGCGGTGTCTCCTTGTCGAAGCGGTGGCACTGGTAAAGATCGATCGTGTCCACGCCCAGCCGCTTGAGCGACCGCTCCAGTTGCTTCTCGATTTGCGCCCCCGAAAGCCCGTGATCCGGCTCGTCGCCAACCGGAAAGAACAGCTTGGTGGCAACCATGAAGCGGTCTCGCGGATAGGCCCGGAGCGCCTCGCCCAGCACCCGTTCCGCCTCGCCCGCGCCATATTGGTTGGCCGTGTCGAAGAGCGTGATCCCGTGGTCCACGGCCGCATGAATGCAGCGAATCGCCTGCTCCCGCCCGATCCCCCCAGCCACCGTCAGCCAGGTTCCAAAGCTCAACTCCGAAACGTCCAGCGGCCCGTTGCCCAATCGCCTGTGTTGCATACACTCTCCATGTGTTGATGCAGATTCCAGCATTCTGCATCAAAGTCAATTCAATTGCATTTTTTGGCGGCAAAGCGCATCATAGTGGAATCATGGGCACCGCCGCAGCACCCACAAAACGTCAACAGCGCGATTTCTCCGCCAAGGCGCGGGGAAAGCTCGCCGAAAAACGGCCCGCCGCGCGCAGAACTACAGTTACATTGTCTCCTGAGACGCTGGAGATCGTTGAACGCTTCCAGCAGGCGACCGGATTATCGATGAGCGAGGCTGTCTCAGAACTGATTGAGCGCACTGAGCCCAGGCCCCCCAAAGTCAAGTATGAGGACGGCTTTCCCACGGCAGATATTCCGATGGATGGAGATTGGATCACAACCGAAGATATCTTGCGCGCTCAGGCAGAACTCGGGTGATCCCCTATCTGCTCGACACAAACGTGCTTATCCCCTTGCTATGGCCCCTTCATGGCGAGCAGGCAAAGGTCCGCAATTGGTTTTTCGCACATGCCGCCAAGTCCTTCGCTACGTGTTCATTCACGCAGGCCGGCTTCCTGCGCATCACCAGTTCCATTGAGGTCATGCGCCAGCGTTACGCGCTCAGCGACGCCCGAGCGTTGCTGCTTGCGCTTACGCAGCAGCCCGGTCACACCTTCTGGCCTACTTCGATTGATTGTTTTGAGGCTACAGCCCCCTTTGAGCGCCGCATGCATGGTTCCAAACAGATCACCGACGCGTATCTTCTCGGCATAGCCAAACACCACGGTGGCAGACTGGCCACGCTCGACAAGGCCGTCATCAGCCTGGCTGGACCGGAGTCCAGCGACTTGGTTGAGTTGATAGAGTGAGGGCCCCGTTTTGTGCCGGACTGCCCCCACCGGCGGAGATTTCTGCCGAGGCTTTGCTGCGTTCGCCGTTTTGAATTGAAAACCCTCATCGTAATGCAATAGACTATGCAGACCTTGGCGGGGTGAACGGGTGTCCCGAAGAGGTCGATTGCATCCCGGAGCCGATCTTCCGGGCAAGAGATAGCTTGCAAGAGAAAGGCGTGCCTGAAATGCTCATGCATTCCCCAATGAGCCGGGCGGCGATTGCCGCTCTCGTGTTGGCCGCGAGTTTGAATTGCGTTGCGATTCACGCTCAAGCCGACTTCGTCACCACCGTCGTTTCCTCTCATCCCATCGCCTATTACAGGCTCGACGCAACTTCAGGAAGAAGCCAAGCCGGCACAACCACTTGGAAGTCCGTCGGCGCCGTGGCCATTGCAGCGCCGGGAGCGCCCGTTGGGTCCTCCATTAGCAAGTTCGCCAAACTAGACGGCCAGGGCGCCTACCTCGCTACGACGCAGGCCGGGGGAATCGCGGCGACCGGATCCATCATGGCGTGGGTCAATTTGGCTGAACTGCCATCCAAGACCGGGCATTATTTCTATGTGGCGGGCGAGTCGGAGTCGGGCAACGATTTCGACCTCCAGTTCGAGAATGACAATGTCCTCCGCTTCTATACCGCTGGCGGCGGGAATCTCTCCTACGCGCCGCCGCCCACAACGCTCGTCAATCAATGGCATCTCATCGTCGCCACGTTGGATACGGTTTCGGGCATAAGGGCAATCTACTGGGACGGCAAGTTCGTCGCCACGGATAAGGGCGGCGGCAGGCCGGGCAAGAGTTCCGCCTTCAACATCGGCTCCAGCCAAGTCTTTCCAGGCAGGTTCTTTCACGGAGGCATTCAGGATGTCGCTCTTTGGAACCGCGCGCTCAAGGCAAACGAGGTAGCCGCTATTTATAACGCCAGCCAGTCGGGCGCTCTCGCGCCTATCGCGCCCCCGCCCGCTCCCCCTGCGGGTTCGAGCGCTCCCATGCCCACGACAGGTCCGTTTGCAACCACCGCCAAAGTGGAAATCGAGGACGCCAATGGTCCCGTCCAGTTACGGCGCGAAGAGCAGATTGCGTACATGTTCCTTTCCGCCATTG
>JBEKDH010000198.1:0-6752 GCA_050014455.1 Occallatibacter sp.
GGCAATCGCCAGGATGCTCGGGAAGGCGGTGAAATTCCGCCACTGCCCCGCAACTGTGAGCGCCCCTGCCCAGGCTCCCGTCGTATTGGGGGACCGGGGGGGCAGGATTTCAGCCAGGGTTTTTCCGCTCCGCGCGGAAGACCATAAGGGAAACCACTGGATGCGAGGCTTTTTGGGCTCGGTTCTGGGAAGGCGGCTGGAGAAGGCGCAAGTCAGGAGACCGGTCCTCGGCGCTCAACCCCGCTTGCGTTCCGAGGGGAACGAAGGAGCCTGTCATGCCTGTTTCATTGTCTTTGCGTGCTTGCTTGAGCCGCGCTTTGCCCATCGCCTTCCTTGCTATTCTCTTTGCCGCATTCTCCGGTGCATGCCTGGCCGCGTCCATCCGCGGCGTAGTGACCGACGCCACAGGCGCCAAGGTTACCGGCGCGAATGTCAACTTGCTTAGTAATGGAAAGGTGGTTGCCACCGCTGTCTCCACGGCCGACGGCAGCTTTGAGATGCTCATCGGGATCGAGGGGCGGTTCTTCCTCGTGGTTTCGGCCAAGAGCTTCAGGCAGTTGGAGACGCCGGGCTTCTACGCCGGGCGGCTGGATAACGTTGAACGCAACGTGGTTCTTGAACCGGAGTGGGCGCGCGAGTCGATTGTGGTGACCGCAACCGGAACGCCGACGCCGCAGCCGCAGACCAGCGCAGCAACCAGCGTGCTGGGGCCGCTGGATCTGGCTCTGCGCGACGACCTGGTGGGCGCGCTGCGGCTGATGCCGGGCACGTTCGTGGTGCAGACCGGCCAGCTTGGAGCGCAGAGTTCGCTGTTTGTCCGCGGCGGCGATTCGGATGCAAACAAGATTCTGCTTGACGGCGTGGACGCGGGCGACATGGGCAATCAATTCGATTTTGGGCCTCGGTCCCCCACCGCCGTCGAGAGCGCCGAGGTGTATCGCGGGCCGGATTCGAACCTGTACGGCGCCGGCGCCGAGACCGGGGTGGTGAGCCTGACCACCCCGCACGGTACGACGAGTTTCCCTTCGCTGCTTTTTGAGGGAGATGCGGGCAACCTGTACACATCGCGCGAGCAACTGGAAGTTGCCGGCGCTCATAACAAGCTGGATTACCTGGGCGCATTCAGCTGGCTGCAAACCTCGAACGACTTGCCCAGCGATGAGTATCATGTGGCGACCACGGCGGCTAACATCGGCTGGCAGCCCAGCGGGAGCACGCAGATTCGCGCAACCTTGCATTACGGCGTGGATGCGACCGGGGTTCCAAATGCGTGGGATTTCTATCGCGTTGCCGATCAGGCTACGCAGAAGGATCAGGACATTTTCCTGAGCGCGTCGGTTGACAATCAGACCACGCCCGACTTTCATAACAGTGTTCGCTATGGCCTGACGCGCAAGCGCGAGCAGTATCACCTTTGGCAACCGTCGGGGGAGCTACTCACGTATGACCAGTATGGAGATCAAGCGTATTTCGGCAACACGGTGACGATAACCGGCGCCAATGGCTACTCGGCGACCGGACAGGCGCTGCTCGACTATCCGGCGTATCCTCCCGCGAGCTATCCCGAGGGGAACCAGCTCGTGAACAACCGCGACCAGCTTGTCTATCAGGGCGATTACCGTTTTACTCCGCACCTGACCGCGTTGATCGGCTTTCATTACGAAAGCGAGCGCGGCTCGGAGCCTCACAGCGCCTACTACCCACCGATCTCGCCCACGAACTACGATTATCTGGCCGCAGTCCACGGAGATTTCAAGAATCGCTTCTATTACACGCTTGGCGGCGGCGTAGAGAAATACGCCTTGTTTGGCACACAGACTTCGCCGCGCGCGGGGCTTTCCTATTATGCCCTTCGCCCGCGCAAGGGAATCTTTAGCGGCACGCGGATTCTGTTCAACTTCGGCGATGCGGTGCGCGAACCGAAGCTGACCGATGAGGACGAATCGCTCTACGACTTTCTCCAAGCCAACGGCGGGCAATCGACAATTCAGCAACTTCATCTCTCTCGCTTGGCCGCGCCCACCACGCGCACTTATGAGGGCGGGGTGGAGCAGGTGTTTTTCAGTGAGCGGCTGGTCTTCCGCGCCAGTTACTTTCACAATGAATTCGGCAGGGAGATCGAATACATCGGGCTGGACCTGGTTCCGGAACTTTTGCCCAATCTCACCCCGGCGCAGCAGCAGTTATTGGAAAGCATCCTTCAGAGCAATTATGCCTATGAGTTGACTCTCAACTCCGAGGCTTTTCGCGCACAAGGCGTGGAGGCCACGGTCGAGAGCGGGATAGGACGCAACCTCTTCCTGCGCGGCGGCTATACGTATCTGGATGCGGTGGTGCAGCGCTCCTTTACCAACGACGATGAGGCACTGCTGGGGCCCATCCCCGTCTTTACCAACGGCATTCCCATCGGGCCCTATTCGCCGCTTCAAGGCACGCGTCCGTTCCGCAGGGCGCCGCACACGGGCTTTCTTACCGCGACTTATGCGCAGCGAAAGTTCAGCGCGGTCTTTGCATCGGCGTTTGCCAGCCGCAGCGACGACTCCACCTACCTTGAGGGCGCCGATGCCAACGGGGGAAACAGCCTGCTGCTGCCCAACCGCAATCTCGATCACGGCTACGCAAAGCTGGACCTTGGCGGAAGTTATAGTCTGCTTTCGTGGCTGGCCGTCTATGGGCAGGCGGAGAACCTGCTCGATGATCGGCATATTGCTCCCATCGGCTATCCCAGCCTGCCCATCACCATCCGGACCGGGCTGCGCGTGCAATGGGGTTTGGGCAGCCGCCGCTGACGCTCTGGTCCAATTCGGGGCCGCGCGGCAGGGGGCGATCGTCTGGACGGTAACTCGACGCTTGCAAAGCTCCCGCCGGTCTTGTATCGAGGCTGTTTTGCAACACGCCATAGTCACTTGACCCGGCGGCGCCGTCCAATGAGGACAGAACCGTAGAAGGATCGAATGGGCCGGCTCGGCAAGCTAGCCCGGCTTCACCGAACGCCCGGCAGGTTCGATCTCAGTGGCCATCACGCAGTTACGCCCATTGGCCTTGGCCCGATAGAGAGCCGTATCGGCAGCGAGGAGCATCGACTCGGAGCTGGACGGAAAGCATGAGACCGCGCCAAAGCTGGCAGTTATCTGGATCGCAGTCTCCCCGTACTGAGTGCGCGCCGCCTGCACGGCCATCCTTAACTCCTCCGCGCGTCTGCGCGCGCCCGCGAAATTGGTTCCGGGCAAAATCAGCAGAAACTCCTCGCCGCCGTAACGCCCCACCCAATCATACGAGCGCACCAATCGCTGAAAGGTGGCAGCGGCTTCCTTCAGCACCAGGTCGCCGGCGGCGTGGCCGAAAGTGTCGTTCACATTCTTGAAGTGGTCCAGATCGACCATGATCACGGTGAGCGGCGTGCCTTCGCGGCCCGAGCGGTTCACCTCCTGGCGCAGCCGTTCTTTGATCATGCGGTGATTCCACAGGCCGGTCAGGCCGTCGTGCTCGGCGTATTCGCGCGCCTGCTCCAGGACGTTTAGCAGTTCGGCATTCTCGCGTTCCAGGCTCTCGATCCTTTCCCGGACCGCCAACTCTCCTTCTCGAGCTTGAACCGCCAGGCGATGGAAGCGCCAGCGAGCCAACGCCAGCACCCCAAAAAGCAGCGCAATCAGGCCCATCGGCACCCACTCGGGAATTCCGGGGGAGCTCTTGGCTTGGGCAAAGCAAGTGGGCGCAGCGAAGCCCAGCGCGGCAAAACCCAGTAGGACAAAGCCGTAGCGCCAGCTCTTCAACGCGCCTCTCGGCTTTGCCGCAGCGGTCTGCAATGCCTACCCTTCCAGAATGGAATGAACTCACTATATCAAGCGGGGATGAACACAATCGCACGATCGGTCGATAAGGCGGGAACCTGCCGCACCGGTTCCTGGAATCGATCCGGATTCGGCTCAGTCGCAAACCGATGCGGCTTCAGGAAAGACGCTTGCCAGGTCTTCGGCTTCCGCGCCGGAATCCACCCCGGAAACCGATTCGTCCGCAAGAGAAGCCGCAAAGAACAGCTCCACCTGGGCTAGCACCTCGGGCCCAGTGCGCGCCTGGTAGATGGCCGCCCGCAGCTTGGCGCCGCCGGGCACACCGTGGGTAAACCAGGTGGCAAACTGCTTCATCTTGCCTGCGGTCTCACCCAGTTGAGCGGCTTTGGGCAGATCCCTGGTGGCCTCGGCCTCGTCCAAAAGCATTTGAAAGTAGGCGCGAATCATCCGGTAGCGGTCGTTGACCGTGGGACGCTCGTAGCTGCCGGTCGCGGTGTACTGGGCAATCTGCCTGAAGATCCATGGGTTGGACGGCGCAGCCCGTCCGATCATCACCGCGTCGCAGCCGGTGAGCGCCACCATGGCCGCCGCGGCCTCCGGGGTTGTAATGTCGCCGTTCCCAATCACCGGAATCCCCACCGCTTGCTTCACCTGGTCGATCCATTCCCAACGCGCCTGACCGCTGTAACCCTGCTCGCGGGTGCGGGCATGCACGGCCACCGCGTTCAGCCCCTCGGCTTCGGCCATCCGCGCCAGTTCCACGCACACTATCTGACCCTCGTTCCAGCCCACGCGGAATTTGACGGTGAAGGGGATCGTCACCGCCTGGCGCACGGCGCGAAAGATCTGGGCGATGCGGGGCAGGTCGCGCAGCAACCCCGAGCCGCCGTTCGATCCCACTACCCGCTTGGCCGGGCAGCCCAGATTCAGGTCCACCGTGTCGAAGCCCGTCTCTTCTACAATCCGCGCCGCCTCAGCCAGAGTCTCCGGGTTCGCCCCGAAGAGTTGCGCCCCGATCGGATGCTCGTCGTTGTAGAAGGTCAGATAGCGGCGGCGCTTGGTCTCGCGCATCCGGGCCAGGCCGTCGGCCGAGGTGAACTCGGTCATCAGCAGCCCGCAGCCGGATTGGGCATTGGTGATGGGCGTCTCGATGGCGGCCTCGGCAACCGCACCATGCCCCTCAAAGTTTGGGCGCCCCACCCTCGCGGCGTTCTTGTCTTTGCCGCTAGGGTGGGATCCCTCGCTCTCACCCTCGGTGCTGAACAGGCTGGCGTGGCGAATGAATCGCCGGAAGACCGTGTCCGTGACCCCGGCCATGGGCGCCAGCACGGTTGCAGGCCTTACCATAACCGTCCCCAGGCGCACCTCAGCCGGCACCCGCGCGTTGGCGGGCATCTGGTGCTCCCTGGGATTGTCCCAGTCCTTCTTCACCGTAAAGCCCTTGCCAGCCATAGGTTCCTCTCAGCTGCCAGCCTTCAGCTGTTTGTGCTCGCATGCCCGCGTTCGGTGGGTCATTTTTCCGCCAAGGGCCAGCTCCGGCGTGGCGGAGCTTGCAGCTCTAAGCTAGCGGCTGGAAGCTGTCCTTAGATCGCCCGAACGAACATGGGCCTCCGCTTTAGCGGAGGCCCAATCGTGCCGACTGCTTGCCGCGCCGGTTATTTGGCTGCTGCCGCCGCTGCCGCCTGCGCCCCATCGGACTTGGCATACTTGCGGCGGAAGCGCTCAACTCGGCCGGCCGTATCCACCAGGCGCTGCTTGCCGGTAAAGAACGGATGGCAGTTGGAGCAAATTTCCACGTGAATGTCGCCCTTGTGGGTCGATCGGGTCGCAAAGTTGTTTCCGCAGGCGCACAAAACCCGCACCGCGTCGTATTTGGGATGGATGCTCGTTTCCTTCCCCTTATCGTCCTTCTTTACCTTGGGCATCTCGTCAGACAAACCTTTCCTTCAATCCCTCTATTGTAGGGGGAACCGGACGGTTTAGCAATTGGATCAGAACTGCGAGAAGGAGCAGGCTTGGGAATTCGGGGCGAATTCATATTCCCTAAACCGTGCTTCCTGCTCAAAAGCCGATTACCAGCACGTTAATCGAGTAGGGCGCGAAGCTTTGGTTGAACTTCGGTCCATCCACGGTGATCTTCTGCTCCACCGGAACGATGGCCTCGGGGTTGGCGATTGTGTTGGTCGCATTGGGCGTCTTGCCGCTCAAGGTAACCAGCTTGGCTTCCGGCTGCACCTTCTCCACGCCGCTCAGCGCGATGGTCAGCGGCACAGTCTCCGACGAAGCATTCACCACCTTGACGAAGAGCTTGCGCAGCTTCTCGTCGCGCGTCACCGAGGTGAACATCCGCGGCCCGGCATCGGTCAGGGTTGCAGGCACAACCTCCGTGCCCAGGTAGCTGCCGAAGAGCACCTGTGCCCAGTAGGAGGGCGATCCGTAGCTCGACAGCGCGTCGTAGCCGATCAGGTCCGACGTCCACTGCATGCCGCCGGGATTCACATTCACAAACAGCGGCGCATAGCTGGCCATGACGATCAGATCGCTGTTGCGTTCCATACCCGTCATCCAGGCCGCATCGCCCAGCGCCGCCTGAAGGTTGGGCGTCGGCTCGCCCTCGCGCGTGGCCCACTCGCCCACAAAGATCTTCGGCCCGTTGCGGTCGGTCTTGTCGTAGTGGCCGGCGTCTCCCATCGATTGTTCGGCCGGCATATAGAAATGCTCGTCGAGCACGTCCGGCTTGACGCTCTTGACCGGCGTAGTGGCAATCAACTGCAAGTTCGGATAGCGCTTCTTGATCGCCCTGAAGTACTGCGCAAAGCGGCCGTCGTAGGAGCCCGATTTGTCAAACCAGTCCTCGTTGCCGATCTCCACATAGTGCAAGGGAAACGGCTCGGCGTGCCCGTCTCTGGCGCGCTCGGCGCCCCACCAGGTATCCGCGCCGCCGGTGGCATACTCGATCTC
>JBEKDH010000199.1:0-6746 GCA_050014455.1 Occallatibacter sp.
TGCATTCGCCAAGCAGGCCGACCTGGCCTACTTTCTCCGTGAGATATGCGGCGCAATTTACGAGCATGAACCGCTGCTCGCTCCCACGCAAGACATCCTCGACGCCTACAAGAAGCAGAAAGGCGATTGGGGTTCTTATGAGGAGGCATTTCTGGCCCTCATGCGCGCCAGAAACATCGAGTCCGCTATCGATAAGAAGAGCTTTGCGAAGAAAACCGTCCTGCTCTGCAGTGAGCCGACCGCGGAACACTGCCACCGCCGCCTGGTTCTCGAATATTTACAGAACCATTGGGAAGGCGTAGAAATTCACCATCTCTAGTTGCAATCTTGAAGGTGAGTGCAACCCCATGGGCCTCGACCGGATTGTCTGCCTCGCCAACTCTTACAAGCACGACCATCGCTGTGTGGCGGGAATCAGCCTTGTCACCAAGAAGTGGGTTCGCCTTGTAGGCAGGCAAGTTCCCGGCTGCCTCACCCGAAGGGAAGCCAGTTATCCAGACGGAAGAGAGGCCGCCTTGCTCGATGTCTTCGAGGCCGATCTCGGCGAATGGTGTGGCTCAAACTGCCACCCTGAGGATGTGTTTGTTTCAGGCAAGCCATGGCTGGCGATTCGCCGTTTCACCGAGCCTCGCGATGTGCAGTTTCTCGCCGCCTTTGTGAACAACGAACCGACTGTCCTCCAGGGATACTGCGACAGAGTTTCGGCGCGCAGAATTGAGCAGACCCCGGCGGCGTGCTCACTTGGGCTAGTGAGCCCCGACGACCTCTGGTGGTGGATTCGAGAAGAAAACGGCAAGCGGAAGAACCGAGCCGTCTTCCGCCTCGGTCAGATTGGTCGTGTGCGCTACGACCTGGCCGTCACCGATCCCGCTTGGCTGGATCAGCTCAACCTGTTACCCGTCGGCATCCACCCACACGCTTTTCTCTTTGCGGGCAAGCCACTTGAAAGATTGAGCCGCCGGTTCCTGCTGTATTCTGACGAGGAACAATAGAGGTTCTGATCGGTGACCACCCCCGACATCGTCGAACTGCTCAAGCGGGTCAGGTGGAGTTCGTTTCATTCCTGGTTGAACTTCCACAATGTCATCGCGCCCCTTGCCGCGTCGCTGGCCGGGCTCTGGCGGACATGGATCAAACGCCGCAACGCGCGCCTGGCGCAAGACTGGCCGCTGGTGTCCGGGCGAGTTCTATCCACCAGCGTGGCCAAAGGGACCAAGTTCTTCGGCAGCGCCCGGCAATACAACGCATCGTTCACATACTCGTATAGCGTTCAGGAAGGGAGCGAAATCAACTATCTCTCCGGAAACCATTCGCGCCCCTTTCCAGACCAGGAACGTGCAAAAGAGTGGCTGGAATCGCTGAAGGACAAACAAATCCGGGTCCACGTCAAGCCCGGCAGGCCGGAAGTCTCTGTGGTCCTGGATACCGATCTTGACGCCCATTTTCCGCTTCCCGTGCACACCCCGGCCGACCTCCTCTCCACCGCGTTCGAATCGCATCTCAAGTAGCGCCGCGAATCGGATTTTGCCCCTGCCGCCATCAACCGCTACACTTCTTCCAGCATGGCCATCGCCCGCGACACCCCGCCGGACCGGCTCGTCAGCGCCTCGCGCGCCGACGAGGAGCAGAGCTTCGAACTCAAGCTCCGCCCCCGCTGGCTGCGCGAGTTCATCGGCCAATCGAAGGCCAAAGAGCAGCTCGCCATCGCCCTTGAAGCCGCCAAATCCCGCGGCGAAGCCCTCGACCACGTGCTCCTCTTCGGCCCTCCTGGCCTGGGCAAGACCACGCTGGCCACCATCATCGCCAACGAGCTCGACGTGGGCTTCCAGCAGACCTCCGGCCCCGCCCTCCAGATTCAGGGCGACCTCACCGCCATCCTCACCAACCTGCGCGAGCGCCAGGTGCTCTTCCTCGACGAGATTCACCGCATGCAGCCGGTGCTGGAAGAAAAGCTCTACACCGCCCTCGAGGACTACAAGCTGGACATCATCATCGGCCAGGGCCCGGCGGCGCGCACCCACGTCATGGAGATTCGCCCCTTCACTTTCATCGGCGCCACCACCAGGCCCGGCCTGCTCAGCTCACCCTTGCGCTCCCGCTTCGGCATCCTGCTTCGCCTTGAGTTCTACACAGAGGAGGAACTCCGTGTCATCGTCCGCCGCTCCGCCGAGGTCATGGATGTGCCCATCGACCAGGACGGCGCGGCCGAGATCGCCCTCCGCTCGCGCGGCACTCCGCGCATCGCCAATCGCCTGCTCCGCCGCGTGCGCGACTACGCCCAGGTGCGCGGCACAGGCACCATCGACCGCCCCACCGCCAACGCCGCACTCACCATGCTTGAGGTGGACGCCCACGGCTTCGACGAGATCGACCGCCGGCTGCTATTGGCTATCATCCAGAAATACGACGGCGGACCCGTCGGCCTCAGCACCCTGGCCGCAACCCTGGCCGAGGAGCAGGACGCGCTCGAAGAGGTCTACGAGCCGTTCCTCATCCAGATAGGCTTTCTCGACCGCACGCCGCGCGGCCGCGTCGCTACCCGCCTGGCCTACGAGCATTTCGGCCTGACCATGCCCGGCCGCCAGCCGCCGCTGTTTTAGCAAGACTCGCTGGGTGCCCAATCCTTGGCACGTCCTTGTTTTTGTGCCGAGGGTGGGATACCACGAACTTCAATACACCAGATTCATCGAGGAGAATTCCCCATGTCGCTTACCGAATCCACCATGCTCTCGCTCGGCACTGCCGCCCCCGACTTTGCCCTCGCCGAAGTCGTGACGGGCAAGACCGTCCGCCGCGACGATTTCAGCGGCCAAAAGGCCCTGCTGGTCATGTTCATCTGCTCCCACTGCCCTTATGTGAAGCACGTCGAAAAGGGCTTGGCCGCGCTGGGCCGGGACTACGCCTCCCAGTCCATCGGCATCGTCGCCATCAGCAGCAACGACGCCATCACCCACCCCGCCGACAGTCCCGCCGGACTCAAGCAGCAGGCTGAAACTTATGGGTTCGTCTTTCCCTACCTGTATGACGAATCGCAGGCCGTGGCTCATGCCTACAAGGCCGCCTGCACGCCGGACTTCTTCCTCTTCGACGGCGATCTCCGCCTTGTCTATCGCGGCCAGTTCGACTCCAGCCGCCCCGGCAACGGAGTTCCCGTGACCGGCCACGACCTGCGCGCCGCCATCGACCTGGTCCTTGCGGGCAAATCCGTCCCCACGGCCCAGCGCCCCTCCATCGGCTGCAATATCAAATGGAAGACGTAAAGCGAGCGGGGTTGGCGGAGCGAATCCTGCGTCTCGATGATTTCCTGAATTCCCAGGTCCCCAAATGCGAGGGACCTGGGCCACCCGGCCTGTTTGCAAATGCTCTGGTTGTCCGCTCTCTTCTCAGCGCGCCGTCTAACCCCTAACCCCTAATCCCTGATCCCCGTTGTTACAGCGCCAGCCCCTTCAGGTACTCGCGGAACTTCGGCCCCAGATCGCTCCGCTTGAGCGCAAACTCAACCGTCGCCTGTAGCATTCCGAATTTATCGCCTGCGTCGTACCGCTTGCCCTCGAAGTTATAACCGTAAACCTTCTCTTCCTTGACGAGTGCCTTGATACCGTCGGTAAGTTGTATCTCGCCTCCCGCGCCGGGCGCCGTCTGCTCCAATAACTCGAAGGTGCGCGGCGTAAGTACATAGCGGCCGATGATGGCCTGCTTCGAGGGTGCGTCCTCGAACTTCGGCTTCTCCACCATGCCCGTGCAGTTGAAAATCCTCCAGTTATCGGGGTCCTCTGAGCCCGCCAGCACGCCGTAAGCGCCGATCGCCGGCCCCTCGACGGTCTGCGTAGCCAGCACCGAGCCTCCCCGCTTGTAGAAGATGTCCAGTATCTGCTTCAGGCAGGGCACCTCGGCATCGATTACATCGTCGGGCAGCATCACGGCGAAGGGCTCATCGCCCACCAGTTCCTTGGCGCAAAGCACGGCGTGGCCCAGCCCCAGCGGTTCCTTCTGGCGCACATAACTGACCCGCGCGAGCGAAGAAACTCCGCGCGATACCGCCAGCAAGTCATCCTTGTGTTTGCGCTCCAGCGTCGCATCCAGCTCGTAACTGATGTCGAAGTGGTCTTCCATGGCGCCCTTGCCGCGGCCGGTCACGATGATGATGTGTTCGATTCCCGACGCGATGGCCTCTTCCACGCCGTACTGGATGATGGGCTTATCAACCAGCGCCAGCATCTCTTTGGGAATCACCTTGGTCGCCGGCAAAAAACGTGTGCCCAGCCCGCCCGCGGGAAAGACCGCCTTCCGTACCAGTTTGCCCATTCTCTCTCCCTCGATCCGGGTCATTAGCGATGCCAGCGACCCTGTGGCCCGTTCCGATTCAGGCAGGGCCGTCCGCTCCCCGGTGATCGCGCCGGAGCGCAGCTTTGCAGTCCGCTGCTACTTGTATACCACCGTCATTCGCCAGGGGCGGCGCAAGATTGCCTAAGCGGGCGGCCTCGACTGCCGGAAGCGGTTCGCCAGTTCAAACTCTTCCCGGAGTCCGGGCGTGCGCAGGTTCTCGCGCAGATCGGCCAGCCTCTGCTCCAGAGCTTGCAGCGCCGCCTCGATCGCCCCGGTATTGGTGTAAGCGATGTCGCGCCACATCGAGTAGGGACTGGCGCCCAGGCGGGTCATCTCGCGCAGCGCGCGGCCGCCCACGTCTTTCAACTCCGGCGCGTCGCCAACTTCCTCCTGCAACAGCGCGCTCAGCGCCGTAGCCACAAACTGGGGCAGGTGGCTCACCCAGGCCACCAGCTCATCGTGGCGCGCGGGGTCCAGGTCGATGGTCTTTGACCCCATCGCTGCCACCCACTCCCGCCAGCCCTTCACCAACTCAGCCGAATGCGGCGAGCGCTGGCACTCCGGATCGTCGGTAAACAGCCACACCGTCCCGCGAAAAAGCTCCCCATCGGCCAACTCCGCCCCGCCCCGCTCCTTGCCCGCCATAGGATGGCCGGGCAAAAACGCGGCGCGATCCGGCCGGTTGTAGAGGCGGTTGGCGGCCTCGCAGATTTGGCCCTTGGTGCTGCCCACGTCGGTCACCAGATGATCGCAGCCAAGCACCCCGGCCAGCTTCTCCATGTAGTCGAGAGTCGCGTAGATGGGCATGGAAATCAGCACCACGTCGCTATCGCGCGCGGCTTGCAAGGGGTCTGCCGCAATCGAGTCGATGGCGCCGGCGGCCAGCGCAGTCTGCGCTCCCGCCGCGCCGCGGTTCCAGCCCACGATGGAGCCGCGAAAGCCCGCCGCGCGCAGCGCGAGGCCTACCGACGCGCCGAGAAGACCTGTGCCGAGAATGGCGATACGCTCGATCATGCGAACCTTCCTTGCTCCGCTACAGCGTCCGGCCCACCGCCGTGGCAATCACTCTCAGCTCGCCCACCAGCTTCTCGAAATCATTCAGGTACATGGTCTGCGCCGCGTCGGAGGCGGCTTTGTCGGCGTTGGGGTGTATCTCGATCAGAATCGCGTCGGCGCCCGCGGCCACCGCGGCCTTGGCCAGGGCGGGAACCATGTCGCGCCGGCCCGTGCCGTGCGACGGATCGCCCACAATGGGCAGATGCGACAGCTTGTGCACCACCGGAATCGCTGCAATGTCCATGGTGTTGCGTGTCGAGGTCTCATAGGTGCGGATGCCGCGCTCGCACAGGATCACATCGTAGTTGCCGCCCGCCATGATGTACTCGCTCGAAAGCAGCAACTCCTCGATGGTGGCCGCGATGCCGCGCTTCAGCAGCACCGGCTTGCGCACCAGGCCCAGCTCGCGCAGCAGGTTGAAGTTCTGCATGTTGCGCGCCCCCACCTGGAAGCAGTCGGTGTAAGGCAGCATGGCCTCGATCTGCGAAATCTCCATGACTTCGGTCACCGTGAGCAGGCCGTTGGCCTGGGCGGCCTCGTGCATCAGTTGCAACCCAGGAATTCCCAGCCCTTGAAATGCGTAAGGTGAACTGCGCGGCTTGAAAGCGCCCCCGCGGAGGAATCCCGCGCCCACTCGCTTGACGCACTCGGCGATGGTAAAGATCTGATCGCGATTCTCAATGGCGCATGGACCGGCGATGACGGCAACCTGCTCGCCGCCGATCTTGGCGCCGTTGGCAAACTCCACTACCGTGCCTTGCGGACGAAATGCCCGCCCGGCCAGCTTGTACGGCGCGGTAATCCGGTGGACGTAGAGCACGCCGCTCAGCAGCTCGAACTTCCTCAAATCAACGCCGGCGGTATTGCCCACGCCGGCCAGAATCGTCTGGGTCGCGCCCGTCGTTCGATGAACATTGACCCCGGTCTCCACCAGTGCGTCGATCACTGCATCGATCTGCTCTTCGGTGGCTCGCTCCTGCATGGCTACAATCATTGCTTCTTCCCTGTCTCGGGCGCGTCCGTCTCTGTCGTTGCGCCAGTGCCTTGGCCCTGCAGCCCGCCGCGGCGGGCAAGGGCGTTCCTCTCCGAAGCCAACTCGTCCCTTTGCAGGGCACGCATCACGTCGATGATGCGCTCATAGATATGCGTCAATTCAATGTCCGGCAGCGGACCCTTGTTGGCCGCGCGCACGTTGGCATAGATCACCTTTTCGCGCGCCGGCTCGTACACCGGCAGCGAGGTGGCAACCTTCAAGTGACCGATCTGCTGCGCGGCGCGTGCCCGTTCACTGAGCAACTCCACCAGCTTCCGGTCCAGAACATCGATTTGATCCCGCAATTCTTCCAGCGTCATTCCATCCTCGT
>JBEKDH010000200.1:0-6695 GCA_050014455.1 Occallatibacter sp.
AGAGAAACGTCATCGGCCGCCAGGTTAGGAGATCCATTCCTGTCTCCTGCAATGCCCTCCACATCTGGCTGATGCCATAGGGGAGAATGCCGTCGTCGCCCCCCAGCGCGAGTACATACCCTGACTTCACATGATCGAGAGCGAACTCGAAGTTGTCTCGCATTCCCACCGAACCCGGTGTGACGTACCTGATTCTCGTATCTTTCTGGGCAGCGGCCAGCACAACCTCTTTCGTATTATCCGAACTGCCATCATCGGAGACGATGACTTCCAGATTCTCATAGTCCTGATTTGAGCAGGTTCGGAGTGTATGGTGAAGGTATTCCGCCCGATCCTTCGTGGGAATGATTACGGTAAAAAGTGGCTTTGACTCAGTGTTTGTCATGATCGCAGCCTATTCTGCGGATAACCCAGCATCATTACCGCGCCCCGCTGATGGGCGGTGGCACAGTGGTGGTGACAATCAAGATATCTCCCCGGCTCTATCGGCATTCGACCTGTGGAGGAGCGACGCGGCCACGCCCGCAAATTGCGCGATGCTGTCGCCATGGAACGCGTTAAACAAGCGTGGCGGCATATCCAGCCTCCAGACGCAAAAGCCGATCAGGATCGTGAGGTTGAGCGCCTGCGCGGCCAGTACCGAAGCGGCAAGCCCTGCGATGCCGTAATGGAGGCACGCCGGAATGCCCGCGCCCGCAAGCACTACTAGGCCGGCCAGATTGGAAACGATACCCGGCCACGTGTGCCCGGCAGCGCGCAGACCGAACTCCAGCACCTGCTCCATGCCCCAGACGGTCGCCGCCCCGGTCAGCAGCCAGGCCGTCGCCACCGCGCCGCCGAATTGCGCGCCGAACATCAGCCGGACCACCCACGGAGTAACCGCTACGGTCAGCAAGCCAACTGCGACAGCGGCAAGCTGCGCAAGGCGGAAATGCCGCGCCAGCGTTTCGAGCGCGTGCCGCGGTTCGATGTTTCCCGCGACAGCGGAAAAGCTCACATAAAGAAACGGGCTGACCGCTCCAAGCTGTCCAAGGGCGATGGCCTGCGCCACGGCGTAAAGTCCCACCGCATCGCTCGGCACCAGCCGCACCAGCAGGAACATATCCCCGCGCACCAGCGCGAGGCCCGCCACTGCCGGAAGATAGTAGCTCACGCCACGCCTCAGCAGCCGGAAGGCGATCTCCCACTCCGGCTTGGCGCCGGAGATTGCGTCCCAATCCATGCAGATGCGTACGGCAAAGGTAATCAGGGTAGCGATGAGCAACCCTGCGGCAAAACTGCGCGGCGAAGCAACACCGCCGGCCCACGCCGCGAGGACCGCGGCCACATAGAGTGCGGTTGGCAGCACAAGCAGGAAACTGAAGCGCCCGAAGCTGCCCTTCCCCTGATCGCTGCCCATCAGCGTGGTCATCACCAACATGGCGGGAAGGTACAATATAAACCAGCGCGAGTCGCCGAGTAGGTGCAGCTTGTCCGCCGGCAAATATAAAGGAAGTGCCAGGGCCAGAACCAGCGCCTGAAGACAGCCGAGAAAAAGTCCCACCCAGAAGCTCGTGGCAATGAGCGGCCGCGGAATTTCGTCCACGCGGCTGGTTTCGTAAGCCAGGGCGCGCGGCAATTCCAACTCGCCGATCGGCACCAGCAGCATCGGCAGGGAAATGATCGCCGTCAGTTCACCGCGCCCCGTGGGCCCGAGCAGCCGCGCCGTAAGCACGCCGGAAATTACTCCCAGGCAGCGAGCGGCCGCGCTGGCCGTGAACGTCTGCGCATAGGCGCGCCGAGAGGAAAAACGCGCCTTAGGCGTCGAGTGCCCGGACTCCCGGCTTGAATTGAGCTTCGCGGTCGGCGCCTCGTCTTCCATCAACACGCTCGGGCTTTCAGTGGAGACTGTCATGGTGACTTCGCTTCAGTTGCCGGACTGGTTATGCGCGATGTGTTGATGACAACCCATAAGGACGATTCGGGTGCTTTAGGACTGCAGCGGGTATTGGGTTTGAAAAGCTACAAAACTGCCTCGACCTGGCTGCATAAGCTGCGTTAGATCGTCGTACGGCCCGGCCGAGACCTGCTTACCGGTCGAATCGAAGTTGCTACCCAGTTTCCGGCGCGCACTCCCGCTTTGGCTAAGTCTGATCCGCATTGCAACCTCTTGCAATTCGAAGTGTGAATCCAACAGCTAAATCCGTTTCTTGACGTGAAGATACTGATTCATACATCCTAGAATCTGGCAGTCGCGTATCCGCTCGCTACGAAGAGTTATAGTCCGGCGTTCGTCAGTTTGCTGGTTATCCGAGAAGCTGCTAATTGAATTAGAGCGGCAAAGCAGTATCGCGACTCCGAATAAACTGCCAAAGCTCGATTCCAAACGCCTTCACGGGGTGGCGGTCGTCGGTAATGTGCCAAATTTGCTGTCCGAGAATCCACGCCACGCCGGCAAGACACGATAGAAGCGTGCCCAGAGCGATAATGATCGACCTGTGCGGAGAAGACTTCCTCTCTGGCACGTCCGGCTCATCCAGCACCTTGACGGGCGGGATTTCTTTCGCTTCCTGAACCTTGGCCAGTTCATATTGCTTGGTTAGAGTCTGATAGATAGTGTCTTGCATAGTCACTTGCCGGTAGAGGTCGTAGTAAGTCAATCCTAAGATGGGTAGCATTCGGACGGAAGGGAGCAATTGGTCTGCTTTCAGATCGGCGCCGTTCACGTTGTCTCCAACGCCACTCATCTTCCGCAATTGACTTTGCAGTTCGTCGATGCGTCCGCGAACTTCTCGCACTCGCATATTGTCATCGGTATACTGGGCTTTCAATCCGGAAAGCTCACTCTCAGCGGCGATCAGCTCGCCTTGTAGTTTTCCTGCTGCCTCCACCGTTGCTTCGCCTTGCTTTTGAGGATCCATTGTGGCGTTACGGCTGGAGAATTGGCTCAGTGCGCGAGAACTGGCATCGAGATCACTCTTGACTGATTTTAGCCTTTCCTCCAAGAAAATCCTTTCGCGGCGGGCCGAGGAAGTGCTCACTTTATTAACAAGCTTGTCAAGTTCCTCAACATACGCTTCTGCAAGGTTACGCGCCCGATATCGATCCCGGTCCATCACCGCAATGCTGATGGTTCCGCTCTTCTTGTCCTCTACGATTGTGGTGCGTTTTGTCAGTATCTTGCGGGTGTCGAAGTAAAGTTTGCGATGGTAAACGCGCCGCAGGTCGAAGCGATTGATGATGTCGTCCTTGGCAGTTTGGCTCTCCAGAATACCTATAAAGGTCCCGGTCGGCGTTCTCGCGTTCATCAGACTCCCTCCCAGGCTGGGTGCGAAGGAGCCGGCCCCTCCTAGAGCGGTGAGCACGGATGGATTGGAAAGCGACTGCGCGTCTGGCGGCATCAATTGGGCGGTGGAAGTGTATTCATTGGGAATCAAGAATGCAATGCCGACTGAGAGCAACAAGCCGAGCCCCGTTACCAATGCCAGCCGCCCCCGGCGCAGCCAGATGGCGGCCACTAGCTCGGCAACCGGGATATCCCAATCAGATGCATTGTCGTCTACATCTTGTAGCTGTTCATCTGCAGTACTCAATGTTCCATCTCCAGTGCTGCGAAAAGGCCAGTTGGACAGATAGTTGGCAGAACCGGCTTCTTGCAGGATCGCCCTATCCATTGTGCCTTGCCCGGCTCATCCTGTGAATACCGGGGAGGTCAATTAGGCGCGGGGAACAATACCCGATAAGGGATGATTGTACTTAAACTCCGGCATCTCGCTTTGTATTGGGATGCCAAGGGTTTTCCAGTCCGGCCGATAACATGATCGGGGCATTAGAAGATTCCGGCAACGGCGCCGGTAATAGCGACCGAGGACATGATCTGAGCCGCGGAGATCAAGTTCTTCCAGACTTGTGAACCAATGCCTTTTTCAGGAACGATAATCGTATCGCCAGGTCTCATGCGGAAGTTGAGGGAATTGCCTGTCATCCAGCCCGTCGCGTGCCCAACGACGGAACCGTTTGCACGCACCACGAAAACGGCACTCTTGTCGCCGGATTTGGTCGCTCCGCCGGCCTGGCGCAGATACCAACTGCCATCCCTTCCCGGGATATAGGTTATAGCTGTCTGGTTATAAACCTGGCCGGTGACCAGCACAAAGTTCTCCCGCTTGGGAATCGTCAGCGTATCGCCTGGGCGCATCTCGATATCGGCCGGCGTGTTTTGCCAGCGGCCAATGTCCGAGGAAATGTTGATTACCAATCGCCCGCTGGCCGGATGGGCGCGAAGCGCGGTAAGAACCTGGTCGCGTTGCTGTTCGGCGGCTTTCTGGAGGTCTGCCTGGTCCTGTGTAGACAGCACTCCGGCGCTAAATGTGATGGGGGTAGTTTCGATTCGCCGGATCATCTCCTGGCGGGCCTGCTCGCCCAATCTGCGAACCTGCACGCGTTCGAGATTGGCGCCAGCGGGATAGGCCGTCTCTCGAAAGCCGCCGGCGCGCTTCAGCAATGCACTGAGGCGCTCTCCAGTTTGAATTCCGTACGTGCCCGGATGCGCGACCTCCCCGGTTATCGTTACCGAAGCTCCGATATCCTCCCAACCGGTCAACTGCCGGATGCTGACAACGTCTCCTGGCTTTAGCGCGGTATCCGCGCTTTTGTCTCCGTCCAGCGCCTTCTCTATGGCGACCACGCTATGGTTGAGCAGCACCTTCTGGCCATTTTCGACCGTATAGCTGGAGAGGTCAGCTTCCTCCCGGAATGCGCTACGCTTGAAGCCTCCGGCCATGCGGACCAGCGCGGCCACCGTCATGCCTTCAGACATCGGAAACTCGCCGGGGCGAAGGACTTCCCCCTCGATGGTAACTTTCGGCGAATCGATCTCATACCGGCCGAAGATACGGACCAGATCGTAGGGCTGGAGCGTGATCGCATCGTTGCCGATAAGCGCCTCCGGCAAGCTGAAGCCGATGGTCTCCGGGCGGAAGTCGGGCGGTTGCAAGCGAACGATCTCGGCGTGGTCAGCCGGCTCCGGCATCACGTCCTGATACGAATGCAATAGATCGTTGACGGTCATCCCCTCCCGATACGGGTATTTGCCGGGGCGAAAGACATGGCCATCCAGATAAACCATTTGTTCGTTGTAAGGCAGAATCTGCGAGACGAGAACGCTGTCGCCGTCCTGCACGCGAAAAGCAGTCAGATCCTGCGTGACCGCATCGCGGCCCTCCGGGAGTTGCAAGCTCAACATGGTGCGGCGCTGATGGGCCTCGATCCGCTCCACCCTGATCTGCTTCAGGCTCGCGGAGACCAGAACGCCCCCGGCAAGATCGAGGACTTCATTCAGTCCCTGTTCGCCTTTCAATTCGTAAACCGCCGGGCGGCGCACCATGCCACTCACTGAAACCTGGGGGCCAACCGGGGGAACCAGAAGAGTGTCTCCAGGCTGTAGCCGGTCGATCTCCGAGCGAACTCCCCGCAACAGAAAGTCGTAAAGATCGATCTCGCGGATCAAATGTGCGCCCCGGAACTGCCGCAAGGTGCGAAGCGACCCATTGTTGGTCGGTCCGCCCGCGGCGTACAGCGCGTTCAGCGGCGTCGACAGGGAGCTGACGTCATATGCGCCAGGCCGCTGTACATCTCCCACTACATACACCCGCACCGTGCGAACCCGGCCCAATGAAATCTCGACACGCTCATGCTGAAACTGTGTGCCAAGAGCCTCTTGAATGGCAATCTGCGCTTGGGCGATCGTAAGCCCGGCGATGGTAATGGTGCCTGCCTCAGGAAGCGCGATCTGGCCCTGACGATCGATCGGCCTTTCGAGCCGGTTGGACTGGCCACCCCAGATATTCACCACCAGGCTGTCTCCCGGCCCAAGAAGATAATCGGGACCGGCCGGAAGATCCATCGGCAACTGGTTTGCATTCCCTGTGCCTAGAACAAAGGTATCGCTGCCGAAACGGCGCAGCTTCCCTTCCGTGGGTGGGAACTGAGAGTAAAGCTGGCCCAATGAGGGCAGGTTCGGATAAGGATTAGGCTGATGTAGAGCACGGGAATCGTCCGGCTCCTCATAAGGGCGGGCCAGGGTGGCTGGAGGCTTTGGCGCCTGCGGCAATGCTCTGTTGGTGGGCAGTGCATTTGCGGGATTCTGGTTCGGCGCCACTGGGTTTATGCCGTAGCCGTGCTTGACCAGTTCTTTAGTAGCCAAATCGCGCAGGGTCGCATCCTGGCGAATGCGGTCGTAGATCGCCTCATCGCTAATTGTGTCCGGATCCACCCCCGACTGTTGCGCAGCCTGCATCTTCACAGTGGCCAGGATGTCCGGCTCCTGCTGCAAGATATCGATAATCTGCTCTGCAGGCATCGTCTGTTGATCCGCCGCTTGTCCCGCTTGCTGGTTCGCCGGCTGGCCTGCTTGGGTGTACGCCTGCTGATTGCCCGCTTGGTCCGCGGCTTGCGCATCGCAACTCCGGGCGGCGAAAACGCCGCACAGCAATGCGATCATTCCGGATGCGAAAAGGAGGCAGCGAATCGGCGTCCACTGTGACCCGGAATCGGAGATCCTGCGCCTACGAAGCACTAAATGACTCATTTCCTGCCCTTCTTGCGGGTGTATTCGGTAAATTCCATGGCGAGATCGAATTGCCCAGCGTCAACCTCATGGTTCCCCGCTCATCTGGGCAATAGGCGATGGATAGGCCGGCATCCTTGGAACAATC
>JBEKDH010000201.1:0-7627 GCA_050014455.1 Occallatibacter sp.
GCGCTAAGGCAGCTCGGCTATATCCTGCGCCCAGGCCTTCACCAGAGGTAACTCCTTGTCATCGACGACGGCAAGGCTTACGAGTTCCTCATAGCACCGGATCAGATTATCCGCGATATTCTCCGGCCCGGCCGCGAGTTTGAGGGCTGTCAGGCGCTCGCTGATGGTGCGGTTGTTCAGATAGCCCGGCACCTCGTCGGCAAAATCGCGCATCAGGCTGTGCTCGTTCCGATCCTGAATGACGTCGGGACTCGAGTACAGCACGCTCCACCCGTTCTCCCAGGCGATGCGCTGGGCAACAAAACTGCGCCAGATATCGGTCATGCGGAATGAGCAATAGGAGGGCAGATAGAGCAGCGGATAGGCCTTCGGGAACCACGCCGTGCTCTGGCTGTTGAACGGGCTCCATGCCCCTGCGCCGAGCGAGACCCGCCGGCCTGGAAGGAAATGGATTGGAAGCGGAAGCACCAGCCGGTAGATGGCATCGACATCGGGATTCCCATCCGCCAACCCTTGCTGAATCGGGCACTCCGACTCCACCACCGGCAAAGTCTCAAAAGCCGGCTGCGGCGTTTGAATCGCATCCAAAGGTAGGCCGCGCGGCCAGATATTCGCCGCGGAGAAATACTCATAGACATTCGTCCAGCCTGTTGCGGAAAGTGTCGGCACGAGCTGCTCGGGCTTTCTCTCGGCCCAGAATGCCGGCAGCGGCATATTGTCGTCGTCGGTCTCAAGCAGCATGCGCGACCGCCCTCGCATGGCCAGCAGATAGCCGATGTTCTTGCGGGCGTAATGCCGGGTGGGCAGCAGCTCGGCAGTCTTCAGGCCCGTCTCCTGCTGCCGCGCCAGACTATAGAACTCGCAACCATCGAGCGAGAAATCGGCCGGGCTGGGTGCATCGCCAATCAGGTAAAACGAAAATCCGCGCTCTTTCGACTGGCTGGCCAGCTCCCGCAAAGCCGCATTTGGCGCGGAGATGGAAGTAACCACTACACAGACAGGGCCTTCGTAACGGGAATCCACTATAGTTGCTCCTTGAGACGCAGCCGAAAGAGACGCCAGAGCTGCTGAAACGCTTCTGCTATCGCCGAGGAACCGAGGCGCGGACTCGCAGCCCGGTAAGTGATCGGAACCTCGACGAAGCGCAGATTCCTGCAATACGTCTTAATCTCGGTCTGGAAAAAGTGCGCCCTCGACTGAATGCCGCGGTCCAGCACCATGCGCAACGTCCTGGCTGTAAACAACTCAAAGCCGCTGGTCATGTCGGTCTGCCGCGTTCCCAACAGCAGGTTGGCCAGCACGGTTCCGCCCCAGCTCACAAAGCGGCGCTTCAAGGAACTATCCTTAAAGCGCCCCAGCGAGCGGCTCGCGAAGACGCAGTCCATACCCTGCTCCATGGCATCGAAGAACTGCGGAATATCGGCAGGCTGATGACTGAAGCCGGCATCGATCTCCAGAATCCAGTCGCATCCGGCGGCAAGCGCCTCTTTGAAGCCGCGCATATAGGCGTCTACCACGCAGCGGTTCTCAGGAGCCCACACCACGCGCAAACGCGGCTCGCTGCTCTCCAGCTCTCGCATCCGATCGAGGCTTTCGTCCTTAGTAACCCGATCGAAGACGGCGAAGAATGTGACTTTCTTAAAGCCCGGGCAATTCTTCAGCACCTCTTGGCAAAAGACCGTCGCCAGGTCTCCCTCATTGGCCATGGGACAGACGATGCCGAGGTTTATTGTGCTGCGCACCAGCGCTGCCGGCTTCAGCTCTCCGCTCGCATTTTCAGAAGAAATCTGCACAATACTCTATTCTTTCAAAACTCTCGCCGGTCTTCCACGCGGACTATCTCGACGCCCCTGCCGCAACTTCGCCTGCACATTGTGGCACAGCTGACGCGCAGATTATCGACTGGCAACTTAAAGCCTACCACGGGCCGCGGAGACCCCGCTGTCTGCCTTCGGCATGGCCTGCACCGGAGTAGCGTCCACTCTCGATCATTCTGAAAGGAGGGAAGCGGCCCGGAAGCGTCGGAAGCGCATTCTCCAATGGCGTAGGACGAGGCTTTCGATACGGATTGCGATGCCCTTCAAGATTTGTGGGCCGGGTCACATTTTTTCGTGGGGTGGGCTGGTGTACACTGCCATTCGTTATTCCAAAGCCTGAGAATATGCCTGTTGAAGAGAGAATTTGTACCTTGAGCTATGCCCGCGGCGTAAGCAGCCCGCTGCTGGAGCTAACCATCGGCGACCTGCTGCACCGCACCGCGGAACGCTTCCCGGACCGCCTGGCAGTGGCCTCGTGCCACCAGGGGCAGCGGCTGACCTGGGCCGAGCTGAGCGCCGAGGCCGACCGTGTGGCGCGGGGACTGTGGTCGCTCGGCATTCGCCGCGGCGACCGCGTGGGGTTGTGGTCCACCAACTGCATCGAGTGGATCCAGATGCACATGGGCTGCGCGCGGGCCGGCGCGGCGCTGGTGAATGTGAACCCCGCCTATCGCTCCCACGAGCTACAGTTCACCCTCCAGCGGTCGCGCATGAAGGCGCTCTTCCTGTGGCACAAGGACAAACACGCCGACTACGAGGAGATTCTGGGCCGGGCGCGGTACGGGCTCAACCTGGAGCTCGAGCGCACCATCTATTTCGATACGCCGGAGTGGCCGGCGTTGAAGGATGCCCCCGGCGAGCTGCCCGCGCATGTGGCCGTGGACGATGTGGCCAACATCCAGTACACCAGCGGCACCACGGGCCTGCCCAAGGGCGTGCTGCTCACCCATCGCAACATTGTGAACAACGGGCAGTTTCTGGCCCACGGCTTTCACTACACCGAGCAGGACCGCATCGTCGTTCCGGTGCCGCTCTTCCACTGCTACGGATGCGTCATCGGCACCATGAGCGCGGTCAACTCCGGCGCGGCCATCATCCTGCCCAACTGGACCTTCGACGCCCGCGCAACCCTCCGGGCCGTCCACGAGGAGCGGGCGACCTCGGTCTACGGCGTTCCGGCCATGTATGTAGCCGAGATGGCGCTCTCCGACTTCCCCAGCTACGATCTGACCAGCCTGCGCACCGGCATGATGAGCGGCGCGCCTTGCCCCGTCGAGCTGATGAAGCGCGTGCTCTACGAGATGAACTGCCGCGAGCTGGTCATCGCCTACGGCCAGACCGAGACCTCGCCGGTGGTGACCATGTCAGACGCCGAAGATCCCATCGAGATTCGCGTCAAGACCGTGGGCCGGGCCATGCCGCAGACCGAGATTCGCATCGTCTCCACCGCGACCGGCGAGACGCTGCCGGTGGGCGAGCAGGGCGAGGTGTGCGTGCGCGGCTATGCGCTCATGAAGGGCTACGACGGCGACCCCGAAGGCACGGCGGAGGTCATCCGCCCCGACGGCTGGCTGCACACCGGCGACCTGGGCATCATGCACGACGACGGCTGCATCCACCTGACCGGCCGCTCCCGCGACGTAATCATCCGCGGCGGCGAAAACATCTATCCCCGCGAGGTGGAGGAGTTCCTCTACACTCACCCCAAGGTGGACGAGGTGCAGGTCGTCGGCATCCCCAATGCCCGGCTGGGCGAAATTGTGGTGGCCTGGGTCCGCCTGCGTCCCGGTCTGGAACCGGGAGTCGACGCCACCGAGGCGGAGATTCGCGAGTTCTGCCAGGGCCAGATCGCCTACTACAAGATTCCCGAGCATGTCCGCTTCGTCGATAGCTTCCCGGCCACCTTGTCAGGCAAGATTCAGAAGTACAAGATTCGCCAGTTCGAGATCGAGGCGCGGGGATTGCAGTCGGTGGCTAACGCGGCCACGGCGTAGGCGAGTTACACGCGGGATGAATTTTGCGGCTCCCAGGTCTTAAAAACCACCGGGGCACTCGGCAAAGGAGGCGCGGACGGTCGCCCACCCTTCCCTCATCCGAAAAATCACGACTGCGAGTTTACTTTTTATCCGCCCTTGGAGGAGTGGATTCCTTGGGCTCGGCTCCTGTCCATCGCGGAGACTTACAGTGACCGCCCTCCGGGTGAACCCGGGCCTTCGGCGGCAGCAGCCAGAGCACCGCAACCGTCCCGATCAGCGCCAGAGAAGCAGCAGGCCGGTAGTAGGCCACGGGAATGGCTGTGAGATAAAGGGAAACTGACGCAATCTGCTTACCCCAACTTGCGTGTGCGGCCGCCGCACTCTGTGACCGTATCTGGGTCCACAGCGCCATATATCCGAGCCCCGGAAGAATGCTGACTGCAGCGTAGAGTGCGGTGGTGAATGACGACAGTCCCTTGACGCCGATCCAATCCGTCGCGAATGGAAACAGCGATAGACAGAAGAGAAACACCAGGTTGGCCCAGAGAATACCGTGGCTGACCGTCTCCACCTCGTCGACGAGATAGTGATGATTCACCCAGTAAATTCCGATCTGCACGAAGGTGAGCAGGTAGAGGAAGACAGTAGGGAACACCACGAGCAGACCGGCTACGCCATCCGCCCCCGGTACCTTCAGCTCCAGCACCATAATGGTGATGATGACCGCGATGACGCCGTCGGAGAACGCCTCTAGTCGTCCCGGACTTAGGCCACTTCTGCTCACACTGAATCCACCATAGCCGGCTGTCCCATCCTCGCGAGGAACTTGCCACTGCCACAAGGATGGGAAAGCGCGAAGCTCAACCTACATGGCGATCTGGTGCCGAGGAGCCCACCCCAGGCGCAAGAACAGTATCGCGCCAAGGGTGGGGCACACAGTCTTGGTGCAACAAGCGGTTGGAGATTCAGTTTACGAAACCGTTGACGGTCACGATGACGTTGCCGCCCGTGACGGGCATGGCCGCCGCCACACAGGTATGGTTCACGTTGTCATAGCCGTCTTGGGGCGTGAAAACCAGCGGGGTCGGAGCCGGGATCACCACGGTCGAGTTCGGCTGCACCTTGACAACAAGAAAAGGGTTGGTGGCTGCTTCAACATTGCCAACTCCTCCGCAGGTTCCGCCGTTAAGCAGTGCGGAAAAGATGTTGACCTGGTCGACAGCCGTATCCTCGCTGGTGATTACGATCTGGGTGACGCCAAGCGTTCCCGTCCCCGGTCCGACGGATTGCGCGCCGGTGCCGGATAGCTGCATGAGCCCGAAGAACGGCGTCGCCGGCACCGCGGTTGTGGTCGGAACCGGGTTTGAGTCCGTGTTGGTGACCTGAACCAAAGCTGCCGCCAGGGCATGAACCGTCTTGGGAGTAATCAGGACCACACTCAAGAGGACCAGTATTACGCCGCCCGATCCCATCACAATCCACTTTGCAAATTTCATGCTGACGCTCCTTTGCTGTGCGGCGGCCTGCGCCGATTGTTGATCAGTCTCAAACCGGCCAGTCCCAGCAAGCCGGCGCCCAAGAGGGAAAGCGGCGCCGGCTCCGGGGTGGAGGCCTGGTTCACTCCGGCGGAAATAATATCCACCGCGTAATTGCCGTTCGGGAAGATGGTGGCATCGGTGGCCGGGTCGTTGGTATAGAAGACCCCGCCGGTGAAATCCACAAATGGCTCCGAGAGCGTTCCGTTGTCGAAGACAGCGCCCGGTATATAGTTGGCGTCGGTCAGCAGCAGTGTGTAGGTTCCGGCCGCAAGCGTGGTCTGCATCCAATCGTCGCCGCAATCGTTGTCGGACCCAATGGGCACCAACCCGGCGGGTGGGCAGTTGCCTACATAGGACCAGGGAGGGTTGTACAGATTGTCAGCGTCGGCCAAGGGGTTCCCGGAGCCGTCCGTCACTATCGTGGCCGACGGGCCAGTGCCGGAGAAGAGGGCGATCAGGGGGTCGAATCCACCCGACGGGATCGCCTAGCCGGCGGCATTCGTTCCCCCACCGAAGCCCCACGTCTGGATGGTGACCGGGTCAGCAGCCGTTAGAGTAAAGGTTGTCTCGAAGGCATCTTCCGGAGAGGTCAGCGTGCCAGTGTAGGAGAGACTCTCAGCCGAAAGGCTAACGGCGGTCGCCGCCAGCAGACACAGTATCCCGATCATGCGTTTGTTCATGAGGTCCTTTCATTCCGCACTCCAGGCCTTTCCCTGTACTGCGAGCCGTGCTGGAGGCCAGCCCTCGCGCAATCGGAAAGGGCATGGCCGGAGGCGGAGTCAGAATCGATGCTGCACCCGGGGGAAAACAGCACCATTGGAGTGCTGTCGCTGGTTGCAAATGGGGCTATATCGCCGCTGAGTATCTGGGCCCTGGCGGCGCTGGGGAGGAAGTTCCCGCCCTCGTGGACGAGCGCGGTGCCTGTGTGACCTACGTCACAATACCTATCGCATTTTGTTCACGTTGTCCACTTCTTTTTTTGGTGGGGTAACCGGCCCCGAGCAGGCGACTAAACGAAAGACTCATCTTGCCGCCGTCCTATCGCTGACGCTCGGCCTCCGCTCTAGCCCCTTCAGCCTCCGTCAGCAGGCCTTCCACCAGCGCCTCCCACTCGGCTTCGAGCGTGGGCCGGTGGAATTTGCGCCCGGCGCGGCCATACCAGTAGTCGGCGTTCCATGCCTGGCCCTCCTTGCGGTGCAGGTAGGCATGAACCGGCATGCCAGCGGCGGTTTCAAGCTCGTCCACCAGGCCGTGCGCGCGCACCCAGTCCCCTTTCGCATCCCACCACAGCGCGGCCAGAGGCGCCGGCAACCCCTCCGGCGGCTTGTGATTTGGCTCACATCTTGGAGCCTTTTTCGACTGATAGAAATGGCTCATTGGCTCGATAGATCAGACAGAGAGACTGGATGGATAGAAATTCCGGGAGAATGGAGGGCGGTTCCCCGCCGCCCGCTGGCTGGAGGGCAAGCAATGAGCGAGCGTAGGGAGGAATCTGCCGATCGCGTTGTTTGCGGCACGAAGCCACATGGCCGTATACTAAATTACGACCATTACGGTCGTAGTTTCAGGCTGCTGGTTTTTGGGCGGCCCAGGGGAGACCGGCGATTGACGGTGCTGAGCGAAATGAAAGTAGGCGAATGCGGGGTTCTGGTGGCTCTGGATCTGCCTGAATCCGTGCAGAATCACCTGATGCATATGGGCTTTGTGCCGGGTGCGCTGGTTACTGCTCTGCGCCGCGCGCCGGCCGGCGACCCCACCGTCTACGGAGTGGACGGCATGGAGATTGCGCTGCGCCACGAGACTGCGGAGGCTATGCGGATGCGGCCGCCGAATGCGGAAGCAGCGGAGAACCCCGAAGGCTCCGGTCTCGATTACAAACCTGAGTTTCAGGAGCTGACCGAGGCGGCGCGATGAGTGCGTGCTGCGAAACCCCGGCCTTTAAGCCGCCCAGCGCTTCGCCGCAAGCCGCGACACTCAAGACAGTGGTGTTGATTGGGCCGCCCAACTCCGGCAAGTCCACTCTCTTCAACCGCTTGACCGGCCTGCGCCAAAAGGTTGCCAACTACCCCGGCGTCACCGTGGAGCAGCGCATGGGCCTGATGGCCGGCGTGGGCCGCCCCGACTTGACGCTGATCGACCTGCCCGGCGTTTACTCGCTTACTCCCTACTCTGAAGATGCGCGCGTCGCGGTGGACGTGCTGCGCGGCAAGATGCCGGGCACGCCCAAGCCGGATGCGGTGCTGCTGGTTCTGGATTCCCTGCACCTCAAGCGGCAGCTGATGCTGGCCGCCCCGGT
>JBEKDH010000202.1:0-6548 GCA_050014455.1 Occallatibacter sp.
AACTCGACCAGGGAGGACCTGGGCACAACGACAATCCAGGGACTAGAGGCACACGGCACGCGGATTACCTGGACGACACCGGCTGGCACGATGGGGAACGATCAGCCGATGGTGCATACCCAAGAGACCTGGATTACGACGGCAGATAACCCAAGAGCCCTTAACGTGCGCCAACTCTCCGACGATCCCGAATCCGGCAAGTCCACGTTGGAACTGGTGAGCCTGAGCCTCGATGAACCGGATTTGTCCGTATTCCAGCCTCCCGAGAGCTACGAGATTGTGACCAAGGAGATGCACTCTGCTTCGTGTTCGAAAGCACTGAAACAGCCCGCGCAGTAGCCGTCTTCCATTTACACTGAAAGGGTTATGGCGGACGAGAACGAACTGCGTTACGACCCAGCGGCGATTGAACCCAAATGGCAGCAGCGGTGGGCCTCGGACCCCTCGTTGTATGCGGCCGAGCCCGCCGATTGCGGCAAGCCCAAGTACTACGTGCTGGAGATGCTGCCCTATCCCAGCGGGCAGTTGCACATGGGGCACGTGCGCAACTACTCGATCGGCGACGCGCTGGCCCGGCACATGTGGATGCGCGGCTACAATGTGCTGCACCCCATGGGCTGGGACGCCTTCGGGCTGCCGGCCGAGAACGCCGCGCTCAAGAACAATACGCCGCCGCGCGAGTGGACGCTCGCCAACATTGCCGCCATGAAACGGCAGATGGAGCGGTTGGGCCTGGGCTACGATTGGGCGACGGAGGTGACCACCTGCCTGCCCGACTACTACCGCTGGAACCAGTGGTTCTTTCTTCGCATGTACGAGAACGGGCTGGTCTATCGCAAAAAGAGCAAGGTGAACTGGTGCCCGGAGTGCGCCACGGTGCTGGCCAACGAGCAGGTGGTGGACGGCTGCTGCTGGCGCCACGAGGGCACTCAGGTGGAGCAGCGAGACCTGGTGCAGTGGTTCTTGCGCATCACAGCCTACGCCGAGGAGCTGCTCGACGGCCTCGACAAGCTGGATGGCTGGCCGGACAAAGTATGCATCATGCAGCGCAACTGGATTGGCCGCAGCGAAGGAACGGAAGTGGATTTCTTCCTGGAAGACCTGGAGGTGGAGGAATCTGAACGTAGGCGGATCCGCGTCTTTACCACCCGCGTGGACACGATCTTTGGCGCCACCAGTGTGCAACTTGCGCCCCAGCATGAATTGGTGGCTGAGTTCACGCACGCCAATCCCGAGTTGAAGGCTCAGGTGGACGAGCTGCTGGAGCAGCAGCAGAAGGCCAAGGAGGCTGGCGATCTGGGCGAGATCGAGAAGCACGGCGTTCCCACCGGGCGCTTTGCCGCGAATCCCTACAACGGCCAGCTCGTGCCCATCTGGGTGGCCAATTACATCCTGGCCGACTACGGCACGGGCGCCATCATGAGCGTTCCGGCGCACGATGAGCGGGACTTCGAATTTGCCACGAAGTACGGCTTGGAGATTCGCAGAGTCATTCAGCCGGTCGAGGAAACGGAGGGCGGCGACAGCCTGCCCTTCCTCTCGGAAGACGGGGTGCTGGTGAACTCCGGCGACTACGACGGCATGAGTTGCGCGCTGGCCCAAAGACAGTTGCAGAGGATTGCCGCGCGCAAGGGATTTGGAGCGGCCGCCGTCACCTTCCGGCTGAAGGATTGGGGGGTGAGCCGCCAGCGCTACTGGGGCACGCCCATCCCCATGGTTTACTGCGAGTTTCAATGCCAGCCGGACGGCCTTGTGCCGGTGCCGGACGAGCAGTTGCCGGTGGTGCTGCCGCCGCAGATTGAGATTACCCAGCGGGGCGGTTCGCCACTGAGCCACGTGCCGGAGTTCCTTGAAACCACTTGCCCCCTGTGCGGCGGTCCTGCGAAACGCGAGACCGACACGATGGACACCTTTGTCGACTCCAGTTGGTACTTTTACCGCTATACCGATGCGAAGAACGCCGATGCGCCCTTCGACTCAGAAAAGGCAAAGTACTGGTTTCCCATCGACCAGTACATTGGCGGCGTGGAACACGCCATTCTGCACCTGATTTACTCGCGCTTCTGGACCAAGGTCATGCGCGACCTGGGGCTGATTGAGAACGACGAGCCGGCGCGGCGGCTGTTTACCCAGGGCATGGTCATCAAGGATGGGGCCAAGATGTCCAAGTCGAAGGGCAATGTCGTGTCGCCCGACGAGATGGTGGCCCGCTACGGCGCCGATGCTACGCGCATGTACTCCCTCTTTGCCGCTCCGCCAGACCGCGATCTGGACTGGCAGGAAGACGGCGTTGCCGGGGTCAGCCGCTTCCTGGCCCGCGTCTGGCGGCTGACGATGAAGTATGCGCCGGCGGCGAGAGCGGGGCGTGGTCAGCCGGTAGATGCGCCAGCGGGGCTTTCGCTTAAGTTGTTGCGCAAGCTGCATCAAACCATCGCCAAGATCACGCTCGACTTTGAGGGCCGCTGGCACTTCAATACCTGCGTGGCGGCCATCATGGAGTTGGTGAACGAGATTCAGGCCGCCGACGCGCAACTGGCGGCCGGCGAGGTTCCAGCGCCGGTCCTGCTGGAGTTGCTGCGCACACTTGCGCTTCTGCTGGCGCCTTTTGCGCCCTATCTGGCGGCGGAGCTGTGGGAAGCGCTGGGCGAAGGCGGGGCCGTGCTTCGTGCGCCCTGGCCCGTGAGCAACCCTGGACTGACCAAAGAAGACGAGCTGGAGATTCCCGTGCAGATCAACGGCAAGCTGGTCGCGGTGATTCGCGTGGCTGCCGATGCCGATTCCAAGACCATTGAAGAGGCGGCACTGGCCGCGGAGAAGGTTCAGTCGCGCACTGCTGGCAAGACCGTGGCCAAGGTGATTGTGGTTCCCGGCAAAGCTGTGAACCTGGTGGTGAAGTAGCCAGGCTCTTGGGTGCCCCACCCTCGCCGCGTCCTTGTTTTTGCGGCTAGGGTGGGAAACCGCGAATCTCAACCGGCAGTTCCCAAAAGGAGTCGTATGCCTGCGCCCCTGCGCGGAACCCAGTCGCTGGTTGGCCAGATGGGCTGGGTCTTTGAGCGGCCCTCCCTCACGGCGATCGAGGTGGCCTGGCGCTGGGTCTTTGGCATTCCCTTTCTGCTTGTTTGCTGGATGCAGGCGCAGCGGATTCTGATTGCAGCACCGCTCGAATCCGCTGGGCTCACGTCGCTCGATCCGCAGAATCCGTGGGTAACGGCAGCGCAACTGGCCCACGCGTGGGCGCTCTACCTGCCGCACGTATCGGCCGTGCTCCGCTGGCTGCTGCCCGTGGCCGCGCTGGCCTGGGTAGTCGTCTCCGGGCTGGGCCGCAGCCTGGTTCTTGTACGCCTGGGAGCGAATGCGGAATCGCGGCTGCGCTTCCGCCCTCTGGCGATGATCGTCTTGCAGGCTACATGGCTGGCCCTCTTCGCCGCAATCGTCTGGGGCTGGCTCTGCTCCATGCAATGGGCGGCGGCTACGCACATCCCTGCCGCCGGTGGCGAGCCGGATCTGGTTGGCTTCTCGGGCTGGGCGATCTTTCTTTCGCTGGGCTTCTTCACCGCGTGGGCGCTGGTGAGCTGGCCGGTCGCAATCGCTCCCATCCTGATGCTGTTTGAAGACTGCAACCCGGCTCAGGCTCTGGCGTGCAGCCTGCGGCTGGGCAAGCCGTTCACCGGCAAGCTGATCGAGATCAATCTGGTGATGGGCATTGTGAAGCTGGCGCTGCTGGTGCTGGCCATGGTGCTCTCCGCCGCGCCCCTGCCCTTCAGCGACCAGCTCGGCGCTGAAACTCTCCACTGGATAACCGCCGTGGCCGCGATCTTCTACCTGGTCGCCAGCGACTACTTCCAGGTGGTGCGGCTGAAGGGCTTCATCGAGTTTTGGAAGATGTTTCGCGAGCAGCAAGTCAGCGAGGTAACTGAATCTTAGGCCTCAAGGACCGGACATGAGGCACCCAGTTTTGTTGTTCGTCAGACCGGGGCCATCCGCAGAAGATCACCGGAGGCAGTTGTCTTCCATGACCTTCAAGGCCAGGATGAGGTTGGCCTGGGTCCAAAGCAAGGGAACATGGTCGTTGGGGACATAACGGCCGGCTTCGAGAAAATAGAGTTCCGGGCAGCGGAAGGCTGGGACATTGGCCTGGCTTCCGTCGGTAATCTGTCTCAAAGAGCGGTTGAGATACCCGGCCTGTTTTTCGAGATGTTCGGGCAACCGGGTCGACTGGAACTTCAATCCGAAGATGCAGGAGACAATAGGATCGAAGATGCACCACTGAGCTTCCTGCCCCGCGCCAGTCAGAAGCCGGTCGCGGGCGGATGGATCATCGCTTACGTCCGCCGTGCGTTCCTCGGGTTTGAGCTTTGCCTTGTAATCGGGCGCCCAATAGGAATCGCCCAAATAGCGGCGGATGCCTATTTCACCTTGCAGATGAGCGATGACATCGGAGAGGATTCGATCGGCGATCGGGCCTTCTACAATCCGCAACGGGTAAACTAGAAAAAGCAATGCGGCATCATACCGGCGTCGCTTGAGAGGGTCCGGTTGGACGCATTCCGAAGGCAGAATTCCCTTCAGGGCGGCACGCCCGCGTTCGATCAAAGGTTCGAGCACCTCAGCCGCAAGAAGAGTTCCGTGCCTGTCGCGAAGCGGACCGGCGTTTGCGAGCAGTTTCTTGAATTCCGCGAGACCGGCAACCACCACGCCAATGCTGGAGGCCGAAACCTTGCGACCTTCCTCCCAATGTCCGCTGTCTTCATCCTGCCAGTAGCGGATGGCCTGGAAGTAGCGCGCAAAGAGAGCCAGCATATTCAGCTGATCCGCATCCGGGGTCAACGCATTTTCATTTACGAGTCTCGAGAACATCCACAGAAAATACCCGAGGGCGTCGTTTTGCGCGTGCGCCCACTTTTCCTTTTCTTCCTCCAGAGACTTACCATCGAACCTTATGTGGGGCCGGTTCATGACGACGTTGGCGTCGGCGGTTCCCGCGACGATATCGACGAATCGCTGCCTGTATTTGATGAAATAGGCCATCAAGACGCGGAGATTGCGGACGGCGATGGCGGTCCGGCCAGTCTTGAACAGAGCGTGGGCGATGTGTATGTTATCGCGTACCCAGACATGAGAGTACCCGGTATAACTCTTCTCGCCGCCAAGCGCGGCTGCCGGAAACAGTCCGTTCGGCAGGGAGGCAAGAGTAAGAGTTCCATGGCTTTCGAGCAATGCGGAGAGCGCCTGGATTTCGGCCAGGGAGTATTCGGGTTTTGTCATGGTGCTGAGCTGCCGACCGGTTATGAAGGTCACAATCGCCTCTTGACAGGATGCGCGTCCTGCCCCAAATGCTATTCAGCAATTCCTGGAATCATGTCCGGGCTTTCTTTCCGTCGGTCTTATCTGCATCGATTCACTTTGCATCGTCTTCTTTCGGCTCGATCTTATCGGATTCACGCTGGTAAAAACAATACAGTAGAATGACTAGAGCCGCGCCAACGCCCCAGATCGCTCCCGCAGCCAGAACATTGGATAACCGAGTGTCCGGGTCCGAGCCGGCGGGGGGCAGGCAATAGAAAATAACTCCGAATAGAGTTGCGCCGATGCTCGATCCGAATGTAGCCCAATCGCTTAATTTGAAAACGTAACCCTTGCGCACTTCTCTACACTCGTCCTCATATGCCTTAAGAACCGGATCTCCTGAAGGCTCCCGAAGAAACCCTGCGATGACCAGAGTGCGGAGCTGGTACTGGTAGGTGTACAAGTCGATATAGGCGCAAACAAACGGAACGATGAAAAGCAGCAAGTGATTTTCCTTGCCTTGGGGTGACAACCCCATGGCTGCCGCTCCCAGCGCGGCAGTCACAGCCAGTTTCCATTTTGCCAGGTCATGCTGCGACTCGGCGCTTTTGTTGATCTCCTCTTTTAGAAGACCAAAGGAAGGAGAACTCATGCCTCACCTCCGGGTTGAATTGGCCGGGCTGAATCGCCGCAACATGCCAGCCAGCAGTTCTAAGATTATCTCGTTGGGTATTCAGCGCCGTCAAACGCCGGCATCCGCCGATGCCGCCTTCCGTCTTTGTACTCAGAGAAGCGGACTTCCCAAGCGACGTTCTTTGCTCTCTCTGCCCTCTTCACGCTACCCTATTGATACCGTGATTTCTTTGCTTTTGCTTTCGTTCCCCTCGTTCTTGGAATGCGCTGACAGACACTAGGCAACTATGGGGCGCATGAGGGAAAGTGAGGGTTGGAATCGCGATGTGCGTTTAAGTGGTTGATTATAAACGTGGCCCCGTAGCTCAGGTGGATAGAGCAGCAGTTTCCTAAACTGCGTGTCGGAAGTTCGAGTCTTCCCGGGGTCACCATTTCTCCATTTGCCCATTCGGCTTAATGACCGGCAGAATCGGCCTGATCTTCGCGGCGGCTTCGCCCGCTTCCGTTTCGCGCTTTTCAACCGTCAGGGCTTTGACTTCGCGGCCCGGCGCGGTTATAAATATTGATGTCATGGAAAATGATTCCATGGCGTCACGGCTGCTCCGTCGAGGAGCAGCGCCGTTCACCAG
>JBEKDH010000203.1:0-6511 GCA_050014455.1 Occallatibacter sp.
GGCGCGCTTCGGCTATCCGGAGCCCGCGGCAACCGCGGCCCCGGCGACCTTTCTCAAGCGCGAAGGGCTGCCCGACGGCACAACGGCGCTGGGCATCTTCGCCGTTCGCGCGGTTCGTCGCGGTGAATCCGCCGCCGAACCGCCAGTCCGCCTGGTGGGCGGAAAACGCCTCGACCAGAGCTTTCTGGCCGATTTGCCTGTTGCGCCGGGGATGCAGATCTGCCTCTACAGCGATGCCAGCCTGAATCAAAACCCAGAAGTGTCGGTGACTGAAGCTGCTCCTTCGGCGACCGCATCGAGCCCCGCCCCATTCGATCCCCGGCATTTGGTGGGAGCCAGCGGCGAAGTGGCCGGCGCGGCCCGCTACCAATCCCTGATCGACGCCGCCCGCCAGAGCGGCCAACCGGCCAGCGGAATCCTCTATCTGACCGATCGCCGCGAAGACAGCGTGAGCGCCACGGCCATTCCCCTCAAGAGCGACTCCGGCGCGGTCCTGGCCGTGCTCACCGTGACCATCTCGCGCGCCGGCATGGTAGAGGCGCAGCAGCACATTCGCGCCATCGCATACGGCGTGGCAGCGGCGGGTATTCTCTTCGCCATCCTGTGCAGCTTGTGGATCGCGGCGCGGGTCTCACGGCCCATTGAGCGGTTGGCCGCCGCGGCGGAAGAAGTGGCCGGCGGCAACTGGGAGACGCGCGTGCCGGAAGGCGGGCGCGACGAGGTTGGCGTGCTGGCTCGCAGCTTCAATCACATGACGGCCCAACTGGCTGGCCAGCGCGAACGCCTGGTGCAAACCGAGCGCGTCGCCGCCTGGCGCGAACTGGCCCGCCGCCTGGCTCACGAACTCAAGAATCCCCTATTCCCCTTGCAATTGACGGTCGAAAACCTGGCGCGGGCGCGCCAACTGCCGGAGGCTGAATTCGACGAGGTCTTCCGGGAGAGCACCGCGACCCTGGGCATGGAGATCGCCAACCTGAAAACCATCATTGGCCGTTTCAGCGACTTCAGCAAGATGCCCAGGCCGGAGTTGGAGCGCATTGACGCCCGGGACGCGATTGAGCGCGTGCGGTCGCTTTACGAAGCGGCGGGCAGCGCGACGGGGCAGAGCGCCGCGGCCGGTCAGGATGCCGCCAAGATTCGCTTCGAGGTTCAACTTTCCGCCCAGCCGATGCCGCTCGACGCCGATCCCGAGCTGCTCCACCGGGCGCTGAGCAACCTGGTTCTCAACGCCATGGACGCGATGCCGGAGGGCGGGACGCTTACTCTCAGCGCTCAACCAAAGGGTGAAACAGTGGAACTGCGCGTCGCCGATACCGGCCAGGGAATGACGCCGGAGGAGTGCGAGCGGCTCTTCACCCCCTACTACACAACCAAGGAGCATGGCACCGGCCTGGGTCTGGCGATCGTGCAATCGGTGGTCGCCGATCACGGGGGCGCCATCGCGGTCGAGAGCCGGACGGGCGGCGGCACTGCCCTTGTGATTACATTACCCAAGGCGAGCGAGGCGAAATCATGACCGCCAAAGCAAAGATTCTCATCGTCGACGACGAGGCCAATACGCTGGCTTCGCTCTCCCGCGCCTTCCGGCTGGCGGGCCACGAGGCCGTGGTCTGCGACAACGCGACGCGCGCGCTGGAGCTGGCCCGCACCCAGCCCTTCGACTTGATCCTGAGCGACGTGGTGATGCCCCGCCGCGACGGACTCGCCCTGCTTGAAGACCTGAAGACTGCCGGCGTGGCCGCTCCGGTGGTGATGATGAGCGGCCAAGCGCACATCGAGATGGCCGTGAAGGCCACCCGGCTGGGCGCGCTGGACTTCCTGGAGAAGCCGCTCTCCACCGAGAAGCTGCTGGTCACGGTGGAGAATGCGCTCAAGCTCACCCGCCTGGAAACCGAGAACCAGGACCTACGCGCCCGCGTCGGCAAGCACACGCTGGTGTTTACCGGCGAAACCATGCGCCGCGTGATGGCGCAGATTGAGCGCGTGGCCGCCAGCGAGGCGCGCATCTGCATCTACGGCGAGACCGGCACCGGCAAGGAGCTGGTGGCGCGTACCTTGCACGAGAAGAGCAACCGGGCCGCGGGGCCGTTTGTCACGCTGAACTGCGCGGCGGTGCCTGCCGAGCTGATCGAGAGCGAACTCTTCGGACACGAGAAGGGTTCCTTTACCGGCGCGGCGCAGCGGCATACGGGCAAGTTCGAGCAGGCGCATCGCGGCACGCTCTTCCTGGACGAGATCGGCGACATGCCGCCCGCCATGCAGGCCAAGCTGCTGCGCGTGCTTGAAGAGGGCGAGGTGGAGCGCATCGGCGCGGAGAAGCCCACCACCGTGGATGTGCGCGTGGTGGTGGCCACGCATCGCAATCTCGAGCAACTGGTCGAATCCGGCGGCTTCCGGCGCGATCTCTACCATCGCGTCGTTGTCTTCCCCGTCGAGCTGCCCCCGCTACGGCAGCGCACCGAGGATCTGCCCGCGCTGGTGGAGCACTTTGCCCGCCAGGTGAGCGCGCAGAACGGCTGGAAGCCCGTGCCCTTTGCCGGCGCCGCCATCGACGCGCTTAAGCGGTACGCGTGGCCAGGCAACATTCGCGAGCTGCGCAATGTCGTCGAGCGGCTGCTGCTGCTGGCCGGCGCACAGGTTGACGCCGAGGCCGTCGAACTCGCGCTGCCCGCTGCGCACGCGAATCGAAGCCCGTCTGCGGCCTGCGCTTCAATCTTGGATTCCGGCGCGCTGGCCGAGCGGGTGCTGAACTTTGAACGGGCCGAGGTGTTGAAGGAACTGGAGCGGCACAACCGGCACATTACGCAAACCGCCAAGGCGCTGGGCCTGGAACGCAGCCACCTCTACAAGAAGTGCCAGCAGTTGGGAATCGACCTGAAGAATCTGGAGTGACGGAAGCCGTCGGGCGGGTGCGCTGTCTTTGACGATTCTCAGCTGGTAGGCTTCCCCAGGTTCCCGGCCAGGGAGTTGTTGCAAGCCATTTATTTATAAAGATATAGGCAAACGATGGCAGATAGTTTCAGAAGTAGAAGAGGTGGGGCTGGCCCGCACAGGGTTCGCAAGCCAGCCCTAAACCAAATCAGAGACAGTGTTCCTAAACCTTTGCCTTGATTTTGCGGCGGATCAAGCCCGCCAGGCCCGCCAGCCCGCTGCCCATGAGCAAAAAGCTGGTTGGTTCAGGCGTTGCAGACGTTTCGGGTCCGACCCACAGATCGATGTTCCCAGAGTAGTCTCCCGGCGAGCCGTCGAAAGTGAAATCAATTAGCGTGACCATCGTGGATCCCGACCCGGACGATATGCTGTCGGCGCTGGTCGTAGTAGAGCCGTCCAGTGCGTAAGTATCCCCACCAAACGGCGTCAGAATCGGCGTACCGCTCAGGGGACCCAAACTCGCGGAAATGCCAGGGGAGGCATTTCCATCGAAGAACAGGTCTATGTCGATGTAGCTAATTCCGCTCAGGGTTCCACCGAACTGATATGAGAAGTCGTCGGCGCCAGGCGCCAGGAAGATTCCCGGGGGGAAGCTCTGACCAGTGATGCTCAAGGTGTTCCACCCCCCGCCGCCGGAGGTATTCACCCCGCCCTCGACGTATGGGTAACCGGAGCTTGGGCTGCTGCCACCATAGATGACGACTCCCGACACGGTATCTTCTGCGAATGCTGGAACCGCCGCCAGCGCGGTGGCCAAGCCAAGAACCAAAACAGAAAGAATTGCTGCTTTCTTCATGACCGAATCCTTTCACAGCGAAGAGCTGAACATGCAGGGCTCAGTTCTTGCGGTTCTAATAATGTTGCACCTTGATTGCCAAACAGCGTTGTGTCCGAGTACTTTCATGCGATGCGGATTCACCCGCGTGGTTGTTGCTTCCGCCGCATTTGGCGCACTCCGGCCGGCAGCCATGCACACTGAGCAGTCTGGTGAACTGTGCATTTACTTGCGCATGAAAATGGGAAATTTCTTGCCACTCTGCACACCCGGAGCAGGTGCCAGGCGGCGCGTGCCCGGTCGGGTGAAATGATCTAAGACGGGGTGTGCCAGCTCCGGGTCTTCGGACCTGGCAGCGAGAAGCCCACCGATCCGTGATTCCAACATCCCGCAAGCCCGTTCCTCCGGGGCGTCCGGAGTATGAATTTGCGGTTGTAAACCGGGTTGCGGAGCGCCGCTGCCAAATCATTGGATTGACGCGCTAAAGCCGGGGTTGCTACACTCGTGAGCAGAGCTTGCCGCGCGGATTCCAGCGGTGAGTTGCGGCCGCCCTCCAGCAAGCCGTTGCCTGCCGGGTGTTTCCCAAGGAGCCCAGTCTTTCTTGTCCCAGCGCAACCGGCTGGGAGGACTGTCCCTTATGGAGGCGATCCTGTCACAGGCTGAGGTTTGTGCAGCAGGATGCGGTCTTATGGCTTCTCCGCCGGTGGCCATTGCCGGACGGGAGCCAATCCCAGCGACAGGCCAGCCGTCGCGGGAGCAAGGAATTCCGGAGCCGCAGCGATGCCAAACGTCCTCAATCCCGAACCCGAGAGCATAACCCTGAACACCGAATTGGAACTTCCCACGCTAGAACCTGCGACGGAGCTTCAGCAGCCGCCGTACGAATCCACGTCCAACACCGAGATCGCCGAAGTTGCCGTAGCAGACGATGAATTGGCCACGCTGGACGCCGATGCCCCAACCCAAGCAGTAGATGAGGCCCCGCCTGTGGCCGAAGTTGCAGCGGCGGAAGCCGCGGAAGCAATAGCGAGCACCCCGCCTGTGGATGAGGTTGCCTCGCCCCCGGAGTCTGTGCCCGAGCCCCCCGCCGCGGCGGCTGTTCACGAAGCGCACGGACCGGAGACCGCCGACGATTTTTCAGCCGCTTTAGCGGCTTTTGAACGGGAGCAGGCAGCCGAGGCTGCCGCCGTTGAAGCATACGGAGACAAAATTGTTTCCGGCACGGTGATCAAGGCGACCGAAAAGCACCTCGTGGTGGATGTGGGCCTGAAGTCCGAGGGGCTGGTGCCTCTGGAGCAGGTTTTGGACCACACCGGCGCGGTACGGTTCCAGCCGGGCGAGGTGATCGACGTCGTGATCGAGCGCGAGGAGCCGGAAGGCGGCTACCTGGTCAGCTTCGAGCGGGCGCAGCGCCTGCGCGCGTGGGAGACGATCGAGAAGGCCGCCAACGACAAGACGCCCATTACCGGAACGGTTGTCAGCCGCGTCAAGGGCGGGCTGACCGTGGATATCGGGATGAAGGCGTTTTTGCCCGGTTCGCAGCTCGAGATTCGTCCGGTGCGGAACCTGGACGGCTATCTCGGCCAGCAGATTGAAGTCCGCGTCATCAAGCTGAACAAGAAGCGCGGCAACGTGGTGGTGAGCCGCAAAGAAATTCTGGAAGAAGAGCAGACGGCAAAGCGGTCTGGGACGCTGAACCAATTGGGCGAGGGCGCGGTGCTAACCGGCACGGTGAAGAACCTGACTGACTACGGCGCGTTTGTCGACCTGGGCGGCATCGACGGCCTGCTGCATATCACCGATATGAGCTGGGGCCGGCTGACGCATCCCCGCGACCTGGTGAATGTGGGCGACGAGATTCAGGTGAAGGTGCTCAAGTTCGACAAGGACAAGCAGCGCGTCTCCCTGGGCTTCAAACAACTCACTCCCGACCCCTGGCTCGACGCGTCCGAGCGTTACCCGGTGGGCGCGCACGTGCATGGGCGCGTGCTTTCGGTAACCGACTACGGCGCGTTTGTCGAGCTGGAGCAGGGCATCGAAGGCCTGGTTCACCTTTCGGAGATGACCTGGTCGAAGCGCCTCAAGCATCCGTCAAAGCTGGTCAAGCCGGGCGACGAGGTACAGACGGTGGTGCTGAGCGTCAATCCCGCCGATCGCCGGATTTCGCTGGGCATGAAGCAATTGCTCGACAACCCCTGGGAGAACCTGACCGAGCGCTATCCAACGGGGACGGTGGTCGAGGGCCGGGTGCGCAACCTGACCGAGTTTGGCGCCTTCATCGAGATTGAAGATGGCATCGACGGGCTGGTTCACGTCTCCAACCTGAGCTGGACCAAGCGCGTCAAGCATCCTTCGGAAGTGGTGAAGAAGGGCGAAAAGGTGAAGGCCGTCGTTCTCGGCGTTGAGCCGCAGAACCGCCGCCTTAGCCTGGGCATCAAGCAGTTGCAGCCCGACGTGTGGGAGAGCTTCTTTGCCTCGCACCGGGTGGGCGATCTGGTTCACGGAAAGGTTTTGCGCACGGCGCAGTTCGGCGCGTTTGTCGAGATTGCGGAGGGCGTGGAGGGTCTGTGCCACATCTCCGAGTCCGGCGACGAACCGGGCGCGCCGTCGAAGCTCGAGACCGGACTGGAACACGAATTCAAGATCATCAAGATCAACGTGGAAGAGAAGAAGGTGGGCCTGAGCCTGCGCGCAGTGGGCCGCGAGGCCAGCCGCGCCCAGGTGGAGAGCTACAAGAAGGAAAGCCACAAGGCCCCCGTCTCCAGCTCGACCACGACCCTTGGCGATCTGATCAACTGGCGGAAG
>JBEKDH010000204.1:0-6496 GCA_050014455.1 Occallatibacter sp.
GATCCCACCCTGTGCGCAAATTGCCGGCGCGGCGACGAAAAAAGCGAATAAGTAAACAACTCTCTTCATGGACTCACCTCCGCACACTTCAAGCCCCAACGCCTACCCCTTAATCTTGCCTTTGCTGCACTCCACGATTCTCCCCTTTATCCATCCGTCAGGCTTATCGGCCAGCTCTCCTGGCAGTCGTTCCCAGGTGCATTCCGCTAAGAGGGCGGCACCCAGGGCGGGGCTGTCGAGCAGTTGAAACTTTATTCTGTCCCTGGCTGAGGAGAAAACGACATCGCATCCAGGGGAGAGTTCCCGTGCAATCCTTGCGATTCTTTCCTCCTGAAACTTGCGGCTATCCTGGTCGGCCATTGGGTATCCTGTGCTCCTCAGAGCCGCAGTTCTGCGGCAGATTTTTCCGCTCGAAAGCTAGTAGCATCGGCTAATTCTTTCATTCAGCCTTGCACACTGCAAGGATAGCGCAAGATTCGTCAAGCTTCAAAAGTTCATGTCGCCGTACTTGCTGGTTCGTGTTACATTTCTCTCGCCCGCTCGATCGCCCGGATCACTGCCTGCGCCTTGTTGAGCGACTCCTGGTGCTCCAGCTCGGGGACGGAGTCGGCCACAATTCCCGCGCCGGCCTGCACGTAGCCTTTGCCGCCGATGGCCAGCATGGAGCGGATGGCGATGCAGGAGTCCAGGTTGCCGGAATAATCCGCGTAGAGCACCGCGCCGCCATAGGTTCCGCGCCGCGCCGGCTCCAGCTCCTCGATGATCTCCATGGCCCGCACCTTGGGCGCGCCGCTGAGCGTGCCGGCGGGGAAGCAGGCGCGCAGCGCATCGATGGCGGTCAGCTCGGGCTTGAGCCGGCCCTCGATGGAACTCACAATGTGCATCACATGCGAGTAGCGCTCGACGAACATCAGCCGGTCCACCTTCACGCTGCCGAACTGGCTCACCCGGCCCACGTCGTTGCGCCCCAGGTCCACCAGCATCACGTGCTCGGCGCGCTCCTTCTCGTCGTGGAGCATCTCTTCGGCCAGCGCCAGGTCTTCCTTCTCCGTTGCGCCGCGCGGCCGGGTTCCGGCAATAGGCCGGTACTCCACCTTGCCCTGGTGAACGCGCACCAGCAGCTCCGGCGACGACCCGGCCAGCTCCACAACCGTGGGTTGTTTTGACTTTTTGGACGAGCGCTTGGGCTGGTCCGGCCGCCCGCCAAGGGCCCCCTCAGGCGAGAAGCGCAGAAAGAACATATAGGGGCTGGGGTTGACGGTGCGCAGCGCCCGATAGACCTGGAAGCTGTCCGCGCCCGGCTCCACGTCCAGCCGCTGCGACAGCACTGCCTGAAAGATATCGCCCGCCGCGATGTACTCCTTGGTGCGAGTCACGGCAGCCAGGAAGTCCTTCTTCGCCGTGCGGCGCCGCACCTTGAGCTTGCCCTTGTTGTGATGGGCCGGCAGCTTGGGCAGCGGCTGGGCCAGGCGCGCTTCCAGCTTGTCCAGACGCGCAACGGCCTTGTCGTAACCGTCGGCGGGTTTGCCGCGCGTCACGTCGGCGGTCGCCAAAAGCCAAATCTCCTTGCGCACGTGGTCGAAGCCCAGCACCTCGTCGAAGAACAGCAGGCAGGCGTCGGGAACGCCCAACTCGTCCTTGGCCAGCTCCGGCAGCCGCTCGATCTGGCGCACCGCGTCATACGCGAAGAAGCCCACCGCCCCGGCGGTAAACGGCGGCAGCCCCGGCAGCCGAGCCGGCTTGTGGCCGCTCAGCGCCCGCCGCAGCACAGCAAAGATGTCACCCTCTGTCTGGACCACCTTCTTGCCTTCGGTGATGGTGATCTCGCGGCCGCGCGACACGATCCGCTTGAACGGCTGAAGGCCAATAAAGGTGTAGCGGCCCAGCTTCTCGCCGCCCTCCACCGACTCCAGCAGGAAGCACTCGCGCTCCGGCCATGCCGCGCGCAGGAATGCCGAGACCGGCGTCTCCAGGTCTGCCGCCAGCGTGCGGCAGACGGGGATAAGCGTGTGCTCTTTGGCGAGCGCGAGAAACTCCTTGCGGCTGGGCTGGACGGAATGAGAAGAAGATTTCACTTGCTCAGTGTAACTGGTCCGGAGGGCGCGCCGGGAATCTGCTACTCAATGCCCCGGCATCATTCCCCAGAGCATGATCAGCGTCATGCCGATCACGATGATGCTGGTGCCCCAGGCGATCACGTTCCACAGGCGCGAGTTCTTGTGCTCGCCCATCAGGTCGGCGCGATTGATGAGCATGAGCATTAGGATGATGACCACCGGCAGGAGAACGCCGTTCAGGACTTGCGATAGAATCGCCACGTTGATCAGTTGGGCGTCGGGCAGCAGGAGCACGGTGCCGGCGCCGCCGGCGATGAGGAGCGTATAGAGCCAGTAGAAGAACGGCGCCTCCTTGAAGCTCTTGTCCACGCCGGACTCGACGCCCAAGCCCTCGCAAACCGTGTAGGCGGTGGAGATGGGCAGAATGGAGGCCGCGAAGACCGAGGCGTTGAAGAGGCCAAAGGCAAAGAGGATGAAGGCGTAGTCGCCGGCCAGCGGGCGCATGGCTTCGGCCGCGTCCGAAGCTTCCTGGATGGCTCCCATGCCATGGACATAGAGCGTGGCGGCACAGGCCACAATGATGAACCAAGCCACAATGTCAGTGAAAAGGCTGCCCACGATCACGTCGAGCCGCGAGGCGGCGTAATCCTTGACGCGAATGCCCTTTTCTACGATGGACGATTGCAGGTAGAACTGCATCCATGGAGCGATGGTGGTGCCCACCACCCCGATGGCCATATACATATACGACTTGTCGCTCCAAACCGATTTGGCGGGCAGCTTGACGGTGGCCCAGAGGGCATCGTGCCAGTCGGGTTGCGAGAGCACGCCGGCGAAGATGTAGCAGATGTACACCAGCGAGGCAACAATGAAGATCTTTTCCGTGCTCTTGTAGCTGCCGCGCACCACCATGTACCAGACCGCCGCCGCACACACGGGAACGGAGATGAACTTGGTGACGTGAAAGAGGTGCATCGACCCGGCGATGCCGATGAACTCGGTGACCACGTTGGTGTAGTTGACCACCACCAGCAAGACCATCAGCACGAACGTCAGCCGCAATCCGAACTCCTCGCGGATCAGGTCGCTGAGGCCTTTGCCTGTAACCACGCCCATGCGGGCGCACATCTCCTGCACCACGATCAGGGCAATGGTGATAGGAATGATGGTCCACAGCAGGGTGTAGCCGTATTGCGCGCCGGCCTGGGAGTAGGTAAGTATCCCGCCGGAGTCGTTATCCACATTGGCGGTGATGAATCCGGGGCCGAGAACGGCCAGAAACAGCAGTATCCGGATTCGCCAGCGCTTCCACATGACGGCGGCTCTCTAAGGGGGATTCATAAAGGTTTCCTCACTGACCATATCAGGTTAGGGCGGGGTTCGCGAACCCCCCAAGAACCCAATCCCGTTTGGCCCGCCGGTGGCGAGAAAGGGCCTGCTTCGATGTGTGTACCGTGGTATATTAGTACATAGATACATAAATACCAGGAGGAACTCATGTCGCAGGAAGGTAAGAATCGCGAACCCGTCGTGGTGGAGCGCGTCCAGACCGGAGTCCGGATGGAAAAGCGCATGTTGAAGGTGCTCAAGGCCCTAGCCGAACTGAAGGAGATCACGCTCGGCGACCTGCTGGAGGGAATCGTCCTCCATGCCTTCGAGGGGAAGACCGTCCCGTTCTCAGCGCAGACGCTGAAGGAGATCGATCAGCTCAAGTCCCTTTATGGGATGACGCTGAAGGCCTCCGACAGCCACAACCTGAAGGAGCGCAAGCGATGAAAGAGGCTTCGGGCGCGTGGAGCGCCCCGAGGAGCGCTGCTGCCGATGGATGGGACGCGGGCTGCCAGCGTTATCCCGCGATTGAGCGAACGATCGGGAGCTTCATTATACGGTCTTTGTTTCAGCCTTTCGGCGCTCGTGTTATTATGCGATCAATTCCCCAGAGAATCTTAAGGAGTACGGCCCCATGAAAAGCCGCATGATCGCCTTTTCAGGCACAATTGTTGTTCTACTTGCATTCCTGGCCAGCATAAGCGCATCAACTGCCGTGGCGCAGACCTTCCGGGGCAGCATTCAGGGCACCGTTACGGACAGCACCGGAGCGGCCGTGGCCGGGGCGCAAGTGAAGGTCTTCAGCACGGCCACCGGCTTGTCGCGCACGGTGGTCGCCAATGACCGCGGCGAGTATGTGGCCTCGGAACTGCCGCTCGGCACCTATAGCGTGACGGTCGAGAAGCAGGGCTTCCGCGCCATTACGCTGACGCAGATTCCGGTGAGCGTGGGGTCGCCGACACGGGCCGACGCCAAGCTGGGCGCCGGAGCGGTTCAGGAAGTGGTCGAGGTGAGCGCCGATGTGCCACTGGTTGAAACCAGTTCCAACACAACGGGCGGCACCATCGAAGCCACCGAGGCCTCCGAGCTGCCGGTGAATGGACGCGACTTTACCAAGCTCCTGGAACTGGTTCCAGGTTCGAGCAGCGATCCGGTGGGATCGACTGAATCGGCCGGCTCGTATGGACTTTTCAGCCTGGACGGCAATCGCGGCCGCTCGAACAACTATCTGCTTGACGGCACCGACATGAACGATGGCTACCGCAACCTGCCAGCGATCAACCAGGCAGGCGTGTGGGGCTGCCCCTCGACCATTCTGCCCGTTGACGCGCTGGCCGAGATTCCGGTGACCGGCAGCCCGGAGGCTGAGTTTGGCCGCAGCTCGGGAGCGACCGTCAACATCGTCACCAAGAGCGGCACCAATACCATCCACGGCAGCACATTTGAATACTACCGCGACGGTTCGATGAGTGCGCGCAACTTCTTCAATACCGATGCCCAGCCCAAGAATTCATTCACCAACCATCAATTTGGCGGTTCGGCGGATGGCCCAATCGTGAAGGACAAGTCGTTCTGGTTTGTTGCCTATGAGGGGCAGAGAGAGAACGGCGGCTTGCCCCAGCTGGGCACGGTGCCCGCCCAGGCGGACATCGACGCGTATACAGCCGGGGGCGGTACCATCAATCCGGTGATATCGAGCCTGCTTGCGAGCAAGCCGTGGGGAACTTTGCCGGCTACCGGGGGCAACGAGACTTTTACCACGCCGTTCAGTAACAGCAGCGATAATGTCATCGCCAAGGCCGATCAGCATCTGCATTTGTTCAGCGCCGGCGACCTGTTGACCGGACGCTATTTCTATAGCCACGGCGAGCAGAGCTTTCCTTTGGGCATGCTTTACACGGGCAGCAGCGCGCCGGGGTACAACACCACCACACCGACTCATGTAAATATTGTTTCTCTGTCCTATACTTCCGTTCCGAGGTCTAACCTGATCTTCGAGGTTCGCGGCGGTTACAACCGCTTCTTGCAGCAGTTTCTGCCGCAGGACGCCGGCCTCAACCCGAACACCGCCTTCGGCCTGAACTCTCTGCCGCCTGGCTACACTGCGCTGGACCTGGGATTGCCGACCATCGACGTGGGCGCGTATAGCCCGATCGGCGCTACAGCCAGCGACTCGCGCGGCCGCGTCGATACCAACTATCAGCTCTTCGGAAATGTATCCCTGACCAAAGGCGGGCACAGCTACAAGGCTGGTTACGAGTGGCGGCGGACCTTCATCGACAGCTTTATCAACTCCGGCCACCGCGGCAAGCTGGTCTTTAACAGCCTCGACGATTTTCTCTCGGGCACCATCGATGGCGGAAGTTCAGCCGATGGGGACGGCACGCGTTACTCCTACCAGAACAACGGCGGGGCCTACTTTTTGGATTCCTGGCGCCTGAGCCGCCGGATCTCGCTCGACTATGGCTTGCGCTGGGATTACTTCGGAGTGATTGGGGCGGAGAACAATGCCTTCAGCATCTTCGACGTGAAGACCGGCGGCCTTAAAACCGTCGGAGCCACTGGCGGCCCGGCGTCGCTCTATCCCAAGGACTGGACTAGCTTTGCGCCGCGCCTCAGCCTGGCCGACGATCTGATGGGCAACGGCAAATTGGTGATAAGAGCCGGCGGCGGCATTTACTACGATGGCGCATCGCAGGACTTCTTTGTAGGCAACCAGGCATACAACACGAATGCCGGAGAGGCCGGGCCGGCATTCAATGGAATCGGCTTCGCATCGCCGGTGATCCCGACCATTGAACCGGGCGTCCCGATCTTTGGCGGCTATTCGCCCAGCAGCGTATTCACCGTGGACCAGAAGCTGGTGACGCCGAGGTATGGATCTTACAACCTCAACATCGAATCTCAGATTACAAAGAAGGTTGCGGTCCAGCTCGGATACGTGGGATCGCAAGGACGCCACCTCTATCACTTCCGCGATCTCAATCAGTTCAATAATGTTGCAGGCAGCACAGACAGTTGCGGAAACGGCCAGACCATCGGTTATGGCGAGCAGTGCTTCCCGACTTACTCGGTCGGTTCATACGTAGACATCCCGCTTTATTACATCA
>JBEKDH010000205.1:0-6477 GCA_050014455.1 Occallatibacter sp.
CAACCAGATCGAGACAAGCGCGTTTTCCAACTACAACTCTGCTCAAGGGTCGTTGAAAGTGCAGAACTGGCTCGGCATGACCTCCACGCTGAACTACACCTGGGCACATTCGATTGACAATGCAAGCGACGGACTGGACTTTGTTCCAAACGCATCGCAGCCCGACAATAGCTTCAATCCCAACGGCGATCGCGCCAGCTCGAACTTCGACGTGCGGGAGCGTCTGCAATGGTACTGGACCTACAATCTTCCTAAGTTCCAGCGATCTCAATGGATCGCCAACGGTTGGGCGCTCGATGGCATGTTCAACTTTGCAACCGGCCAGCCGTACACGGTGAGTTATCTGTTTGAAGGCGATTACAACGGCAGCGGCGAGTACTTCGGCCGCCCAGACATCATTGGCAATCCGCATACCGGCGCGCAGGGAGTTAACTTGCTGAACCTGGCTGCGTTTGCCGCGCCATGCACCATGGACAACAACCCGAGCAGCCCAACCTACGGGAATTGCATCGACGGGCATCCGGGCAACGAGGGCCGCAATGCCTTCAACGCGCCGAATTACACCAACTTCGACTTCTCGCTGACCAAGACCTCTCACTTGACCGAAGCGGTGACGATGCAGCTCCGCTGCGATCTTTTCAACATCCTCAATCATCCGAATCTGAGCAACCCTCTGCTGCCGGGATTTGGCGTCGACGTCTTCGGCGCCAGCCACACAGTGGGAAACCTTCTGGTGGCGGGCGCCGACCCAGTCGCAAACGGACCGCAGTTTCTACAGACCACAGCGACGCCGGATGTGGGCAGCGGCAACCCGTACCTGGGCGGCGGAGGTCCGCGCAGCGCACAGTTGGCGGTTCACTTCCGCTTCTAGAAGGGAGTTTTCAGGGGATTTCCGTTCGAGCTATGGCCCCGTGTCCCATCCTTTTTGTCATCCTGAGCGGCCATGAGCGCAGCGATGGGGGGGCGAATGACCTGCGGTCGGTTCTGGCGAAAGCCTGGGATAGCGCGAAACCCGAGATATGGAATCACATAATCAGAGACCTAGTGTGGTGCGTCATGAATAGAATCTTGTATATGACGAGGCTCATCTTACGATGAGCAGACCTCGCCATGCGTATCGCCCCGCCCATTTTTATCGATGAGGCCATGCGCGGAAGAACCAGTTCCGCAAATCCATACAATGGGTTAAATGGAGATCCTATTCTCGCGCAGCCCAAGATGGCTGGGATAATTAGAGCGGATGAGCAGAGTGGCGCGTCGGAACCGCACAGGAGCCCTCAAGGCCACGGTGGCTCTGGCCGCAATCAAGGGCGAAATGACACTTTCGGAATTGGCCGGGCAGTTTGACGTACACGATAACCAGATCGCGGTGGAAGGGCCAGAGCTTCTGCAAGGACCAATCGGAATCCTTGGGACCGAAGCCAAGGCGAACCAGGGCGGAGGCCGCAACGGCTGGTGGATCTCAAGACCCTCCACGCCGAGAGCGGCGAGCTGACATTCACCCCACGCGTTCGCCTCTTTATGCGAGAGTGACTTCATCGGTTTCTATGCATCCCCAAAGTGCAGACCACAAGGGGATATTGTTGTATATCCCAAAAGTACGCCAAAGTTCCCCAAACGGGAAAGGTATTCTCCTCAAGCCGCTTGATGCAGTCCGGCGAGTTTTACCTCTGGTCCAGCAACTCAACGACTTCTTGGGTGCTCCAGTGATGACCGGAGATTTCCGTCGGCCAATTTGGACCGCCGCGCCCTCCTCTGCGAAACTGAAGACGTGCCCAGCCCCTTACCGGCCCTCATCTTCGACCTGGATGGAACCCTTACCGACTCGAAACCAGGCATCCTCGGCTGCCTGCGCAAGGTGATCGAGGCCCACAAGGTGGACCCCGGAGGCCCGCTCGACCGCTTCGTTGGGCCGCCGATAGAAGAATGGGCCGCCGAATTGCTGCCCGAGGCAACCGCCGAAGCCCGGGCCGCCCTGGCGCGCGACTACCGCGCCTGCTACGACCGCGAAGGCTGGAGGGACAACTCCGTCTTTGCCGGCGTGCGCGAGATGCTGGGCGAACTGCGCCAACTCGGCTTCCCGCTCTACGTCTGCACCTCGAAGGGCCAGCACTTTGCCCTGCGGATTCTGGACCACTTCGAGCTGACTCCCCTATTCACGGCGATCTATGGTGACAAGGCCGATTACGCCAGCCACAGCAAGGTGGATTTGCTCGCCCGCATGCTCAGCGAATCCTCGCTCCCGAGCGATTCAGCCTGGATGATTGGCGACCGCGTCTACGACTTCCAGGCCGCCCGAGCCAACAAGATCCGCTGCCTGGCCGCCGGTTGGGGCTACGGTTCGCTTGAGGAGTACGCCCTGGCGGACGCCATCGCCGCTGCTCCCGAAGACGTGCCCGCTCTCGTCTTGCCCGGAATCCGCTGAGAACTCGCTCTCGATAGCTATCCTCCATTCTTCGCTGGTATAGTGGTTCCTCTGGCTTCCCCGGCCGACTCAAAGGATAGATACCGGGCGTGGAGGGAAAAGACGATGCGTGTGCGTAGCGTTGCACTGTGCGGAATCGACCTCGTTTTCATGGCCGCTTTCGGGCTGCCGCTGGGGGCGCAAGCCCCGGCGCCGCCAACTGCCTACACCGTGACGGTAACCAATTCGATCTTCGGAGCTGGCGAACGGATGAAGATCTACCGGCTGGGATCGAAGGTGCTGGTGGACCAGGTCAGCGAGGCCAACGCGGCCGACCCCAAGGCGTCGCACATTCGCGGCCTCTTCGATCTCGAGACGCATCGCAACTTCTCCTGGTCCTGGCCCGACAGCTCGGCCGGCTGCTCAAATGGAACCTTCTCCGGCGACTGGGGCGACCCTTTCGGAAACGTGGACGCGCTGGCAGGCCAGGCTACCAGGCAGGTAGGGACGGAAACCCTCGATGGCTACACGGCCAGGATCTTGGAGGCCTCCGACCAGGGCAACACGATCAGGGCGTGGGTCGATGCGAAGACCGGACTGGTTCTGAAGGCGCAGTTGACTCAGCCGGGCGCCGCGCCCAGAACCATCCTCGAGGTCGCGAGCGTGAGTTTTGCCCCGCCGCCGGCCTCGGTCTTCGCCCTCCCGCCAGCCTGCGCCGCTGCCGCCGCCGCGCCGCCGCCCCCAACCGAAGAGGAGCAGATCGCCGCTCTGACCGGCAGCAACCCGCAGGACTTTGTGAAGGCCATGTACGGACCCGGCTCCAAAGACTCCTGCGCGGTGCTCTTCAGGGTGGTGAAGGCCGGCAGCATGGTGCCGATCGCCAACGGATTCCAGGTGGCCCTCGACCTCAACCTGGCAAATCACCCCAGCCCCAGCTACACAATCGGCCTGAGCCGCGAAGGGCGCGCAACCTTCTCCGGAGGCGGCCTGCACGAAGTCACTTCCCAAATGCGCAATGGGGTGCTGCGCATCGACAACCCGCCCGACCATTTCGACCTGGAGACGGCCTTTGGCAATGGCGGGTCGAGCTCCGCGCTGATTTACAAGCAATGTTTCGCGCCGCAGACGGTCCTGCTCTACGTTGTCACGAATCCCGGCAAGCTGTCTGACGGAGCGGAGTTCCTCTGGGTCAAGTCGGGCAAGTACGCGGCGGTTCCACGCTGATCGCGGATTCGCAGCGTGCTACTTGGCTGATTTCAGGGTTGCGGCAATCGTGCGCGCATCGTCCACTGTGCCGCTTTCATAAATCACTTCAACCAGGCAAACCTTGCCAGTCAACTGGATTCCGCGGTAGACGTTGGGCTTGTTGTTCATCGACAGGCCCTCCATCTGAAACTCCGCAGCCGTACTCTTGGTGACCTTGTCATTCGGGTAGACCATGGGCGCCATCTGCTTTGTCTCATCCAGCGAGGTGGTGCGTATCGGCGAGGTGACCGCGACACTGACCTTGTTGTCTGGCGAATTTGCGATGCCAAACATGCCGCTCACACTCCAACTGGTCGGGACGGTCACCTGGCAGGCTCCGTGGTGGCTGGTAACCGGCTTGCCTGCCTGGGCAAACAGGACCGGGTTGGCAGTCAGGATCGCCAGCGCCAGAAAGACACTCTTCATCGCCATCGTCTTCTCCTTGATTTCTTCAGGGTTGGGGAATGGAAAGGGGAAATGCGCGAACTCGCATAGAGTAGCGCGCAAAGGATTTCTTTTGCAAGGACTACGGCGGGTGCGCAGGCAAGCCGGCGGAACCCGCCGTCGGCTCTGCTCTCGATCTAGTCCCAGAAGGCGTCGGCCTGCTCGGCGTCGAGTGCATTGAGCCGGCGGGCGGCGCAATCCAATCCCCAGCGAACCTGCGCAGGGCGAAACGTCCGATTACGGGGCGATCGGCTGGCCGCCCGCAGCCAGCGCCGCGCTGTTCGCCAGTTGTTCCTTTTGCACCTTTGCGGCTTTCAGAATGTCGAGCAAGTGGTTCCAGAACGCCGACCCCCCGGAGACCAGGATGCCCGAGATGATCCAGCAGAGCCAGTCCGCCCTGTTCCACCAGTCAAACGGTTTGAAAGACGGCATGGTCAAGGGGTTCAGTCCGCTGAGCGCGGTCACAAGGATGCCGCTGAGGACGGCAAGGGTCTGAATGGCAGCGCTATAGCGGTCCGCTCCCATCTTGGCGGCCAGCGCGGTGCCCAGCCACTGCTTGATGGTCTCGGTGACGCGCTCCGACGCGACACTGAGACCGATCATCTGAGTAACGAAAACTGTCAATGCGCCTAAAGGATCGGTTCCCATGTTGCCTCCAATTTGACGCGGCAGGCCGGGAACCCCTCCATTTCGCGGAGCCGGCGGAGGCGCAGGACGGGGGAGAACCAGCTGACTGCAACGCGTGCTAGAGAGCGTAACAGACGGAGCGCTCTTGCGCGAGTAACTTGTGCATCATTAAGAAAGTAGTAAGCATCCCCGGCAGAGTCCGGGGCTCTAGGTCGGTGGCCCCTTAAAGCGGCCTGTGGCGGAATGGTCTGTGCCAACCGCAACCAGCCGTCTCGCGCCATAGGCGCAGTGTAGGTTAGCCCCGCGCTTCAGCGTGGGTTGGCGAACCAGCCATCCATCCGGAGTCCCGTAGGGACGGCCCTGGATGATCGCATCCATACCTTTGGCGCTTATGCGAAAGGAATGGAAAAACACAAACCGGGGGAGACTCCCGCAAATGTCAAACACTGGCAGTCGCCCCGGCAGAGCTGGGGGTTCCCGTTTGTAACAACGAGGCGGGCGGAAACAAGCGAGCTCCGTCGCCTGCGCTTCAGCTCTCGATGTAATCCCAGAAGGAGTCGGCCAGCTCCGCGCCGAGTTCGTTGGTCATGCGGCGGGCGGCACGCTCCACCTCTTCCATCAGGCCGTGCAGGTAGTCGCGGGAGCGGGAGATGGCCACCACGCCAATGGTCGCCGATTGCCACGTCACCGCCTCGTCCATCTCGGCCACGGATATATTGAAGCTCTGCTTCAACTGGTCCTTGAGCGAGCGGACCACATGCCGCCGGTCCTTGAGCGACTGGGCGTGCTCGATGCGGATTTCAAGGGTAAGCTGGGCAGCGGCCATGGCAAAACGATCTTTCCACCGAAATTGTAAGACCGTTTGCAAAGGGTAGGCGGAGTTTTCTTCAAGAAGAGAAACGAACTGCACAATCGCCATGAGGCGCCATTCGGCATCCGGAGGCCTGCGATAAACTTTTATTCCGCGAATTGCGCCAGTTGTTCCGGGGCGGGTTTCGGAGTGAAGAGGCTCACCACCACCATGGCGATCACGGCCGCGGCCAGCGCGGGAAAGATTGCGTCGCGGGCAGCCACGATAGGCGGGAAGATTTGCCGGACAGCCTCGATATCCCAGGCCAGCGTGACCGCCGTTCCCGACGCAATGGCGGCTACCGCGCCCCAGGCTGTAACGCGCTTCGAGTAAAAGGCCGCCAGCACCACCGGCGTAAGCGCGGCGGAGTAAACCGTGTAGGCGTACAGCATCTTTTGCAGGATGCTCTCGGCATAGACCGCCTGGTAGAGCGCCCAGCAGCCCAGCAGGACGACGGCCAGCCTGGAGACGATCAGGACGCGTTTGTTTGAGGCTCCAGGCGTGACGTAACGCACAAAGACGTCGTTCACAAGATTGGTGGCCGGCGAGAACAGGTAATTCGAGGCCGTGGAGATGACCTTGGTGAAGACCGCGCCCAGCAGCAGTGCACCCATCACCGCGGGCAGTCCGTGGCGGGCCGTATAGGGAATGATCTCGCGCGGATGCAGGGCCACCTCGCCGGTGGGATAAAGCGCGCGTCCGAAGACGGCGATAGCCACGATCAGCGTCTCCAGCAGCACAGTGCCCAGAATCCAGCCGACCACCGAAACGCGCGCGTCCCGCTCGGATTTCGCGGAGAAGAACTTCTGATACATCACCTGGTTGCCCAGCATGAGCAGCAGCACGGGTACCAGGAACTCAAGGCCACGGACCACGCCCATGCCAACGGATTGGCGTACATGATCGG
>JBEKDH010000206.1:0-6423 GCA_050014455.1 Occallatibacter sp.
ATCTATCGGTTCGCGGCGACTATGAACACCAATCCTGGGAAAGAATCTTTGAAAACCACATGATTACACCCTCCACCTGGCTCGCACTCAAGCCGAGGGGTGTAACGATAGGCGTTTCCTACTCTGTCCGTTTTCACCCGGGACGTTGACGGTCCGCAGGGTTCTCCGCTGGGTTGCGCATCCCTTTCGGGGACTGCCATTTCCCTGGGAAGCGGCAGCCCTTTCCGATTCCCGCCGTGCGTTCAAGGCCCGCGGAGCCTGATTCCAGGCATTGAACTCTCCCCGGCTTCCTTGCGGCATCCATTTGGAGTTGAGAACCGGAGTTTTCGAGTAGAATAAAAGGCGCTATGAGCTTCCGATTCGTATTGCCCCAAGAACTTCGCGGCGCCGTGGACCTGGCCGTCGCCGACTGGCAAACCAACAACAAGATTGAGCGTTTCTGGCAGAAGGACGCCAGTCTTTGGACCTCGGACGGCGAGGAGAAGTGGCTGGGCTGGATCGACATTGTCGAGCGGCAGGAGCGGGATCTGGGCAACCTTGCCGAGCTGGGCGCGGACATTGAGACCGGCGGCTTCAAGACGGTTCTGCTGCTGGGCATGGGCGGCTCCAGCCTGTGCCCCGAGGTGCTGGCCGAGACGTTCGGGCAGCAGGTCGAGTTTCCCGAGCTGCGAATTCTGGACTCCACCGATCCGGCGCAGGTGAAGGCGGTTCGCGACAGCCTGAAGCTCCAGGAGACCTTGGTCATTGTGGCCAGTAAATCCGGCTCCACGCTGGAGCCGAACATTCTCAAGCAGTACTTCTTTGAGCAGATGAAGGATGACGTGGGAGAGGCTGAGGCCGGCGCCCATTTTGTCGCCATTACCGATCCCGGCTCAAAGATGGAGCAGGTAGCCAGGGTCGACGGCTTCCGGTACATCTTCTATGGCGACCCGGAGATAGGCGGGCGCTACTCGGCGCTCTCGAACTTTGGCCTTGTGCCGGCCACGGCGGCCGGTTTGCATACGGGGCGGCTGCTGGACGAGGCAGGCAAGGCTATCGCCGCGGCCAAGGAAGCATTGGGGCAGAACTTCGCGGTCCAGTTGGGCCTGGTGTTGGGCGCGGCGGCCAATGCCGGCCGCGATAAGCTCACCATCTTCACCTCGCCGGAGATCTACGACCTGGGCGCCTGGTTGGAGCAACTGATCGCCGAATCGACCGGCAAGCTGTGCAAGGGGATTACGCCCGTGGACCGCGAGGTGATCGGCCAGCCGCAGTTCTACGGCAGCGACCGCATCTTCGTCTACGTGAAGCTGGTGAGCACGGCCGATTCCGTCCTGGATGCGAAAGTTGCGGCTATCGAGGCCGCGGGCCATCCGGTCATCCATATTGAGATATCGGACCCCTACGAGATTTTCGGGCAGTTTTTCACCTGGGAGGTGGCCACGGCAGTGGCCGGCTCGGCGATGGGCATCAACCCCTTCAACCAGCCGGACGTGGAGTCGGCCAAGATCGAGACCCGCGCCCTGACCGAAGCCTACGAAAAGACGGGAACGCTGCCTGAGCGGGAGCCAATTCTCGTAGACGAAGGAATAGCCATTTACGCAACTGAGGCTTATGCAGCCAAACTGAGATCCGGCTTTCCTGTGTCGACGCTGGCCGGATTCCTGCGCGCCCATCTCAACCAGATTCATGTCGGCGACTACTTTGCCACGCTGGCTTTTCTGCCCATGTTCCCGGAGTATGAGGCGGCGATTCAGGTCTTCCGCCTCAAGGTGCGCGACGCCAAGCGCGTGGCTACCTGCCTGGGCTTTGGGCCGCGCTTCCTTCACTCCACCGGACAGGACTACAAGGGCGGTCCCAACACCGGGGTATTCCTGCAGATCACCGCGGAACACGATGTCGAGGCGGATGTCGATGTCCCGGGTCAGACATACAGCTTTGGCGTGGTCATCGACGCCCAGGCTGCCGGAGACCTGGCGGTTCTCGAGTCGCGCGGACGGCGGGCTTTGCGGGTTCATCTGGGAGCCGATGTGGCGGCCGGGTTGAGGACGCTGGCCGCGGCCTTCGATCAGGCGCTCCGGTAAGCGCAGAGAACAACCAAAAGCCGAGAGGTTGCAGTCAGCGAGGCCTGGAGTCTCTTGGCGCGGAGGTTCTTGCGGCTTTCAGTCCCGTGCCGCTGTTTCTTGCCGCGCGGTCATCTTCTGCGATCGGGCTCTTGTTGCGCGGCGCGGAACTTTTTTCCGTTGGCCGGGTTCTAACCGATGACGGCTTTCGCCAAACCTCGTCTAAATGTTTGGGCCGAAAGCAGCACCCTAGAGCGTTGGTTCAAGCGGCGCAGCTTCGATTGGCCGTTGGAGCCGCGCTACAGGCGGAGGAGAGAGATGAGAATGAATCGGAGCATGCTAAAGAGAGCCATTCCCCAGATTCTGGCGTGGGCCGGGCTGGTTGCTTTGTGCGGAGTGATTGCGGTTGCCCAGGCTCCGGACGAAAACTCCGTTACCGTCACGGCCCAGCGGGACAGCCAGCGCACGGACGGACAGATCGAGATGGACGTGGTGCATGCTTTGGATGCTTCCAAGGCGCTGAAGAGCGACCTGATCACCGCCGCTACCATCCAGGGCGAGGTCACGTTGTCGGGAACGGTGTCGAGCGATGCTTCCAGCGAACTGGCGGAGGCGATCGCCGGCCATGTCGAGGGCGTGACCAAGGTCCACAACAACCTGAAGGTTGGCAATCCGCAGGCGGCCCAGCCGGCTGCTCCCGGCACACAGCAGATGGCGGACAGCCAAGGGGATGAATCCATGGCGCCCGTGCCCCCTCCCCCGGCGGTTACGGATGGACCGCTGCCGCCCCCTGGACAGGGGTCGGATCAGGCTCAGCCGCCTTCTGCGCCGCCGCAGCGGCCTCAGTATGTACCCGCTAATCCGCGCATCACTCATTTGCAGCCGCCCGAGCCTGCCTATGAAACTCCCAAGGGCCCGGTGACCATACCGGCAGGAACGCTGATCCAGGTACGGACGGCCGAGGCCTTGAACAGCAAGAGAGCCAAGGATGGCGAGCCGGTGCAGTTCACCGTGATCCGCGACGTGGCTTTCGGCGTGCTGGCGATTCCGCGCGGCGCGACTGTGCATGGAGTGGTTACCGAGGCCAAGAAGGCCGGCGACCTGGGCGGCAGCCCGGAGTTGGCGCTCAAGCTTACCTCGCTGGACCTTGGCGGGCAGAGTTATCCGCTCAGTACCGACGAATTCAAGGTGAAGGGACCGAATAAGGCCGGCGAGACGGTGGGCAATGCTCTTGGCGGCGGGATTGTGGGCGCCATCATCGGCTGCGCCGTAGGCCGTGGCGCGGGCTGCGCCATCGGCGCCGGGGCGGGTCTGGCCGCGGGCACGGCGGCTTCAGCAGCTACGCCCGGACCCAATGTCTGGATTCCCTCCGAGGCGCTGGTGGTCTTCCACCTGACCGCGCCACTGACGGTAACGCCGGTAAGCGCGCAAGAGGCGTCCCGGCTTGCGCAGGGGCTCTATAACGGCGGGCCGAGCCTCTACCGGCGCGGCTATTACCCCTACGGCTCCCCCTACTACGGCTCTCCGTACGTGGCCGGCGTCTATACCTACGGGTATCCGCCGGTTTACTACCGGCCGTATTACATGATTGGCGGGTTTTACTACTGGCGGTAAGGCAAGCGGGCGAGCCCGGTTACTGCCGGGCCGCTTTCACCGCCGCGGTCAACGCCGGAACCACCTCAAGAAGGTCGCCGACTATGCCGTAGTCGGCGACCTCGAAGATGGGCGCGTCAGGATCCCTGTTGATGGCCACGATGCACTGCGAACCCTTCATCCCCACCAAGTGCTGAATCGCTCCGGAGATTCCAACTGCCAGATAAAGCTTGGGTGAGACGGTCTGGCCCGAGCTGCCGACCTGTCGCTCAATCGGCAGCCAGCCGTTGTCGCAGATGGGCCGTGAGGCGGCCAGCTCCGCGTCCAGCGCAGTGGCCAGTTCCCGAACCATTGGAATGTTCTCTGCATCCTTGATCCCGCGTCCTACGCTGACGATCCGCTGCGCGGAACCCAGGTCAACGCTCTGCGCCCCGCCGCGCCAGGGCTGGCTGGGGCGGGTGCGAATTTTGGATGGATCGAGGGTGGGAGTGAAGATCCCAATTGGAGCCAAGGATTCGCCGGTCCGGCCGTCTGCCGCCGCGGCGCGAAAGGCCCCGGCCTGCACGGAGACAAAGCAGGGTCCGCCGCCGGTGTGCCGATAGGCTCCGTTCATCCGGCCCTGAAGGAGTTGGCGGGTGAAGACCGGGCCATCGCCGATCTCCACCACATCGCCGATCAGAACCTGGCCAAAGCGGGCAGCCAGCGCCGGCGCGTAGTCGCGCACCTGGTAAGTGTGCGGAAAGACCACGCGCGTGGGGCGCTCGTTTTCGATGAGCTGCTGCAGGGCAAGCGTGAAGCCGTCGGCAGTGTACTGGGCCAGCAGCGGATGCTCCACTCGCATCACTTTGGCGAGTGGCCGGGCGGCGATTTCCGCGGCCAGCGACGCGGTCTCCCCGCCAGGAATGGCTGCGCTCAAAGGCAGGCCCAGTTGCGCTCCCAGCCGTTGCCCGGCTGCGACGGCCTCCCAACCAATGCGAGCAATGCGGCCCGCGCGCTCTTCCAGCACGACCAGAACGCCGCTCATAGCACGCCTGCCTCGAACCTCAGTTTTTCAACCAGCGCCGCCGCGGCTTCCTTGGCCGTGCCAGCGAGAATCTGCGTGGACTTCTGTTTCCGCGGCAGCGCGACCCGCTCCAGGACCAATACGGGAGCCGAGTCCACGCCAAGTTCCGCGGCGGTCAGCCGGCGCACCTCTTTGGTTCTGGCGCGCTTGATGCCCATCAGCGTGGCGTAGCGCAGCCTGTTGCCGCCGGACTGGATGGTAAGCACGGCGGGGGTGGGCAGCTCGATCGTCTGGAACCAGCCCTCTTCGAGCTCGCGCTTGGCGGTTACGCCGGTCCCGGTCTTCTCCACATGGAGGATCAGCGTGGCGTGGGGCAAGCCGAGCAGCTCGGCCAAAATGACGCCCGTCTGGCCCAGGCCCAGATCTTCCGACTGCAAGCCGGTGAGGATCAGGTCGGGATTCTCGGGCTCGATGGCGGCCGCCAGCAAGCGGGCCACTCCGAGCGCATCGCGCGCGCCCAGATCGTCGCAGACAATCTGGATGCCGCGGTCGGCGCCCTTGGCCAGAGCATCGCGGATCGCCGCTCCCACGCGCTCCGGCCCGGCGCTGACCACAACCACTTCGTCGTCCGCCGCAGCGGACCTTTCCTTGAGCTGGAGCGCCTCTTCGAGAGCATAGGCATCCGGCTCGTTCGGCGAGAATTGGAGTCCGGCTTCCTCAATCCACTGGCCCGCCGCGTCGATGCGCACCTGCGCATCGCGCTCCGGAACCTGCTTGATGGCGACGACGATCTTCATGAGGAATGGACCTGGTTCATCTTAACTTGCCTGGGGCGCGTCCGGGTGGCGGAAACAGCCCCCTATTGTGGTACGCCCCGGTCTCCCGTCTCGATGGTAGATTGGTGTGTGAAGAACGCGCGAGGTCATTCCTGTCGCCGCGTTTGAGAAGGAAACAGCCATGGCGGAAGAGCGAAACGTCAAGATTGCTGCCGGTTTTCTGGTTGCCTTCGTCATTCTGATTTTCATTGCGATTGGCGTGAATTCAAAGCACAGCTCATCCAGGAACCGGGTGCCTAAAAAGGAATTCGGCAAGATCTACCGGGCGGATGATGGCCGCTACTATACGCGCAGCCACGACCGCAACGGTTTTTCCGATTGGGAGTATACCGCTGGCGGAGATGCATCGGGAGGTGAAACCTCGGGCTCACTCAGCACTGGGACCTGGTTTCGAGTCAGCTCAACTCCCTCGGGAATGTCGGCGACCTCCAAGGTTGTCACCGAGGAGGATGGCAAGCCTGTGGGTGCGGTTGAAGAGGAATCCGCCGTTGGCAACAACGAGGAAATTACCGAATCGACCACGGAGAGCGAGGCCGAAGGCATGGATTCCGCCAGCGACAGCGGCAGCGATTCAGGCAGCGACAGCGGCAGCAGCGACAGCGGAGGCGGCGACGGCGGCGGGGATGGCGGTGGGGGCGATGGCGGGGGCGGAAGCGATTAGCGATCCTAGCTTGGAGAGCGCGCTCTCGGGGCCGAGAATCCGCCGTCGGGGCACCCGGCCGCAACGATGGGAGGTACAGTTCTGACCTATACGCGCACGGAATCCATGCTATATTCCTTGCTATGGCCACGGCTTTGCACATCCCGTTGAATGAATATCTCGGCAACAGCTACCGGCCGGACCGCGAGTACGTGGATGGAGAGATCAGGGAGCGCAACGTGGGCAAGTGGGAACATGCGCGATTGCAGTGGCTGCTGGCGCTTTGGTTCGGCACACACGAGAAACAAT
>JBEKDH010000207.1:0-6316 GCA_050014455.1 Occallatibacter sp.
GATTGCATGGAGAAGGCAGTCAGCTTGCTGGGGGGTAGGTGTCTCCCTTTAGAGGGAAGTTGTGGACTTTGTCGGTACCAAGTCCACAATGGGACTCCACGGTAGAGCATGAGTGGAATCCCTGAAAAGCAGGTTTCGCAGGTGTTGAGATGGCGCCAGAGAAGTTCGCTGGCGAGCAGTTGGCGCAAGCTGGTTTCGGCCGGGGCCGGAGAGAACAGATCATTTAAGTCAAGAAATGGAGAGTTCGCATGAAGATTGTAAGGATGGCGATGCCGCTGGCGTTCCTAGCAGTTTCAAGCCTGACGGCTTGGGCTGGATCTACAGTAACGCTCAACCTCACGGGTCTACAGAGTGATGAGGCGATCGAGAACTTTTTTGACGGAGGGCTAGGAGGGAATGGCAGCGGACCGGGCCCCAGCGACGGTATCGTTTTCTCGGACAACTCGTTGGCGATCATTTCCGAGCTTGATGGGGGAGGCGGCAATTTTCAGGACAATCCCTCCGGTGGCCCGGTTGCGTATTTCCTGACTGGCGCGGCGGCCACCTTGGACGATGCGGGCGGTTTCACTACCGGCTTCTCGTTCTACTATAGCTCGGCTGATGCTGGGGCGGTCACCGTTTGGAGCGGACTTGACGGTACCGGCACGGAATTGGCATCGGTATCGCTGGCTGCACAAGACACTACTGGTTGCGTGGACCCTAGCACCGCCTTCTGCAATTGGACTGAGGCGGGCGCGGCGTTTGCAGGCACGGCCGAGTCGGTGAACTTTGGCGGCGTCGAGAACGAGGTTGGATTTGACGAGATCACGTTGGGTTCCTCGACCGCGGGCGGCTCACCCACGCCCGAACCCAGCAGCCTGCTTCTGCTCGGCACCGGCCTGGTGGGTCTGGCCGGCGCGTTGCGCAGAAAGCTCGCGCGGTAAACTCCGTCCCGGACAGGGCCGTTTCCAATCGAACCATCTTTGCAAAGGAGCCTTGACAGATGAAGCTGTCAAGGTTCTTTTGCGTTTGTTGAGAGAATTCCCGGCGAAACTGGCCGGCTCATTCCCCCGGGCCCGGCTCTTTCCTAGCGGTGGGTGCGGCAAGTTCCTTCTCCTGGTCCTTGCGAATCCGCTCCAACACATCGGCGGCCAGATAATAGTTCTCCATCTCGGAGATGCCGCTCTCGATGATCAGGCGAAGATAGAAGGCCTTCGTCCGCCCCGTCTTCGCAGCCAGGCGATCCAGCCTCTTCGAAACTTCCGGCGTAAGCCTTATTGAGGTTGCCACCGATCTTGCTCCTCTTAGAAATGTGGGTCCATTGTATTCAACCTGTCAAGGCGCACGTATCCCACTTCCGGCTCACACGCCGACCCCTCAAGTGCCGGTTGTACGCCCCGGTGACTCGCATCACACCCACCCACTTCCGCATCCTGAATAATCAAGACGGCCGGTCCGGCGCACGCCGCAGTCTGGCGCTGCGCCAGTTCCCGCATCCGTCGCCACGCGTACGCGGGATAGAATTGCTCATGGCCCCTGCTCGAATCGGAGTCCTGCCGTATGTACAAGATCGTTGAAGCCCGCAGCGTCGGCCTCAATATCAAGCAGTTTGTCATTGAGGCGCCACGCATTGCGCGCAAGCAAAGGCCGGGGCAGTTCCTCATCCTCCGCCTGCACGAGAAGGGCGAGCGCATCCCGCTCACCATCAAATCCTCTGACCCTGCGGTGGGCACGGTCACCATCGCGGTGCAGGGCGTGGGCAAGACCACTTCGATGCTCAACTGCCTGGAGACGGGCGACTCCATTCTCGACGTCGTCGGCCCGCTTGGACGCCCCTCGGAGATTGAGAACTACGGCACGGCGGTCATTCTCGCCGGCAGCGTGGGCACGGCTATGGCGCTGCCCACCTCGAACGCGCTCAAGCAGGCCGGCAACCACGTGATCTTCATCGAGGGCGCGCGCTCGAAGGAGATGGTGGTCTTCGAGGACGAGGTCCGGCAGGCCAGCGGCGAGGCCTACGTGATGACCGACGACGGCAGCTACGGCGAACAGGGCCTGGTGACCAAAAAGCTCAACGAGCTGCTCGCCGCCGGCCGCAAGATCGACTTTGTGCTCGCCGTGGGGCCGGTGCCCATGATGCGCGCCGTGGCCCGCATCACCGCCCCGCTTGGCATCAAGACCATGGTCAGCCTCAACTCCATCATGGTGGACGGCACCGGCATGTGCGGCGGCTGCCGGGTTCTCTTGGGCGACAAGAGCAAATTCGCCTGCGTGGATGGGCCGGAATTCGACGCCTCGCTGGTAAACTTCGAGGTGCTCATGCAGCGCAACGCCATGTACCGCGACAAGGAGTGCCAGTCGCTCAAGTACTTCGAGGAACACAAGGACGAGGAAGTGGCCGAGCTTCGCGAAGAACTGGCCGCGGGGGAGGCCCATCTTGCCTGAGACCAGACCAATACCACGCTCCGCATTGAATGTCCTCCCGCTCAAAGAGCGCATGAAGATTCTGCGCCGCCACATGCCGGAGCTTGACCCGCAGGTGCGCAGGCGTAACTTTGCCGAGGTGAATCTGGGCCTGCCCGCCGCCGACGCGTTGACCGAGGCCACGCGCTGCATATCATGCGCTAAGCCGGGCTGCGTCGTCGATTGCCCGGTGGGCGTCAAGATCAAGGAAGTCGTGGCCCTCATCTATGCCGGCGACTATCTGGCCGCCGCCGCCAAGCTGCGCGAGGACAACGCCCTGCCCGCCATCACCGGCCGCGTCTGCCCGCAGGAGAACCAGTGCGAGGGCGGTTGTGTGCTGGGCAAGAAGGGCGCGCCCGTGGCAATCGGCAACCTGGAGCGCTTTGTCGCCGACTTCGAGCGCGCCAGCGGCCAGCTTGGACTGCCCGCCAACGCGCCGCCAACGGGCAAGAGCGTGGCCATCGTCGGCAGCGGCCCGGCCGGGCTCTCGGCCGCCGGCGACCTGGTCCAGAAGGGCCATCGCGTGCGCGTCTTTGAGGCGCTGCACGAGCTGGGCGGCGTGCTCGTCTACGGCATTCCGGAGTTCCGCCTGCCCAAGGCCATCGTGAAGGAAGAGGTAGACAACCTGCGCCGCATGGGCGTCGAGTTCGAGACCAACGTCGTCGTCGGCAAGAGCGTCACCCTCGACGAGCTGATGCGCGATGAGGGCTATGACGCGGTCTTCGTGGCCACCGGCGCGGGGCTGCCCGTCTTTCTAGGCGTGCCCGGCGAGCACTTCAACGGCGTCTACTCGGCCAATGAGTTCCTCACCCGCGTCAACCTGATGCGCGCCTACAATGCTGGCGAATACGATCAGCCGGTATACGACTGCCGCGACCGCGACGTGATTGTGGTGGGCGGCGGCAACACCGCCATGGACGCGGTGCGGGTCGCGCGCCGCCTTGGCGCTCGCACCGCGACGCTGGTCTATCGCCGTAGCGAGGCCGAGATGCCGGCCCGCGCCGAAGAGGTCAAGCACGCCCGCGAGGAGGGCATCGAGTTTCGCATGTTGACCAACCCCATCGAGTTTCTGGGTGACGAAAAGGGCTGGCTTACCGGCGCGCGCTGCGTGCGCATGGAGCTGGGCGAGCCGGACGAAAGCGGCCGCCGCCGCCCGGTGGCGATCCAGGGCTCGGAGTACATTCTGCCCGCCAGCGTGGCCATCATCGGCGTCGGCACCACCGCCAATCCGCTTATCCAGAGCACCACGCCCGATCTGGCCACCAACAAGTGGAACTACATTGTGGCCGATGAGCAGTCGATGCGCACCAGCAAGCCCGGCGTCTTTGCCGGCGGCGACATCGTCACCGGCGGCGCAACGGTCATCCTGGCCATGGGCGCCGGCCGCAAAGCCGCCGCGTCGATCCACGACTACCTGACCAGCGGCGCCTGGTAGCAGGAAGTGCTTGCTACCAGCGCTTTGGCTTCGATCCTTGAGATCGTAGGCGACAAGCTCTTCGTCTCCAATTCGAGCTCCGCAGGAGCCGAAGAGACGCGATCTGTCGACATTGACGGATAATGCGGTAATTCTACTCACTGATTTGAGAGAATTCTGTCATAATGTTGGGCCTAGGAAGTATGAACGGAGGTTTGTACCGATGCTGACCCTTGCCACAATCTCCCCACCGGAATTCACGAAGCTAATCCAGGACTATGGCGCCCCCGCGCTATTGGTATTTGTCACCAGTGTTACGCTCCCCATTTCCGTAATTCAACTCAAGAAAGACCCGAGCTCAAAACTGCACAAAGCCATCTATGTTTCCAATTGGGCTGTAGCGGGCGCCCTCATGCTTTGCATAGTTATTACCTACAGTATCGTACATTTCAGACAGCCGGCCGTCATCAAGGGAGAGATAGTCGGTCTCCCGATGGAATATGAGGTTCGAAACGGTGCGAACCCTGATGATCTCTACTTTTATTGTCGCAAGGACGATTCCGATGCCCGGAAGGGCTACGTTAAGTACCATTGGCTCGCAATGAAGGAAAGCAAATTCAATGGCCCACAGACGCTCTCAATATTCGTCTATGATCCGACTTCCAATGTCGGTTACTCTAAGGAGCTTAAGCTTAAACTGGAGGATTCATATTACGAGCAGTCTTTGGTGATCGATTACAACGCGAAGAAAGGTATATTCACTCTTATAGCCCCAGGCAAGCAAGATAGCAATATCGAGACGGACGATGTTTCAAGCTCGCGCGTTAGATCATTCATGCCCGACGGTCCAGAGCCAGTCGTTTACGCGGCTTCTTCGTTAGATGAGGACCTAATGAAAAGGAGGCTCGAATCATCGGACCCGATGATTCGCCGGGACGCGCGAATCGATTTAGCCAAGCTTGGTTTGGATGCGCTGCCCTTCATTGACAAGGCCCTTGCGGACACAAATAGCGGTCCCGCGCTCCTACTGGGCGTTCTCCGTGCGTTAGATCTCATGGGGGACAATATCTCGAGCGAGAGCCAATTGAGCGGTAAGGCACTCAAGACGATAGTTTTCTCCGAGTCCGCTGACAATGCGGATATTGGCAAAGCCGCCCAGGATTACATCGCTAAGAGAAGCCCGCTCTCAGTGCATAATGCGCTCACAGCCTGGCTCAAAGCGAACCAGCACAAGGGTGTGCGTCTCAACGATATCGCCCTGGCTGACAAAGATCTTCTATGCGGGGAGGGGAGGAAAACCGCGAGCACCTATCGCCTAAGGCAGGATTCTTCGTTGTTCGCTGAGGCCTCGAGGGCCTTCGACCAAGGGTGGTCCGACAGGCAATTCGCCGAGCAGCGAGAACAGGTCTATTTCGCCGACGCACTCTATGACTGGGGTCTACTCTTGGCAGATCGGGCCGTGATTGAGAAAGGCAAGAGCGGAGCAAACGGTCCGCAACTGGTTCAGGCGGCGAAAGATAAGTTCCGGGAATTCTTGAACGCTGTGGAGATGCCGAAATCTCTGTTGTATGGGCACCCCGACCAGATTAAACAAGCGAAGGCCTATTTGAACAACTCGGCGACTGGATTCTTGAACCCAGACTGACTTGCGTGGCGAGTTCACGTTATGAGTTTTTAGGAACGTTGATCCTCCCTAGACTGGGGGAGTCTCATCCTCCCGCCGGGTGTCCCAGGTCTCGTCATAGAGACCTGGGAGAAGCATGAGCAGCCCTGTGGGCTCCTGCCGATTCTTCCTGATAAGGACCGGCCCGATCGATGCTCCGCGCCCAACCTTTGCATCCAGCTCGATCCATTTGGCGGTAAACTGAATCCGGACGCGCTCCGCAACCGGAGCGCCCTTCCCCAGGAGGAATCATGCCGCAGAACCTGCCAAGAAACCTGCTCGACCAGTTGCGTCAGTACACCGTGGTTGTGGCCGACACCGGCGACATGGAGGCGATGGCGGAGTTCCGCCCCCAGGACGCCACCACCAACCCATCGCTGATTACCGCCGCCGCACAGATGCCGCACTACCAGCCCATCGTGGACGGAGTGCTGCTGGAGGCCCGCAAGGAGCTGGGCGAGGGCGCAACCGATGAGGCCGTGGCCAACCTGGCCTTCAAGGGGCTGGCCATCGCCTTCGGCAAGAAGATTCTGGCCATCGTCCCCGGCCGCGTATCGACCGAAGTGGATGCCCGCCTCAGCTACGACACCGCGGCCACCATCGCCCAGGCCCGCGCCATCATTGCCCAATACGACCAAGCGGGCATCGGCCGCAACCGCATCCTGGTCAAGATCGCCTCCACCTGGGAGGGCATCCGCGCCGCCGAAGTGCTGGAGCGCGAAGGCATCCATTGCAACCTGACGCTGCTTTTCGGGTTGCACCAGGCCATCGCCGCCGCCGAGGCCGGCGTCACCCTC